>NZ_JBFBHW010000001.1:149255-338557 GCF_040685395.1 Kitasatospora sp. NPDC088779 | reverse complement strand
GCCCGCCACCCCGCTCAGCGGCAGAGCGACTGGAGGTCCGACGTGTGCCCGCCCGAGCTCCCCGCACCCCACCGGGCGGGCCGACGACGTCGTGCGGCGGAGCGTCAGCCGACGTGGACGCGCGGGCGGCGGCTGCGGTCGGGTTCGGCCTCGCGCAGCACCTCGCGGGTGACCGGGGCCACCTCGCCCTGGCCGAACAGGAAGAACCGCAGGAACTGGGCGAAGGGGTTGCCCTCGGTCCACTCGAAGTAGAGGTGCGGCTGCTGCCCGGTGCGGTCCCGGATGGTGAGGGCCAGCGCGGCGATCGCGTTCGGGATGCTGGAGCTCTCCAGTGTCAGCACCCGGTAGCGGCCGTGCAGCACCTCGCCGCGCACGGTCAGCTCGGTCTCGAAGTCGGAGGCGTCCCGGACGGTCACCTCGACGAAGACCAGGTCGTCCTCACCGGGGATGTCGTTGTCGGCGCGGATCTGGCGGATCTTGTCGCGGTACTCGGCGACGTCGCGGCGGGTCGGCTCGTTGGCGATCAGCCGCAGCGGGCGGTGCGCGTAGTCCCTGACGAAACGTTCCGCCACGTCGTCCAGTACCACGTCGGTGACGCGCAACTCGAAGGCGCGGCGCAGCCGGGAGAGCAGCGAGACCAGGATGATGCCGGCGATGAAGCAGGCGCCGATCTTCAGACCGTCCGGCCGCTCCAGGCAGTTCAGCACGGTGGTGTACAGGAAGATCGCCGCGATGATCGCGAAGGCGGTGGTCCAGCCCCGCTGCTTCGCCTTGTACGCGGCGATGGTGACGGCGATGGCCGCCGAACTGATCAGCACCAGCACGCCGGTCGCGTACGCGCCGCCCTGGGCGTCCACGTCGGCGTCGAACAGCCAGGTGACCAGGAAGCCGATCAGGGTCAGCACGATCACCATCGGCCGCACCGCACGCGCCCAGTGCGGGGCCATGCCGTAGCGGGGCAGGTAACGCGGCAGCAGGTTGAGCATGCCCGCCATGGCGGAGGCGCCGGCGAACCAGAGGATGGCGATGGTGGACAGGTCGTAGACGCTGCCGAAGGTGCCGCCCAGGTACTCGTGGGCCAGGTAGGCGAGGGCGCGGCCGTTCGCGTCGCCGCCGGGCTTGAACTGGTCGGCCGGGATCAGCAGGGTGGTGATGAAGCTGGTGGTGATCAGGAAGCAGCTCATGATCACGGCGGCCGTGGTGAGCAGCTTGCGGGTGCCGCGGATCCGGCCGGTGGGCTTCTCCTCGGTGTCGTCCGGGTCGCCCTCGATGTGCGGCATCACGGCGACGCCGGTCTCGAAGCCGGACAGGCCGAGCGCCAGCTTCGGGAAGACCACCAGCGCCACGCCCACCATGATCACCGGGTTGCCGTGCTGGGCGGTCAGCGCACTGGTCCAGTCCGTGACCACGTGCGGCGCCTCGATGATCTTCCAGATGCCGACGGCCACCACGACCACGTTCAGCGCCAGGTAGACCCCGACCAGGGCCACCGCCAGGCCGATCGCCTCGCTGAAGCCCTTCAGGAACACCGCGCCGAGCAGCGCGACCAGGATCAGCGTGATCAGCACCTGCTTGCCGCCGAGGACGCTGGTCAGGTGCGGGTTCTCCACCAGGTGCGCGCTCGCGTCGGCGGCCGACAGGGTGATCGTGATGAGGAAGTCCGTCGCCGCGAAACCGAGCAGCGCCAGGACGAACAGTTTGCCCTTCCAGAACGACAACAGCCGCTCCAGCATGGCGATCGAGCCCTCACCCCGCGGGCTCTCCTGCGCGACCCGCCGGTAGACCGGCAGCGCGCCCAGCAGGGTGACGACCACCAGCACGATCGTCGCGATCGGCGACAGCACGCCCGCCGCCAGGGCGGCGATGCCCGGCTGGTAGCCGAGCGTGGAGAAGTAGTCCAGGCCGGTCAGGCACATCACCCGCCACCAGCGCCGGCCCTTGTGCGCGCCGGAGTCCCCCGCCTGCGCGCCGCCCTGCGAACCGTCCTGACCGGCCTGCCCGGTGGCCGGCTTGTCCGCCGACACGCCCTCCAGCAGCCAGCCCCGCAACCGTATTCGCGCCGACGACGGTTCCGCCGTCGCCGCCTCCGTCGAACCCGACGAAACCACCTTGCACCTCTTGTTAAAGACCCCGTAAAAGCGCCGTCGGGCGACGGCAGTGCGACAGGCTATGCGACCGGCGTTAAGGACGCGTCATCGCCCCGCGTTAAGAAAGCGTCATTGCTCCGCAGGTCGCGGCGGGTGGTGCGGCCGGTGACAGTGCGCCCGCGACGGGGCTCCGACCGGCGGCACGCGGCGTCGGGGCAGGGCCGCTCCCCCGCCCCGACGCCGCGTGCCGCGAAGGTCAGGCCCGGTAACCGAGGACGGTCATCATGCCCGTCTCCGCGTGGTAGACGTTGTGGCAGTGCACCATCCACAGGCCCGGATTGTCGGCGTCGAAGTCGACGGCGAGCGTCGCGCCCGGCAGCACGATCGCGGTGTCCTTGCGGGGCCCGTCACCGGGCAGCGCGAAGGTATGGCCGTGCAGGTGGACGGGGTGCCACATGCTCGTGGTGTTGCGGAACTCCAGCCGCACCCGCTCCCCCGCCGCCACCGGGTAACGCTGCGCCGGGTCGTACCGGCGGCCGTTGAACGCCCAGTCGGCCTTCGCCATGCCGCCGGTGAGCTCCAGCCGCACCGTCCGGTCCGGCGCCCTGGCGGGCAGTCGCACGCTCGGGTCGGCCTTGAGCTGTGCCGCGCCGAGCAGCCTGCCGTCCAGCTCCGCCGGGCGCACCGAGGCGTCCGGCGCGGCGCCGCCGCCGGTGCGCAGCAGGGCGAGTGCGGCGGCGTTCTTGCCCTCGGCGAGCGCGGTCAGCGGGAAAACGCCGTCCTGGACGGTCACCAGCACGTCGTAGCGCTCGCCCATGCCGAGCAGCAGCGCCTGGGTGGTGGCCGGCTCGACCGGGAAGCCGTCGGTGTGGGTGACGGTCAACTCGTGGCCGCCCAGCGCGACCCGGTAGGCGGTGTCGCCGCCCGTGTTGATCAGCCGGATCCGGACCCGGTCGCCGGGCTTGGCGGTGAAGGTCTCGGGCGCGCCGGCGAGCCGGCCGTTGACCAGGTGGAACGGGTGGCCGACGTCGCCCGCGTCGCCGCCGAGCAGCGCGCTGCGGGCACCCATCAGCATCCGGGACGGGCCGGCGGCGGGCGGGGCGGTGCTCGGGGCGCCGGTTGGAGTGCCGCCCATGGCTGCCATGTCGTGGCCGCCCATCGCCGGGTGGTCCATCCCCGCGCGGTCCATCCCGCCCATGCCCCGGGCGAGTTCGGCGAGCACGGCGTCCGGGGTGCTGCCGTCGACCCCGTCCACCCAGTCGTCCAGGACGACGACCCACTCCTGGTCGTAGCGCAGCGGCTCCCTCGGGTCCTCGACGATCAGCGGCGCGTACAGGCCGCGGTCCTGCTGGACGCCGGAGTGCGGGTGGAACCAGTACGTCCCCGGGTGGGCGAGCGCGAAGCGGTACTCGAAGCCGGCGCCCGCCCGCACCGCGTCCTGGGTGAGCCCGGGTACGCCGTCCATGTCGTTGCGCAGCGCGAGGCCGTGCCAGTGCAACGAGGTGGGCTGCGGAAGGTGGTTGGCGAGACTGACGGCGAGCGTCTCGCCGACCGTGGCGCGCACCGCCCGGCCGGGCAGGCGGTCGCCGTACGCCCAGCTGCGGACGGTGCGTCCGCCCAGGTCGAGCGTCGTCTCGGTGGCGGTGAGCGCGACCTTGCGCTCCGGCCCGGGCCCGCGCCGCGCCTCGGCGGCGGCGACCTCGGGGCCGCCGGGGGCAACGAAGCCGCCCGGGGTGGTGGGGGCGGCGCCCCCATGGTCCATGCCCTTCATCGGATCGGCGGAACAGGCGGCGAGCAGACCGGTGCCGGCGGCGGCGAGCGCCGCGCCGAGCACGGTACGACGGGTGGGTGTGCGCATGACGGAGTGCACCTCGTGCGGTGGGTGTGGGTGAGCAGGACGTCGCGACGGCCGTCCCGCCCGCGCCGGAGCGCGGACCCGGGGCGGCCGGCGTACGCCTACTGACGCAGCACCGACAACCGGGCGAGGAGGATCCGCCCGCCTCCGGGCGGCGGCAACGCGCGAACGGCCCGCAGCAGCCGGGCCCTCACCTCGGCGGCGGCGTCACCGCCGTGCCGCAGCAGGGGGCCGGCGGCGAGGAGCAGCAACGTCCAGCCGGCGAGCACGGCCAGACACACCGTCATCGGATCCATGCCGTCGGCCGCCGCGGTGTGCACCGTCTCCCCGGCGCCCGCCGGGTGACCGGCGCTCACGGCGTGCCGCGTCGGCCCGTGGTCCGTCCCGTGCTCCACCCCGTGCCCGCCGGCGGCCGGATGGCCGAGCGTGTGCATCGTCACGATGCCGAGCAGGAGCGCCGCGAGGAGCAGCAGGCGCAGGGCCCGGGGGACGGTCGGACGCGGCTCCGCCATCGTCCACCTCCCGACCGACCTCGCCACCAGTTACCCCCGCAGGGTATCCCGAGCCGCGCCCACCGGCCGAGCCGGGGCGGGTCGCCCGGCCCATGCCCTCCCCACCGCCGGAAGATCGATCCGTTAGCATCCGTCAGCAGTTTGTCGACACGGACCCGGGCGGCGCGCCGGCCCGGGAGCTCATCAGCGGGGGAAAGACATGGCAGGTCCTGATCTGGCCTTGGAGTTCAAGGTCAACCCAGCCGAACTGGACGGCTGCGGACAGAGCGCTCAGCACATCGGCGGTCTCATACCGGGCGAGACCTCGAAGATCACCGATCCGTGCAACCAGGCCGCCGGGGGCCTGAAGGGCTGGCTCACCGCCGCCGCCATCCAGAACTGCGGCACGAACTGGAAGACGCTGCTGGACAAGCTCGGCGGCGACATGGGCGACGTCGGCACCAAGCTCGCCACGTCGGCCGCCTACTACCGCCAGGTCGAGAAGGACATCCACGGGAGCATGCGGAACCCGGCCGCACCGGTCCCCGACGAACCGGACCCCTTCAGCACGACCTTCGTCCCGGGCCCCGTGAAGCCCGCCGGCGCGAAGGCGGCCGAGTAGGCGATGGACATCAAGACCCTCCACGACGCCGACCTCATCAACCTCACCACCGCGAAGACCGCCTTCGACACCCTGGCCACCGCCTTCGGCCAGCACGTGGAGAACTGGCAGCACGAGGTCGTCGACCGGCTGAACCACTCGCAGTGGACCGGGAACGCCGCCGGTCACGCCCAGGCCCGGATCCAGCTCCTGGAGAACGAACTCCAGGCCGCCCAACAGGAGATCGGCCTCGTCAGCAGGGCCTTGCACGACGCGGCCGAGGGCTTCGCCGCCGCCCAGGCGCACCTGATCAACGCCCTCGACGACGCCAAGACCCACAAGCTGACCGTCGCCGCCGACGGCGGGATCACCTGGGACAACGACCCCGGATCCGCCGCCTTCGCCGGCACCGACGCCGAGTCGCAGGCCCAGCAGATCAGCAGCCGGATCACGGCCGCGCTCACCGAAGCCGCCCACGCGGACCAGACGATCAGCGCCCGGCTCGCCCACCTGGCCGGCAACGCGAGCGACGGCACCGGGCTCGACGCCGCCACGGCGAAGACCGACCTGGCCGCCGCGAACGCGCTCGAACAGGTCCCCGCCGCCGGCACCGACCCGAACAGCGTCAAGGGCTGGTGGAACGGCCTGACCGACGAGCAGCAGCACCGGATGATCCTCAACCACCCCGATCAAATCGGCGCCCTCGACGGCGTCCCCGCGCTCGCCCGGGACCAGGCCAACCGGATCAACCTCCAGCGCGGCAAACAGGACCTCCAACACCAGCTCGACAGCCTCGGCCCGGAGCCGAAGCACTACCTGTCCGTCGCCGAGACCAACGGCGGGCCCGTCCAGAACCCCGACTACACGGAGTGGAAGCAGAAGCGCGACGACCTCGAAGACAAGCTGAAGGGCGTGACGGCCATCGAGAACCGGCTGAACACCCCGGTCAACGCCGAACACCCGCCCACCTTCCTGCTGGGCTTCGACACCAACGGCAAGGGCCACGCGATCATCGCGGCCAACAACCCCGACACCGCCGACAACGTCTCCACGTACGTACCCGGCACCGGCGCCCGGCTCGGCAGCATCGGCAGTGACATCAACCGCTCCGATCTGATGGTCCAGTCGGCCAACACCGCCGACAAGAACTCGAAGACCACCTCGTCGATCACCTGGGTCGGCTACGACGCGCCGCAGACGATCATCCCCGAGGCCGCGGACGACAAGTACGCGAAGAACGCGGAGGACAAGCTGCACACCTTCGAGACGGGACTCCACGCCACGCACGAGGGGAAGCTGTCGAACAACACCATCCTCGCCCACAGCTACGGCACCACGACCGTGGGCTACGCCATGCGCGACAAGGGCCTTCCCGTCGACAACGTCGTCCTCATCGCCAGCCCCGGCTGCGGCGTCGAAAACGCCAAGGACCTGAACATCGACCCGTCCCGCGTGTACGTGGCGCAGAGCCCGGCCGACGCGATCGGCTGGGCCGCCGCCACCGACCCCGGCGGGATGACGGACAACATCGTCGACAACGTCGCCGGCTCGTGGGGCCTGGGCGACGGTGACCACCACCTGATCCACGGCCGACAGACCACCGTCCCCCAGTTCGGCGCGCAGATCCTGCCCACCGACCCCAAGGCGGGGCACTCGGACTACTGGAACGAGAATTCGCCCACCCTGACCTCCATGGGGGAGATCATCGCCGGAAAGCGGGCCTCATGAGCACCACCGAGCACACCCCGCTGATCAAACGGGTCACCGCCACCGCCGTACTGGCGGTCGCCGTACTGGCCCTGAACGCCTGCGGCGTGCAGACCTTGAACGAGCGGTCGAAGTCCACGATCACACTCGACCAGGCCAAGAAGCAGATCGACACCTATCTCGCCGACACCCTGGCCAAGCTGCCGGTCAAGCCGACGGCGAGCTCGGGCGATTTCTTCGACATGGAATGCGACGCCAACGACATCGGCCCGCACGGCAGGAAGCAGACCCATCGGGGATACGACTTCGAGGATCTCCCCCTGTCCGGCAGGACGGAGGTCGCGGACGCCTTCCGCGTCTACCTGACGGGACAAGGCTTTCAGCCGGTCGAGGACCCGCCCGGCTTCCATCCCGGCTGGGTGAAGCTGAAGAACCCCAAGGACAACTTCCTCGCCGTCCTGGACGGCGCCACGGACTCGAGCCGCCTTCTCAAGCTGACCGTCAGCTCCCCCTGCGTCTGGCCCGACGGCACCCCGCCGGCCTGATCCGAGCCGCCACACCGGGGCCGCACCCTCCGGAGGGTGCGGCCCCGGCACGTCCGCCCGCGCCGACCCCGGAACAAACCCCGAGGAACGTCCCCTAAGGGCGTAGACGCGCCCGGGGGCGGGCATGGCTGGATCGTGGAACCCCGAGCAGCAGCCGTGAGAAGGTGTCGGCCATGAAGGTGATCGAGTTCGTCCTCAATGTCATTTGGCTGATCTTCTGCGGTATCTGGATGGCTATTGCCTATACCGTCGCCGGAATCATCTGCTGCGTGCTGATCGTGACCATCCCGTTCGGCGTCGCGTCCTTCCGGATCGCCGGGTTCATCCTCTGGCCGTTCGGACGGACGACCGTGGAGAAGCCGGGTGCCGGGGCGGCGTCCTGCGTCGGGAACGTCATCTGGCTGATCTTCGCGGGCTGGTGGCTGGCGATCGCGCACCTGGTGACCAGCATCCCGCTGTTCCTGTCGATCATCGGCATCCCGTTCGGCTGGGCGAACCTCAAGATGATCCCGATCTCCCTCATGCCGCTCGGCCGCGAGGTCGTCCCCACCGACCAGGCCTGGGGCGCCCGGTAACCGCAGGAGAAGCAGCCGCAGGACGAACGGCCCCGGGCCGGCGGAAGAACCGCCGGCCCGGGGCCGTTCGGCGTGTGCGGGCGGGCTCGGACCGGGCGGCGGTGGGGCGGCGGCCCGTCGACCGGTTGCGGGTCGGGTCAGAGGCCGAGCAGGCGCACGGCCTCCGCGCGCATCTCGACCTTGCGGACCTTCCCGGTGACGGTCATCGGGAACTCCTCGACCACGTGCACGTACCGCGGGATCTTGACGTGGGCGAGCCGGCCGGCGCAGTAGGTGCGGACGGTGTCGGCGGTGAGCGGCTCGGCGCCCGCGCGCATGCGGATCCACGCCATCAGCTCCTCGCCGTACCTGGCGTCGGGCACGCCGACGACCTGGACGTCGAGGACGTCGGGGTGGGTGTACAGGAACTCCTCGATCTCGCGCGGGTACAGGTTCTCGCCGCCGCGGATCACCATGTCCTTGATCCGGCCGGTGATGGCGAGGTAGCCGTCCTGGTCCATGACGGCGAGGTCGCCGGTGTGCATCCAGCGGGCGGCGTCGACGGCCTCGGCGGTGCGCTCGGGCTCGCCCCAGTAACCGAGCATGACGGAGTAGCCGCGGGTGCAGAGTTCACCGGGCTCGCCGCGCGGGACGGTCCGGCCGGTGGCCGGGTCGACGACCTTGACCTCCAGGTGCGGGCCGACCCGGCCGACGGTGGAGACCCGGCGGTCGACCGTGTCGTCGGCGCGGGTCTGGGTGGAGACGGGCGAGGTCTCGGTCATGCCGTAGCAGATGGCGACCTCGGCCATGCCCATCCGGCCGATGACGTCCTTCATCACCTCGGCCGGGCAGGGGGAGCCCGCCATGATGCCGGTGCGCAGGCTGGTGAGGTCGTGGCGCGCGAAGTCCGGGTCGGCGAGTTCGGCGATGAACATGGTGGGCACCCCGTACAGCGAGGTGCAGCGCTCGGCGGCGACGGCGGCCAGGGTGGCGCCCGGGTCGAAGGAGGGTGCGGGGATCACCGTGCAGGCGCCGTGGGAGATGGCCGCGAGGTTCGCCATCACCATGCCGAAGCAGTGGTAGAACGGCACCGGGACGCAGATCCGGTCCTGCTCGGTGTAGTTGAGCAGTTCGCCGACGAAGTAGCCGTTGTTGAGGATGTTGTGGTGCGACAGGGTCGCGCCCTTGGGGGAGCCGGTGGTCCCGGAGGTGTACTGGATGTTGATCGGGTCGTCCGGCGCCAACTCCCGCTGCCGCTGCGCGAGAAGGCCGGGGTCGGCGCGGCGCCCGGCGGCGAGCAGGGCGTCCCAGTCGGGGCCGCCGATCAGCACCCTGCTCTCCAACTCGGGGCACCGGGGCCGCGCTTCCTCGATCATTCCGGCGTAGTCGGAGGCCTTGAAGCGCTCGGCCGCGACCAGCAGGCGGATCCCGGCCTGGTTCAGCACGTACGCCAACTCGTGCGAGCGGTAGGCCGGGTTGACGGTGACCAGGATCGCGCCGAGCTTGGCGGTGGCGTACTGGGTGAGCGTCCACTCGGCGCAGTTGGGCGCCCAGATGCCGACCCGGTCGCCCTTGGCGATGCCGAGGTCGAGCAGGCCCAGGGCCAACGCGTCGACGTCGGCGGCGAGTTCGGCGTACGTCCAGCGGCGGGCGGTGGCCCGGTCGATCAGGGCGTCCCGTTCGGGGAAGGCGCGCACCGCGCGGTCGAGGTTCTCCCCGATGGTGTCGCCGAGCAGCGGCACGTCCGAGGTGCCGGAGGCGTAGCTGCGCGGGGTCGGCGTGGTCGGCACGTTCTGGCTCCTGGGTGGGCGCGTGCGGGTCGGACCCCATGGTCTCCACCGCGTGCCCCGCGCCGCCACCCCCGAACGGGGGTGCGGACACGATGCTGGGGCCGCCCGTCGGGTGCGACGGACGGCCCCAGCAGTCGGGTCAGCCGTTGACGCAGGTGTTGCCGAAGGCCGGGTTGAGGATGCTGATGATGCCGATCGAGTTGCCGCAGACGTTGGCCTCGAGGTTGATCGGGATCTGGATCTGGTTGCCGGAGAGCACACCGGGGGAACCGAACGCGACACCGTTCGCGGTGGCGTCGCCCGCGGCGGCGGTGCCGGCACCGGCCAGGACGGCCACGGCGGCGAGTGCGGTGGCGGCGAGGGTGGTACGAATACGCATTGCGTCACTCCTTGTGAGGGCAGCGAACATCCATGTGACGAACACACTCGCACCGATCGAACTCGATGGCAGGCCGGGAACGGCCGAATTGGTCACTCAGAGGGCGTGTCGTCCTCCCGCTCCCCCGGCTCCGGCCCCGCGCACCCGGACGCGCTCACCCATTCCAGCAGGTCCCGGGCCGGTTCGAGCCCCGGTTCGGCCGCCACCGCGCGGTGCAGCAGTCCGAGCGCGAACGCCCCGTCGCCGGCCGCCAGCGCCGCCAGCGCCCGGTTGTAGTCGATCCGAGCGGCGTAACGCAGCCGGAACAGCACGCCGAGATCCTCCCGGCAGGACGGACAGCGCAGGCCCTGCGGGTCCGCCGGGACGGCGCACTGCGGGCAGAGCACCTCGATCGGCGGAACGTCGGCAGCCCGCCCGCCGATCGGGTGCACGTCGGCCGGGGACAGCTCGGACCGGTACACCTCGGACGGAGGTACCTCGGACGGAGTCACGTTGGAGTTCATCGCGGACCGGCCTCCTCCGGGCGGACCGGGCCGAGCGACTCCGCGAGCGGCTCGCTGCCCAGCTCCCGCTGCGCCTGCGCGTACAGCGCCAGCAGCGCCGAGCTGTGCTGGTTGGCGGCCTCCATGTTGGCCGACTCCACCGCCTCGTCCAGCCCGCGCAGCTCGGCCATGATCCGCTGGGCCAGCGCCGGCGAGACCATGTTCTGGTTGACGTAGACGTTGCACATGGTGAGCATCCGGAAGGTGTGCCCGAGCGAGTCGCACAGCTCGTCGGCCCGCTGGGCGGCGCGCATGGCGCCCTCCCAGTCGGCCGCCTCGCGGCGCAGCCGCAGGTCGGCGGCCACCGACCGCAGCCGGTCGAGGTCGCTCGGGTCGAGGTGCTTCTCGCAGTAGTAGATGAACAGGCTGAGGTACGCCTCCGAGCCGCGCACCCAGCGCTGGGCCTTCAGCTGGCGCTGGGCCCGCTCCAGCGCCTCGTCCACCGACTGGCCGCGGGTCTGGCCGGCGGCCAGGTCGTCCAGGCTGTCCATGAGGCGCTGCGCCTCGCGCATCTCGGCCTCGGTGAGCTCGCCGCCCCAGCGGTCGGTGAAGGTCTCGATCTGCCGCTGCTGCTCCTCGACCTGGACCTTGAGCTCGGGGTCCAGGGTGACGCGCTCCAGCTTGACGGTCTTCTCGCCGCCGCCCTGGATCCGCACCGACAGGGTGATGGTGCGGTCCCGGTCGAGACCGAAGGACACCTCCACCGGGGTGCGGCCGCCGAGCCCGGCGGGCAGCCGCAGGGTCAGGTGGCCGATCAGCTCGTTCTGCTGGGCGATCTCGTGCTCGCCCTCGTAGACCGCGATCTCCAGCCGCTGGCGGCCGCTGCCGGAGACCACGAACTCGCGGCTGACCGGCGAACTGGTCGGGTAGCTGGTGTTCTTGGGGATGATGACGGCCAGTCGGCCGTCGTTGAGCTCGATGCCGAGGTTCTTCGGGGTGATGTCGAACGGGTTGGTGACCTGCATCAGCTCGCCGCAGCCCTGGCAGGCCTCGCTGCCGGGCGGGTTGACCACGCCGCAGGCCGCGCAGCGCAGGCCGACGTCCTCGGCGGCGGTCGAGGCGACCCTGGTCTGCCCGGGTGCGGCGGAGTTGAGTGCCTCGCCGCACAGTTCGCAGGCGGTGACGCCGGGGGCGGCGGGTGTGCCGCAGCGCGGGCAGTTGTCGCTGCGTACGGCGGTGGCCGCCTGGGACTGCGCCGGGATGGCCGCGCCGGCGGCCGAACCGCCCAGCTCCTGGCCGCACTTGGGGCAGGCTCCGGCCTCGGCGTCGACCGGGAGGTGGCAGCCGGTGCAGGAGACCCGGGGCCCGCCGAGCAGCGTGGTGGCGCAGTTGGCGCAGTTGGAGGCGGAGAGGTCGCCGGGGGCCCGGCACTCGGGGCACTCCACCTCGCCGACCAGCGCGGACTGCACGGCCGCGCCGAGCGCCACGCACTGCATCGGGTTGACGCCGCGCCGGATCCGGCGCGGCCCGAAGACCTCGCCGAGCCGCCGGGCCACCAGCGGGATCGCGGTGGAGCCGCCGACCAGCACCACCTCGTCGATGTCCCCGACGGTGAGGTTGGCCTGCATGATGGCCTTGTGGGTCAGCTCGATGGTGCGTTCGATCTGGGCCTCGATCAGCTCCTCGAAGCGGGCCCGTTCGAATTCCGTCTCCAGCACCAGCTGGCCGGCGCCGAGGCCGGGCAGGATCACCTCGGAGGCCTCCTGGTGGGAGAGCTCGATCTTGATGGTCTCGGCCGTGGAGGCGATCTTGGGGCGGTCCCGCAGGTCGGGCTGGTAGTCCGCGCCGTACTCCTCGCGGATGTCCTCCAGCAGTGCGGTGGTGATGGCCCGGTCGAAGTCGTCGCCGCCGAGCAGGTTGTCGCCCTCGATGCCGAGCACCGAGACCGAGCCGGGGACCAGCAGCAGGATGGAGATGTCGAAGGTGCCGCCGCCGAGGTCGTAGACCAGGACGGTCCGGCCCTCGTCGCCGGCCTCGGAGGTGATCCCGTAGGCGAGCGCGGCGGCGGTCGGCTCGTTGATGATCCGCAGCACGTGCAGGCCGGCCATCCGGCCCGCCTCCTGGGTGGCGGCGACCTGCCGTTCGCCGAAGTACGCGGGGACAGTGATGACGGCCCGGTGGAAGGGCTCGCCGAAGCGCTGCTCGGCGTCCTCCTTGAGGCGGTGCAGGATGATCGCGGAGATCTCGATCGGGGTGTAGGAGCGGCCGTTGAACCAGACGTTGACGTCGCCGTCGGTGCCTGCCGTGACCTTGTAGTCGACCTCCTTGAGGGCGGCCTGGACCTGCGGGTCCTTGAACTTGCGGCCCATGAAGCGCTTGACCGAGCGGATCACGTTGGCGCCGTCGATGGCGACCCGGCTGCGCGCCGTGGAGCCGACCAGCAGTTCGCCCTTGCGGCCGCTGCCGACCACGGAGGGCGTGGCCTCCTGGTTCTGCCGGTTGAAGATGATCTCCGGCTCGCCCCGGCGCAGGTGGGCCACCACCGAGTTGGTGGTGCCCAGGTCGATGCCGAGTGTGCGGTACATGTCGTTCCCCTCTTGCCCCTCGTGGTCCTGGCTACTTCTTCCGCTTGCGCCGGCCGCCCGCGGCCGTTCCCTTCCGGCGGGCCCGGGGCGGGGCCGCCGTGGCCCGGGCGGCGGGGTTCACCGGCGCGACGGCGGGTTCGGTGCCGCCGTCCTCCAGCTCGGTGTCCGCACCCTCGGCTTCCGTGGGCCCGGGGTCCGCAGGTTCGGGATCCGCCGGTGCGGGATCCTCGGTGGGCCCGGCCTCCTCGGCCTCGGCCTGCTCCGGTGCGGGCTCCAGGGCCCGCTCGACGTCCTCCGCGAGGACCGGCTCCCCCACCGGGGCGGGCTCGGGCACCGCGGCGACGACGACCTGGGCGCGGCGCAGCACCTCCTCCTCCCAGAAGAACCCGGTGACCACCGTCCGGACGACCGTCTCCGGCGCCACTCCGGGACGCGGCTCGGTGCCGACGATCTCGGTCAGCGCCGGGTCCGCCGCCAGCCCCTCCAGCCGCATCGGGCGCACCCCGGCCTTGGCGAGGCGGCCGAGCAGCCGCCGGCGGGTGGCCTCGATCCCGGTGCCGCGCCCGAGCAGCACCAGCTCCCGGTCCAGGCCGAGCGCGGCGAGGGCGTCGTCCACCTCGACCAGGATGCCCAGCAGGTCCCGCTGGGTGGCTCGGGCGGTCTGCGCCTCCTCGGCCCGCAGGCGCTGCAGGAGGGAGGCCCGGTACAGCAGTTGGCTGAACGCCTGGTCGAGGTCGACCTCCAGGGCGCGCTGCGGGACGTCCAGCGGCCGGTGTCCGGCGGGCGCGGGAGCGGTCGGCGTGTCGGTCATTCGGGTACCTCGATCTGCGGCAGCACGGACAGGTCGGCCGCGTAGCGGGCGGGGACGGGCGGTTCGGGGTCGGCGCCGCCGGGGGCGGGTTCGGCGAAGTCGGCCGCCGCCTCGGCCCGGTGCAGCACCAGGAGGGCGGCGGCGGGCGGCAGCGGCGGGCGTTCGACGACCAGCAGCGGTTCGGCGAGGGCGGGCGCCAACAGTTCGGCGGCCTGGTCGACCGGCTCCGGCGGCAGGGGCCGCTGGAGGTCCAGCTCCAGCCGCCGGTCGGGGTTGCGCAGCAGGGCGGCGGCGTCCTGGATCTGCTGGCGGCTGTAGCGGCCGGCCTTCATCGCCGGGCCGACGGCGAGGTTGATCTCGCGCACGCCGGCCGTGAGCGCAACGCCCAGGACCTCGTACGGCGACGGTTCGTGCAGTGGCATGGCGGGCGGCTTCTCTCCTCACGGCTGACGGGGGCTCAGGGGTCGGTTGTGGCTCAGGGATTGGCTGCGACTGCGGATCAGGAACGGGTGCATGGGCTACGACGACGACGGCGGCGCCGCGGTTGCCGTCAGCGCAGCGCGCCGATCCTCCGTTGCAGGGCGCGCAGGTCGCGGTCGTCCGGGTTGTACTCGACGGCCTTGCCGATCAGCGAGCGGGCCTCCCGGAACTGGCGCAGGTTGGCCCGGCTGACGGCGTAGGAGCTGTAGACGACGCTGAGTTCGACGTGCAGCTTGGCGACGTCCTCCGGGGTGCGGGAGAGCGCGAGCGCCTCCTCCAGCAGCCGGATCGCGTCGCGGTAGCGGTGGGCCTCGTAGTGGCCGATGGCCTCGCCGCGCCAGACGCTGACCATCAGGCGGCGGATCTCGTCCGAGTCGTCGTAGGACCGGGCCTTCTGGAGCATGGCGGCCTGGGTGGTGAACGGGCTGCCCTGGAGGTTGTCCAGCATGTGGTTGGCCAGCATCACGGCGACCCGGCGCGGGGCCTCCTCCTCGGTGTCGCCGTCCCATTCCGGGTCGGCGCGCAGGGCTTGCGCCATCCGGTCGACGGCGAGGGCGCGGTGGTCCGCGAAGGCGGCGATGCGGGAGAGGTGGCGCAGCACGAAGGCGAGGCCGAGCCGGTGGTCCGGGTCGGGGTTGAGCGCGATCAGCTCCCGCCACGCGTCGGCGGCCTCCTCCAGTTCCGCTTCGGGGGCGTCGGGGCGGCTGAGCTGGCCGGCCCGGTTGCCGAGGGCGGCCTCCAGGAAGTGGACGGCGGTCGGGTCGCCGGGGGCGAGTTCCATGCTCTTGCGCAGCAGGACCAGGGCGCGGGGGTAGTCCTTGTCCTCGTTGTTGATCTTGCGGGCCCACTGGGCGTAGGTGGCGCCGAGGTCGCCGCGCACCTCGGGGTGGTCGGGGGCCAGCGCGAGGGCCTTCTCCAGGAGTTCGGTGGCGCCCGCCTGGTCGTCGTCGCTGCTCTTGAGCAGGGCGCGGGCGGCCCGGACGCCGGACTCGGCGGCGATCGCGGGCGCGTCGGCGGGCAGGACGGCGCCGGGCACGGCCCGGGCGCGGGTGAGGCAGTCCAGGGCCTCGCGCCAGTCCTGGTTGCGGTGGTGCTCGCGGGCCTCGCTGACCAGGCTCTCGCCGAGCAGGTCCCGCCAGCCCGTTCCGCGTTCGGCCTCGGGCACCGCGTCCAGGGCGCCGACGGCGGCGGCCTGGCGGCCCTGGAGGAGCAGGTAGCGCTGCGGGCCGAGGTCGCCGAACAGGCCGAGGGCCCTGGTCAGCGGGTGCCCGTCGGGGTTTTCCGGCTGCCGCCAGGCCCGTACGGCCTCGTCGAACCCGGCTGCCCAGGCTGCGAGTTCGGGCTCCTGGCGGAGCAGCCGGTCGAGCGCGGGGCCGAGGGCGAGGCGCCGGGCGGGGCGGCCGGGCAGGGCGATCCGGACGCCCTCCTGGGCGAAGGCTTCGGCGCTGTGCGCCTCCATGCCGAGGCGCAGGGTCCAGGCGGTGACCTCGTCGCCGGTGCGGCCGGCGGCCCGGTCCAGGGCGCGCAGGTCCTCGCGGAGGCGGTCGGTGAGCGCGCCGCGGGCGGTGGACATCCGCTGCGGTTCGGCCGGGCGGCCGGTGATCCGGGCGGACTCCGCCCACAGGTCGGGCTGGTGCAGGGCGGCGACCAGGCAGCCGAGCGTCCAGGTCCAGATCCGCTCGTCCGGCCCGGCGCCGTCCGGGCTCTCCGGGGCTTCCGGGCCAGCCTGGAGGGAGACCGCGAGCCGGTAGCCGGCCAGGCCGAGCGCGTGCAGCAGCCGGGGGTGGGCCGGGTCCTTGAGCAGCAGGGCGTGGTAGCCGTCCCAGGCCTCGCGGTGGCGGCCCTCGACGGCGTGCTGGTGGGCCTCGTGCTCGGCGAGCAGGACGAGCGCGGCGGCGGCCTGCGGCCGGCCCGGGGCGAGGGTGAGGGCCTGGCGCAGGTCGCCGGCCGCGCGTCCGGGCTCCCCGGCGTCGAGGGCGGCGCCGGCCCGGCGGATCAGGACGGCCCCGCGCGCGGCGGCCGCGTCCGCCGGCAGGTCGGCCAACGCCTCGTCCAGTCGGCCGAGTTCGGCCCGCAGCAGGGCGAGGTCCAGCCGTGCGGGCGCGGCGGCGGGGCTGTCGCCGAGGGCCTGCGCCCAGGCGGCGAGGACGGGTTCGGCCTGCTCGGGCACCCCGGCCCGGCGGGCGCAGTCCAGGACGGCGCGCAGTGCGGGGCCGACGCAGCGCACGCAACGCGGCGAGGCGTCGTCGGCGGGGCGGTGCAGGTGGGCGGCGCAGACCTCCCGGCCGCAGCCGGCGCAGGTGCCGGTGGCGGGGGCGGCGGCTGGGCAGACGGCGCAGTCGGCCGTCGCGGGCTGCGGCGGTTCGGGGGCCTGGCCGGCGGTCAGGAAGTGGCGGTACCAGTCCAGCGCGGCGGCCCAGTTGCCGGCCCGTTCGGCGAGCAGCGCCCGCAGCCGGGCGAGGGCCGGGTCACCGGCCGGGTCGGGGGCGAGCGGGGCGAGCAGGGCGATGGTCTGGACCGGACGGCCGGTCAGCAGGGCGGCGGCGGCCAGGTGGTAGCGGTCGCGCGGCCCGGTGGCGGCGTCGAGCAGGGTGCCCAGCGGTTCGGTGGAGCCCCCGGCCAGGGCGAGGGCGGCGCGCAGCCGGGCCTGCCGGTGGGTGACGGAGCCGGGCAGGGTGTCGGCGAGGGCGAGGGCGGCGGCGGCCCGCTCGCGGGGTTCGGGCCGGTCGCGGCCGGTGATCAGCAGGTGCGCGGCCTCGCGCAGGGCGGCCTCGCGCAGCGCGGCCCGGTAGCCGGGGGCGGCCGGGTGGTCGGCGGCGGCCTGCTGCCAGAGCTCCCGGGCGGCCACCGGGTCGTCGGCCAGCCGGGTGCGGGCGAGCCGGTCGCGGGCCAGGGCCTGCCGTTCGCGCAGGTCCTCGTCGTGCAGCGGCTCCCAGCGGGCGAGGGCGCCGGCCGGGTCGTCGGTGCGGGCAAGGGCGAGACCGTGGTGGAAGGCGGCGATCCGGGCCCAGCGGGAGTCCGGTTCGACGTCCGCCTCGGCGCCGAGGACGGGCGCGGCCTCGGCGGCCTGCCCGGCGGCGAGCAGGGCCGCGCCGAGCCGGACCCGGGCGGGGCGCCAGTCGGGGGCGAGGCCGAGGCCGGTGCGGTAGTCGGCGGCCGCCTCGGCGGGGCGCGCGGCCCGCTCGTGCACCAGGGCGAGGCCGAACCGGGCCGGGGCGAAAGAGGGTTGGACGGTCAGGGCGGCGGTGAACTGGTCCCGGGCCTGGTCGTCGGCGCCGAGCAGCAGGGCGAGCCTGCCGAGGGCGTAGCGGGGGCGGGCGTCGCCGGGGGTCTCGGTGGCGGCGGCCGCGAGGTCGGACCAGGCTGCGTCGGTGGCGCCGAGCCGCTGCCGGGCCAGGCCCCGGAAGAGCAGGCTCTCGGTGCGCAGCGCCGGGCCGCGCCCCCACGGGGAGGGCTCGCCGGGGCCCCGGCGCAGCGCCTCGTCGAAGGCGGCGGCGGCGGGTTCGTCCCGGTGCAGGGTGAACAGCTGGGCGCCCCAGCGGAACCAGAGTTCGCCGCTGCCGCCGGGGGCTGCCGCGGCGAGCAGGGTCTCGGCCTCGGCGGCGCGGTCGGTGCCGCGCAGCAGGGCGGCCCGGGCCAGGACCGGCCAGTCCCGGCCGGGCAGTGCGGCCAGCGACCGGGTGGTGGCGCTCTCGCGCTGCTCGGGGGAGCCCTCGCGGCAGAGCCGTTGGAGCCAGTCCGTGGCACGGGCGGCGGCTGCGGCCTCCTCACCGGGTTCGGCGCCGTCGGCGGTGGCCTGGAGGAAGGCGAGCAGCGGCCCGAGGTCGCCCTCGGGGGCGGATATCCGCTCCTCGGCGAGGCGGTGCAGGCTCCACCGGGGCAGTTGCCGGGCCGGGTCGGCGAGCAGCGGGAAGGCCTCGCGGTGCAGGGCGAGGGTGGCCTGCTGGTCGCCGGTGGGGACGGTGGCCTCGGCCTGGCCGAGCAGGGCGAGGCCGCGTTGCGGGCGCAGTTCCTCGGGGCCGGCGGCGAGCCGTTGGGCGAGGCGCGCGTAGCGGCGACGGGCCTGCGGGGCCTTGCCGGCGGCGAGCCGTTCGGCGGCCGCGGCCAGGGCCTTGGCCACGGCCTGGGCGTCCAGGCTCCGTCGGCGGCGGGCCAGTACGACGGCTGCCGCACCGGCCAGTGCCACCACGATCAGCAGCACCGCGAGCTGCACCATGCACTGTCCCCCTGCGTTTGGAAATACGCCACTCGATGATCAACACACGGTGTGTGATCATGACTTGACGCTGTTTCGATGTTGCTCGGGCGCCCATCAGAATAGGCCCTCCACCGGACAGACGAACAGAATTGAGCACTATCCTGGGCGACGCAGCGGAAGCGGTGCGAGAACCACCGCGCGGGAACCGGCCCGAGGCCGGGTCAGGGCGAACAGGCCAACAGGGTCCAGTCGGGGGATGCGTGTCCGAGTCGCGTTGGGTGCCCGGGCTCCGGTTCGGGCCGGAGTTCGACCCCGAGCAGTACGAGCTCCTGGAATTCCACCACCGGGGCGGCGAGGCCGAGGTGTGGCGGGCGGTGCGGACCGGCCACAGCGGGCTCAAGGAACTCGTCGCCGCGAAGATCATGCTGGAGCGCGACCCCTCCGAGGTGCGGCGCTGGCTCGGCCGCTGGGACGACGTCTCGCACAACGCCCACCGCCTGGACGTGACCGACCTGGTGGTGCCCAGCTTCCTGCTCGGCCCCTCCCCGCACCGGCCCGGCGCCGCGCCCTCCGCCGGGCTGCTCGGCTACCAGATCTCCCCCTGGGTCGAGGGCGTGCCGCTGCACACCTGGGCCCGCACCCAGCGCGGCGGCCCGGCGGCGGTGGCCGAGGTGCTGGCCCGGCTCTGCCGGATCGTCGACGAACTGCACCGCAAACGCTGGGTGCACCGCGACATCTCCCCCGCCAACGTCCTGGTGGACGCCCAGAACCAGGTCAAGCTGATCGACCTGACCTTCCTGGCCCCGCTCGACCACACCCTCACCGTCGCGGTGTTCACCCCCGGGCACGTCCCGCCGGAGGCCGAGCAGGTCGGCGGCTTCCCCACCACCGCCAAGGACCTGTTCGCGGTCGGCACCCTCGCCCGCACCCTGCTGCTGCCCGACCACGGCCGGCTCGACCACCGGCTCGCCGCCGAACAGGCCCGCGCCGAACTCCTGGCCGCCGGCTACGGCGAGGACCTGGCGCGCTGGGCCTGCGAACCGCTCGCCCGCGAACCGGACCGCCGCCCCTCCCCGCTCGGCCCCTGGGTGGGCCGCGGCCGCGAACTCCTGCGCTCCCGCCGGCCGGTGGCGCGCACCGCGGGCCTGGCCGTCCTGCCCGACCGGGCCGGCCGGCCGCTGCTGGTCACCGGCGGCGCCGACGGCACCGCACTGGCCGGCCCCGGACACCACGGGCAGCGCCTGCCGGCCGGCCAGGGGCCCGGCCCGGTCAGGGAGTTGCTGGCCGGCTGGGCCGGCGGCCAGGGCGAACTGGTGGTCTGCGCCGAGGACCGCGGCGGGACGCTCTGGGTCGGCACCTCGGCCGGCTGGTGGGAGGCCGCGCGCGGCGTCAGCGGGCTCGCCGGGGCGGTCAACTCCGCCGGGGAGATGACGGTCTGGACGGCGGCCGGCGGCGCCCTGCGCTCCTACCGCTGGGCGCCCGGCCTCACCCTCACCGGCCAGGAGCTGCCCGGCTGCCCGGCCGACCGGGTGCTCGCCGCCCTGGAGGAGCGGGCCGGATCCTGGCTGGTCCTGGTCGAGCACCGGGAGCGGGTGCTGAGCTGGCGACCGGGCTCGGCCCAGGGCCCCGCCCCGCTGGGGCAGCCCGGCGCCCTGCGCGCCGGGGCGCTGGCCCGCACCTCCGCCGGCCCGCAGGCCGCGACGCTGCGCCCGGACGGCTCCGTCCAGCTGCACACCCTCGGCACGGCCGGCACGGCCCCCGAGATCGGCGACGGCGAGCCCTCCCTCGGCGTCGCGATGGCCGGCCACCGGGGCGGCCCGACGGTGGCGCTGGCCGGCGCGGGCGGCGTCCGGCTGCGGCTGCCGGCCGGCGGCGCCTCCCGGCGTCCGCGCTGGTGGCGGCCGACGCTGCGCCCGGCCACCCGGGTCGCGCTCGCGATGGGCGAGGACTGGCGGCTGTGCCTGGCCGCGGTGGTGGAGGGCGAGTTGCAGTGCTGGCAGGAGGACGCGGCGTACCGGTGGCAGGCGGTGGCGCTGCCCGAGCAGGGCTGAGCGGGGCTTCGCGGGGCTGAGCGGAGTGTCCGGCGACAGGCCGGGGTCCGGGATGCGCCGGGGCCCCGGAACCTGGTGCGGTTCCGGGGCGCCGGCGGCTCGGGCGGGTCCAGCAGGGTGGGCGGTTCGGCGTTCGGACGGTCGGCGTTCGAACGGGCTCAGCGGAAGCGGCGCAGCCGCAGGCTGTTGCCGACCACGAAGACCGAGGAGAAGGCCATCGCGGCCCCCGCGATCATCGGGTTGAGCATCCCGGCCGCGGCCAGCGGCAGGGCGGCGACGTTGTAGCCGAAGGCCCAGAACAGGTTGCTCTTGATGGTGGCCAGGGTCTTGCGGGAGAGCCGGATGGCGTCGGCCGCCGCCAGCAGGTCGCCGCGGACCAGGGTGAGGTCGCCGGCCTCGATCGCGGCGTCGGTGCCGGTGCCCATCGCCAGGCCCAGGTCGGCCTGGGCGAGGGCGGCCGCGTCGTTGACGCCGTCGCCGACCATCGCCACGACCCTGCCCTCGGCCTGGAGCCGCTTGACGGTCTCCACCTTGTCCTGCGGCATGACCTCGGCGATGACGTGCTCCGGGGCGATGCCGACCTCGGCGGCGACGGCCTCGGCGACCGCCCGGTTGTCGCCGGTCAGCAGCAAGGGGGTCAGGCCCAGGCCGCGCAGCCGGGCGATCGCCTCGGCGCTGGTCGGCTTGACCGCGTCCGCGACCTCCAGGACGGCCCGGGCCTCGCCGTCCCAGCCCACCGCGATCGCGGTCCGCCCGGCCGCCTCGGCGGCGCGCTTGGCCGCGGCCAGGCCCTCCGGCAGGTACTGCGACCAGTCGTTCAGCAGCGCCTCCCGGCCAGCGACCACCGCGTGGCCGTCGACCACGCCCTGGACGCCCAGGCCCGGTACGTTCTCGAAGCCCTCGACCGCGGGCAGCTCACCGGCCTCGGCGGCGGCGGTGGCGATCGCCCGGGCGATCGGGTGCTCGGAGGCGTGCTCCAGGGCGCCGGCCAGGCGCAGCGCCTCGGCCTCGCCGACGCCCTCGGCGGTGTGCACGGCGAGCAGGGTCATCCGGCCGGTGGTGACGGTGCCGGTCTTGTCCAGGACGATGGTGTCGACCTTGCGGGTGGACTCCAGCACCTCCGGGCCCTTGATCAGGACGCCCAGCTGGGCGCCGCGGCCGGTGCCGACCAGCAGCGCGGTCGGGGTGGCCAGGCCCAGGGCGCACGGGCAGGCGATGATCAGCACCGCGACCGCTGCCGTGAAGGCGGCGGTCCAGCCCTCGCCGGTGCCCAGCCAGTAGCCGAGGGTGGCCACCGCCAGGACGATCACGATCGGGACGAAGACGGCGGAGATCCGGTCGGCGAGGCGCTGGGCGGCGGCCTTGCCGTTCTGGGCGTCCTCGACCAGCCGGGCCATCCGGGACAGCTGGGTGTCCGCGCCGATCCGGGTGGTCTCGACGACCAGCCGGCCGCCGGCGTTGACGGTGGCGCCGGTGACCTGGTCGCCGACGGAGACCTCGACCGGTACGGACTCGCCGGTGAGCATCGAGGCGTCCACCGCCGAGGCCCCCTCGGCCACCACGCCGTCGGTGGCGATCTTCTCGCCGGGCCGCACCACGAACCGGTCGCCCACGGCCAGACCGCCGACCGGGATCCGGACCTCGGCCCCGCCGCGCAGCACGGTGACGTCCTTGGCCCCCAGTTCCAGCAGCGCCCGGAGCGCGGCGCCCGCGGTGCGCTTGGAGCGGGCCTCGAAGTAGCGGCCGGCCAGGATGAAGGCGGTGACGCCGGCCGCCGCCTCCAGGTAGATGTTCGACGGGCCGTCGCTGCGGGCGATGGTCAGCTCGAAGCCGTGCCGCATGCCCGGCATTCCGGCGTCGCCGAGGAACAGCGCCCACAGGGACCAGAGGAACGCGGCGCCGGTGCCGAGCGAGACCAGGGTGTCCATGGTCGCGGCGCCGTGCTTGAGGTTGGTCCAGGCGGCGCGGTGGAACGGCCAGGCGGCGTAGGTGACCACCGGAGCGGCCAGCACCAGCGACAGCCACTGCCAGTTGTCGAACTGCAGGGCCGGCACCATCGCCATCGCGATCACCGGCACCGCGAGCGCCACCGCCGTGACCAGCCGCTGGCGCAGCGGGGCGAGTTCGTCGGCCGGCTCGGCCTGCCCGGCCGGGCCTTCGGCGGCCGGCGGCTTCGGCAGCGCGGCGCTGTAGCCGGTGGCCTCGACGGTGGCGATCAGGTCGGCGACGTCGACGCCCGCGGGGAAGGCGACCTTCGCCTTCTCGGTGGCGTAGTTGACGCTCGCCGAGACGCCGTCCATGCGGTTCAGCTTCTTCTCGATCCGGGCCGCGCACGAGGCGCAGGTCATGCCGCCGATCGAGAGTTCCACCTCCGTGGAGGCGGGTGCCTGGGTGGTCATCGTTGCTCCTCGTGACAGTCGTCGTTCCGGGAACGCGCTGAGCGTCTCCGGCCCGGCCTTCATACCCTAGGGGGGTATCGGTCGGCGTCGGGTTCCTTTATACCCCCTAGGGGTACCCGAGGCAAGCATGGACCGATACCCCCGGCTGGTATTTTCCGGTCCGGCGATCCGCCCGGCCCGAAACCCCCGGGAGGTACCCGCTGCCGGGCGTCAGCGCTGGTCGTGCCGGTGCCCGTCCCCGGCCGCGGGCTCGCCGCCCATCATCCGGAGCATGGCGCGGCCGCCGGTGCGCAGGAAGCGGGCGAGCAGGGCGGCGGCGAGGAGCAGGAAGGCGATGTTCAGCCAGGTGGTGTAGTTCCACTCGATGCCCGCCATCGGGATCTCGGCCTCGCGCCGGTCGGGGACCAGGCCGAGCGCGCCGAAGAGGAACTCGACGGTGTAGCCGGCCACCACCATGGCCACGTAGAAGGTGCCGAGCAGGAACAGGGCCGTCCGGCGCCCGTAGTACTTCCGGTAGATGTTGAGGATCGGCAGGATCAGCAGGTCCGCGAAGATGAACGCGACGACCCCGCCGAAGCTGATCCCGCCCTTCCACAGCACCACCGCGAGCGGCACGTTGCCGATCGAGCAGACGAAGGACGCCATCGCCACCACCGGACCGACCAGCGGACCCCACAGCCGGCCGACGAGCGGGTGGTCGGCGAAGAAGAAGGCCTGCCAGAAGGAGTCCGGCACCCAGGCGGCGATGGCACCGGCGATGAGCAGCCCGAGGACGAGGTCCTTGAGGATGGCCGCCCACTCCATCACGAACACGTGCGACACGGCCGTGACGCCCCGCCGGGACAGCAGCCGCCGGGTGAAGGAGCCCTCCCCGGCGACGGACATGTCCATCGCCGCGTGGCCCTCCATCGAGCCGGCCAGGCCGCGTTCCGCCTGGGCGCGGGCCTCGCGCAGCAGCCGGTCACGCAGCAGCAGCCGGAAGAGCAGGGCGAGGACGAGGATCATCACCGGCCCGCCGACGAACTCGGCCGCCGTGAACTGCCAGCCGAGCAACAGGGCCAGGATGACGCCGAGTTCGACGACCAGATTGGTCGAGGCGATCTCGAAGGCCATCGCGGCGGTGAAGTCCGCGCCCTTGCGGAACAGCGAGCGGGCGAGGGCCACGGCCGCGTACGAGCAGGAGGAGGAGGCCGCGCCGAGGAGCGCGGCGACGCCGAGGGTGCGGGGGCGGTCGTCGCCGAGCAGCCGGACGACGGTGGACTTGCGGACGACGGCCTGGACGACGGCGGAGAACAGGAAGCCGAGGATCAGCGCCCAGGTGATCTCCCAGGTCATCGATCCGGCGATGGACAGCGCGTGCAGGATCGCGTGCATGGTGGGTCCGCCTTCCCTGGTGCCCCGGGTTCGCCAGCGCCGAGCACCATATACCCGTACCGGGTATCACCCCTCGCACCTCGCCGGGGGCGGCACTCCCCCGTCAGGCCGCCGCCAGCGGGGCCGGCCACGCCGGCCGGTCCAGCCCGAGGTTGCGGTGGATCTCCAGGGCCGCGGTGGAGCGGTTCAGCGTGATGAAGTGCAGGCCGGGCGCACCCTCGCGGAGCAGGCGCTCGGCCATCCGGGTGGCGTGGTCGACGCCGATGCGGTGCGCGGCCGGCCGGTCGCCGCGGGCCGCCTCCAGCCGTGCGGCCAGGCCCGCCGGGAAGGAGGCGCCGCTGAGTTCGGCGAAGCGGGCGATCTGGCGGACGTCGGTGGCCGGCATGATCTCCGGGATGACCGGGGTGTCGCAGCCGGCCTCGGCGAGCCGGTCGCGCAGCCGCAGGTAGTGCTCGACGTCGAAGAACATCTGGGTGACGGCGTAGTCGGCGCCCGCCCGGCACTTGGCGACGAAGTGCCGGATGTCGTCCGCCCAGTCCGCCGAGCGCGGGTGGCGCTCCGGGAAGGCCGCCACCCCGACCGTGAACGCGCCGCAGCCCTTGACCAGTTCGACCAGTTCGGCGGCGTGCCGCAGGCCCCGGGGGTGCGGCTGCCAGACGCCGTTCGGGTTGCCGGGCGGGTCGCCGCGCAGGGCGAGGACGTCGCGGATCCCGACGTCCGCGTAGCGGCGCAGGACGGCCTGGAGCTCGGCGGTGGAGTGGCCGACGGCGGTCAGGTGGGCCACCGGCCGCAGCGTGGTCTGGGCGGCGATCCGCTCGGTGGTCTCGATGGTGCGGTCGCGCGAGGAGCCGCCGGCGCCGTAGGTGACGGAGACGAAGGTCGGCGCGACCGCCTCCACCCGCCGGATCGCGGCCCACAGGGAGCGCTCACCGGCGTCGTCCTTGGCCGGGAAGAACTCGAAGGAGTACGTCCGCTCGCCGGCCGCCAGGATCTCGCGCAGTCCGCGCGGCCCGCGCGCTCCGGGTCGGGTGGTGTGGTCCATGGGGTGTCACCTCGGGTGATGGGATCGGCCGCCTGCCGGCGCCGGCCGCCGGGATGCGGGCGGCCGCTTCCACCCTGCCGGAAGGGCGCAACGAGAGTGCCACAAGGATCGGTTGACGATCGGTCGAGTCCGTTCGCAGCCGTCGCGGGCGGCGCCCTCAATTACCCCTGGGGGGTATGGTACGTTCTCCAGGCGAAGCGGCCGGCCGCACCCGCGGCCGGCGCCGGGCACTGATGACAGGAGCACCCCCATGTCCGAGACCACCGTCGCCGTCGAGTCCCCCGCCGCCGAGACCACCGCCTCCTGCTGCGGCTCCTGCGGCACCGGCGCCACCGAGGCCCCCGCCACCGGGACCGCCGGGCGGGCCGTCTTCCAGGTGAAGGGCATGACCTGCGGCCACTGCGTCACCTCGGTGACCGCCGAACTGCGGAAGATCGACGGCATCACCGACGTCGCCGTGGACCTCGCCGCCGGCCAGGTCACCGTCGACAGCACCCTGCCGCTCGCCGACGAGGCCGTCGCCGCCGCCGTGGACGAGGCCGGCTACGACCTGGTCGGCCGCCTCGGCTAGGCCCTGTCCGCCGAACGCCCCCGACGGCAGGGCCGTCGGGGGCGTTCGGTGTACGGGGTGGGGGTATGCCTGGCGGGATGCGGGCCGGGCAGCCGGTCAGACCCGGTCGAGCGGGCGGTGCGGGCCGGGCGGCAGTTCCACCGAGATCGCGTCGCCGGGAAGGACCGGTCCGCCCGCGCGCACGACGGTCATGATGCCGGCCCGGCGGACGACGGCGCCGCTCTCGTCACGCCCGACGACCTGCTTCAACAGCCCCTGCCGGTAGGCGTCGATCTGCCGGCACGGATTGCGCAGGCCGGTGACCTCCAGCACCGCCTCGGGGCCGATCCGCAGCACCGCGCCGACCGGCAGGCCGAGCAGGTCGAGGCCCCGGGTGGTGATGTTCTCGCCGAGCGCGCCCGGCGCCACCGCGAAGCCCGACTCGCCGAGTTCGGTGAGGAGCTCCTCGTGGATGAGGTGGACCTGGCGCAGGTTGGGCTGGTCCGGATCCTGGGCGACCCTCGAACGGTGCTTGACCGTCACCCCGGCGTGCACGTCCCCCTCCACCCCGAGCCCGGTGAGCAGCACGATGCCGTCACGGTTCGGCTTGGTGAACGAGTACTCGGCGCTGCTGCTGACCGCCACCACGCTGCCGCTCATGCGCGGACCCCTTTCGCGTACGGATGTTCGACCGGCTCCGAGCATAGGACCCCGGCCTCGCGGGTCAGCCCGCGGAGGGCGCCCTGAGCAGCGGCAGGACGACCTCGTCGAGGATCTCGTCGACGACGTGGTCGGGCGGGACGCCGCCGCCGAGCAGGGCGGCCTCGCGCAGGAGGTCGAGCGGGAGGGAGCAGGTGCGGGGGGTGAGCCGCGCGGGGTTGATCTCGCCCCGGTCGGCGGCGCGGCGCAGCATCGCCGTCAGGCCGCCCACCGGCCCCTGGGAGACCAGCCCGCGGAAGTGCTCGCGCAGTTCGGGGTCGCGCATCAGGTCGACCAGGAGGCCGTGCACGGCGTCCTGCGGCAGGTCGTCGAAGCGGTGCAGCAGCCTGCGCAGGAAGAGCGCGAGGTCGGCCCGCAGTTCGCCGGTGTCGGGCGGCTCCCGGTAGTCGGGGGCGTTGCGGCCGAGGGCGGCGACGACCAGCGCGGCGCGGTTGGGCCAGCGGCGGTAGAGCACCGGTTTGCTGGTCCGGGCGCGGGCGGCGACACCGTCCATGGTGAGCCGGTCGTAGCCATGGTCGGCGAGTTCGGCCCAGACGGCGTCGAGGATCGCCTGTTCCAGTTCGTCGCCGCGCCGGCGGGAGGCCCTGCCGCCCGCCGGTCCGTCCTCCGTTGTGCTGCCGGTCGTCACCGAGGTCCGCACCCATCCTTGTAGATACGTTGCGTTTCTTATCGGGCCGAGTCTACAGTCGAGATTAAGAAACGATTCGTATCTTATGTCGAGGAGGGGCCCGCCATGAGCACTGCCCGTACGACCGACGTCCTCGTGGTCGGCGCCGGCCCGGTCGGACTGACGCTCGCCGTCGGACTGGCCCGCGCGGGGGTCGACTGCCGGATCATCGAACGGGACCCGGCCTTCCGCGACCGCGGCGTCCGCGGCAAGGGCGTCAACCCCCGGACGCTGGAGGTGTTCGACGACCTCGGCGTGGCCGGCGAGATCCTCGCCCGCGGCGACCTCAACCTCAAGATCCGCAGCTACCGGGGCGACCGGCTCCGCCACGAGGTCGACCCGGCACCCGCCAACGCCCCGACCCCCGACCGCCCTTACGGCGGCCTGCTGATGCTCGCCCAGCACCACACCGAGGCCGTGCTGCGCGACCGGCTCGCCGACTACGGCGTCACGGTCGAACTGGACACCGGGCTCGTCGACCACACCCAGGACGGGGACGGCGTCCTCGCCATCGTCCAGCACGGGGAGCGCGCCGGGGCCGCCACCGAGCGGATCGCCGCCCGCTACCTGGTCGGCTGCGACGGCGGCCGCAGCACCGTCCGCAAACTCGCGGGCATCCCGTTCCTCGGCGAGACCTGGGAGGAGGAGCGCTTCCTGATGGCCACGATGCGCCTGGACGGGTTCGCGCCGGACGCCCTGCACGTCTGGGACGACCCCCGGTTCGGCGTCGGCGCCCTGGTACTGGTCCCGCTGCGCCAGGACGACACCTGGGCCGTCCACGCCTCCGTCACCCCCGACGGGCACGGGCGGCTGCCCGCCCCCACCCTGGACACCTTCCGGCAGCTGTTCGCCGAACGGGCCGGCCTGCCCGGCGCCCGGCTGCACGAGCCGACCTGGTCCACCGTCTGGCGGCCGACCGTACGCATGGTCGAGCGCTACCGCGAGGGCCGGGTGTTCCTCGCCGGGGACTCCGCCCACTGTCAGTCCGCGGCCGGCGGCCAGGGCATGAACACCGGCATCCAGGACGCGCACAACCTCGGCTGGAAGCTGGCGGCGGCGCTGCGCGGCGCCCCCGACCCGCTCCTCGACAGCTACCAGGCCGAACGGCTGCCCGTCGCCCGCGCCGTGCTGGCCGCCTCCTCCGCCCAGCACCGGGCACTGTTCAGCGGCGACGGCGGGGCCCGGGCCCTGACCGACCAGCTCCTCAGCCTGGCCAACTCGGCCGGCGCCGACCTCACCGGGCTGTCCGTCCACTACCGGGGCGGGCCGCTCGGCCGCGACCTGGACGACGCCACCGGCATCCGCGCCGGGGACCGCGCCCCGGACGCGCCCTGCGCCACCGCCGACGGCGCCCCCACCCGCCTGTTCGACCTCTTCCGCGGCCCGCACGCCACCCTGCTGGCCTTCGGCGAGCACCCCGCCCTGACCGCCCTGCCCGACCTCCCGGGCGTGCACCGGGCCGGCGTCCTCGACCCCGGCGGCCACGCCCGCCGCGCCTACGGGATCGACGGCGACGCCGTCGTACTGGTCCGCCCCGACGGCCACGTCGGGCTCACCGCGGGGGCGGTCGACCCGGCCGCGCTCACCGCCCACCTGCGCGACCTCGGGCTGGCCGACCGACGGACCGGCCCACTGACGGGCTGACGGGCCGGGCCGGGCCGGGCCGGGCCGGTGAAACCCTGACCGGGGGAGGTGGAATCGCTACCATCGGGACCAACTGGACAAGCAGCAGCGGAATCCAACGATCTACGTAAATAAGACAGTTGGATTCTCATCCCGCGCCGGACCGCCGACCCCGAAGGGACCCATGTCCACCGCCGCACCCGCCCTCCCCCCGTTGCACCGACTCCCCGTCACCCCCGCCCAGCCGCCCCACCCCACCACCCTCCCCGACGGCACCCCCGCCTGGCTGGTCACCCGCTACCACGACGTCCGCCAGACCCTCACCGACCCCCGCTTCACCCGCGGCGACCTGGCCACCGTCGGCACCCCCGGCGGCGGCGCCGACGTCTCCAGCAACCCGGCGTCGATGTTCAACCAGGACGGGCCGGAACACCGCCGGCTGCGCAGCACCGTCCAACGGGCCTTCACCGCGCGCGCCATCGCCGGCTGGCAGCCCTGGGTCGCGGAGAGCGTCCAGCAGGCCGTCGACGCCCTCGCGGCCGGCGGCACCCCCGCCGACCTGGTCACCGCCTTCACCCGGCCGGTGCCCTTCGCCGTCACCAGCCGCCTGATGGGGCTCGACGGCGACGGCCCGGACCGCCTCGACGAGCAACGGCTCCGCCGCTGGACCAGGGCGATCCTCGCCGACGGCACCCCGGACGACGGCGGCACCCCGGACGACAGTGGCGACGCGGCGGACGGCACCCTGGACCCGGCCGAGGCGCTCGCCGAATACGCCGCCTACACCGGCGAGTTGATCGCCCGCCGCCGCCACCACCCCGGCGAGGACCTGGTCAGCCGCCTCGTCCAGGCCGCCGACCAGGACGGCGGCGTCCCCGAGGAATCACTCGTCTACCTGGTCTGCGGGCTCACCGCCAGCGGCAACGAGAGCGTCACCGGCGCCCTCGGCAACGCCCTCGTCTACCTGCTCGGCGAACGCCCCGAGCAGTGGCCCCGACTCGCCGATCCCGACACCACCGAACGCGTCACCGAACGACTCCTCCACTTCATCCCGCTCGGCGACGACGAGGCCACCACCCGGCGCGCCACCGAACCGGTCGACCTCGGCGGCGTCCGGATCCCCGCCGGCGCCGTCCTCGCCGTCAGCCTCGGCAGCGCCAACCGCGACACCGCCGTCTTCCCCGAGGGCCTCGACGCCGGCCTCGACCACCCGCTGCCCGCCCCGACCCTCGCCTTCAGCGCCGGCCCCCACTACTGCCTCGGCGCCTGGCGGATGCGCCTGGAAATGCGCGAATCCCTCCGCCGCCTCGCCGCCGCCCTCCCGGGCCTGCGCCTCACCACCCCCGTCGACCGGCTCACCTGGCAACTCGGCACCACCACCCGCAGCCCCGCCCACCTGCCGGTCACCTGGTAGCCGGGGGCGCCGGGCCGCCCGCAGCGAGCAGCCCGCGCCGGCCCCCGGGCCGTCGCGGGCAAGCCCCTGCTCCCCCTCAGCCCCAGAGCTGCTCGCCCAGGGTGGCGCCCTCGGGGGCGCCGGGGAGGACGTAGGCGACGGCGGAGGCCTGGTGCTGGACGAACGGGTTGAGGGCGTCGCGGGTGGCGAGGCGGGTCTGGACGCGGGTGAACTGGGCGGGGTCGCGCATGAAGGCGCAGAAGAGCAGGCCGCGGTCGTCCGGGCCGTCGTCGTAGCTGTAGCCGCGGCGGAGCATGCGCGCGCCGCCGTCGAGGCGGGGGCTGCTGAGCCGGACGTGGGCGGTGGCGGGGATGACGTAGGAGCCGTCCGGGTTCTTGGCGTAGACGTCCGGTTCGTCGTGTTCGGCGCTGCCGGTGAGCGGGGCGCCGTCGCCCGCGCGGCGGCCGATGACCAGGTCGCGCCGGTCCGCGGGGAGGGCCGCGAAGGCGGCGACGTCCATCCGGATCCGCCGGTAGACCAGGACGGTGCCGTTCTCGTGCGCCCCCGCCGGACCCCAGACCCACTGCCGGGCGGTCGACTCGTCGGGGTTGGCGGTGCCGTCCTTGAAGCCGAACAGGTTGCGGGCGGTGGTGCCCGGGGCGGTGGCGGGCAGAAAGCCGGACTGGGTCCAGCGGGGCGTGGCCCCGGCGGCGCGGGCGGCGGCGGTGGCGAGTTCGGCGACGACGGTCAGCGTCCAGCGGTCGGCGCCGCAGAGTTGGAGGAGGACGTCGCCGCCGCCGCGCGCCGGGTCGAGGCGGTCGCCGGCGAAGGCCGGCAGGTCGGCGAGCGCGGTCGGGACGTTCAGGCCGAGCCGGGCGGCGAGGTCGGGGCCGACGCCCACCAGGCTGGTGAGCCGGGCCGGTTCGGCGCCCTGGAGCCGCAGGTCCGGCGAGCTCCCGGCGGTCGCGGCGGCCAGCAGCCGGGTGAGGTCCGCGAGCAGGCCGCGCAGGGCGTCCCGGCCGCCGGCGGTGGTCGCGGGTGCGAGGTCGAAGGCCAGCAGCTGGGTGGCGGGTTGCGGCGGTGTGGTCACGCCGGCCTGGCGGGGGCCGTGGAAGAGGGGTGCCGGTCCGGGTGGCGGGGCCGCCGGGTGCGGCGCGGCGCCTTCGTGGCCGCCGTGCGCCAACGCCTGGACGCCGGCGCCGAGTCCGGCGGCGAGCACCGCTCCGGCCGCGAGCAGCGCCCTCCGCTCCACACCGGATCCGGCGGCTTCCGTCTGTTTCCGCACTTTTCCGGTTTCGGCATGCATGGGCGACATTGGAGACGATAGAACACCTCTCATGCAAATCCCGATGATGCGTCAACTCACCCACCGACCCTCACCTGCACGTGCGACGAGACCGCTGCGACGGCTGTCTGCGGCGCTGCTCGCCGCCACCCTGGCGCTGGCTGGCTGCGCGGCATCGGGCTCCTCCTCCGACGAGGCGCGCCATCCGGCCGGTACGGTCGTCCAGGTCCCGGAGGACTTCCCGACCGTGCAGCAGGCCGTGGACGTCGCGCGCGAGGGCGACACGGTGCTGGTCCACCCGGGCGTGTACCCGGAGAGCGTCCGGATCACCAAGCCGCGCATCGTCCTGCGCGGGACGGACCGCAACGGCGTCGTCCTCGACGGCGGGGTGCGGCTCGTCAACGGCATCACCGTCACCGGCGCCGGCTCGGTGGTGGAGAACCTCACCGTGCACGGCTACCTCGCCAACGGCGTCCTGTTCACCGGCGTCACCGACGAGCACCTGCAACGGCACGGCGCCGGCGGCTCCGCGTACGACCCGCTCGACACCAACCGCTTCCCGCCCGTCCAGGGCTTCCGGGCCTCCCGGGTGACGGCGTACGACAACGGCCTGTACGGCATCTACGCCTTCGACGCGCGCGGCGGCGTGATCGAGGACTCCTACGCCTCCGGGCAGGCCGACTCCGGGATCTACGTCGGCCAGTGCAAGCCCTGCGACACCCTCGTGCACGGCAACACCGTGGAGCGCAACGCGGTCGGCATCGAGCTGACCAACGCCTCCGACGGGCTCAGCATCCTCGGCAACCGGGTGGTCGGCAACCGGGTCGGCGTGACGGTGAACTCCAACGACCTGGAATCCCTCGCCCCGCAGCACGGCGCGGTGATCGCCGGGAACGTGATCGCCGACAACAACGCCGCCGACACCCCGGAGCAGGCGGACGGCGGCTTCGGCATCGGCCTCGGGATCGGCGGCGGCACCGCGAACCAGGTGCTGCGCAACCTCGTCCAGGGGAACCGCGCCGCCGGGGTCATCGTCACCGACCCGCCCGGGCACCCGGCGAGCGGCAACCGCGTCGAGGGCAACCGCGCCACGGGCAACGGCGTCGACCTCGTGCTGGCCTCCACCGACCCCGGCAACTGCTTCACCGGCAACACGCCCGACACCCAGAGCCCGGAGCAGTTGGAGGGCCTGGCGGCGTGCGGGGCGCAGGGCCGCGGCCCGCTCCCCGGCGGCCGGCCCGCCACCGTCATGGCGCCGCCCGGCGTGCCGTTCCACCAGGTGCGGGCCCCGGACGCGCAGCCCTCCCTGCCCGACCCGTCGGCGCCGGGCCGGCCGGCGACGGACCTTCCGGGGCCCGTCGACCCGGACCGCTACGCCCTGCCCACGGACACCGCCGCCGTGCCGCAACCCCGGTGAGCCCGGGCCCCGGTGAGCCGCAGCCCCGGCGGCCCCGGGGCCTCACCCGGCGGCCCACGGCGCCTCCGGCATCCGCACGCCGTCCTGCCGACCGGTGAGGTCGACGGTCGTCGGGGTGCCCAGGCCGGACATCCGCATGGTGACCCGGCGCAGCGCGCCGGCGCCGTCGACCCAGTAGGTCAGCGGCGACGGCCCGCCGTCCGGGGCGGCGCCCTGGGCGCGCGGGCCCGAGAAGCGGTCGTAGTCGCGGCCGTCGATGCGGTCCCGGCCGAGCAGGCGCGCCCCGGACTGGGCGAGCAGCAGCGGGTTGTCCGGCCGGTCCGCGCCAAGGCGGACCAGCAGGCCGAGCCCGGCGTCCAGCGGGTCCGCCGTGTAGGAGCGCGGCGACCAGCCGGAGCGGGGGACGTGCTCGGCCTGCTCCCAGGCGGGGCCGGAGCCGGCCGGCTCCGGGGCCAGCCCGAGGCCGTCGCCGTCCCAGATGATCAGGCCGTGGTCGAGCTGACCCGAGGCCCCGGAGACCTGGTAGCGGCCCACCCCCCGGCGGGTGCGGTAGTCCACCACCCCCTCCACCCGGATCTGCACGCCGCCGCCCTCCGCCGCGGTGAGCACCACCGCCGCCGGGCTGGCCTGGTACAGCGTCAGCCGGGACAGCGCCAGCCGGGACGCCTCGTCCATGGTCACCGCCCGTTCCTCCGGTTCGCCCCAGGCCGTCACCCCGAGGACCGTGGCCCCGGCGACCACCACCGCGCCGACCACCCCGACGAGCAGGCGCAACCGCGCCCTCTTCCCGATCTTCCTGCGGGCCATCTGGCAGCCCTCCTCCTTGTCATCACCGTCGTGCTCGTCGTCGCCGTCATGCTTGTCGTCACCGTCGTGCGAACGAGCGGCGGGCGGGCCCGTGGCATGAATCACGCCACGGGCCCGCCCCTCCTCACCGCTTCCTACTGGTGCCGCGCCCTGCGCTTACGGGCGACGAGGACCAGCGCACCACCGGACGCCACCAGCACCGCGCCGCCGACGATCCCCAGCGGCACCAGGGCACTGGCGCCGGTGCTGGGCAGCTGTCCCCCGGGCGGGGGCAGCGGGTTCGCCGTCGACGGGCTCGGCGACTCCGTCGGCCCCGGCGGCGTGGTCCGCTCCGGCGTGGTCGGCGAACTCGACGGGCTCGGCGGGCTCGACGAGTTGGTCGGCGTCGGGGTCGGCGTCGGAGTGGGCAGCAGCCGGTTGACCGCCGTCACCGAGACACCGTCCGCGAGGTTGTCGGAGGTCAGCGCCAGCGGGCCGAACACGGTGGTGTCCGGAGCCGCGTAGCCGTCGGGCGGGCTGAGCTCCTGCCAGTAGTACGTCCCCGGCACCCCGGCGCCCTGGCAGAGGCCGTCGGCGCCGGTCGTGCAGGGGCCGCCCACCGCCGTGTCGGGCTTGTCACCGCCGGTCTGCAACCCGTCGGTGCCGTTGGTGTCGTGCCACAGCTGGAACTTCGCCCCCGCCAGCGGCTTGCCGTCCTGGTCGTGCTTGACCAGGCGCAGCGCGCCCTCCTGCTGCCGGAACCCGAAGTCGAAGGTGTGGTCGTTCTCGCCCGGCCCGCCGGTGGTCAGCGCCCGCTCGGGGAACTTCGTACCGGGCGGCACCAGGCCCTTGGAATCGATGAAGTGGTTGTCGCCGACGTCCGCGTCGGTGGGCACCCACTGGTAGAGCGGCCCGCCCTTGGCGTAGTCCGCCGGGTTGTCGAGCCGGATCGTGTACTTGGTCCTCGGCTTGAGGCCGCCGGTGACGTTCGAGTCGTCGAAGTAGTACTCGCCGCGCTTCGTCGTCTTCGTCGTGCCGACCAGCTTGCCCGACTCGTCGTAGAGGTGGACGGTCGCGCCCTCGACGGGGCGCTGGCCCGGGTTCTGGATGCCCTTGCGCTCGGGGTCGTACCAGACCCGGTTGCCGATCTGCAGCGGCGCCTGGTCGCAGAGCACCTCCAGGTCGCCCATCGAGGCGCCCTTGCCGAACGGCGCGATCGTCCCGGCCGGGTTGAGCCGGAAACCGAACTGCGGGTCCTGCTGGCCGTTCGCCCGCTGGAGGAACGACGTGCCGTACCCGAGAGCGGTGTGGTTGGGGTCGAAGGCGGAGACCGCGACGGTGCTCTCGACCTTGGACAGCGCCATGCCGGCGAACGCCGTGTTGCGGTGGCCTCCCCAGGTCGTGTCGAAGAACCGGGTGCCCCGGGGGGCGAGCCCGCACCCGTTGTTGGTGTCCATCACGTACGTGCCGTTCGCCCGGCAGGCCTTGTTCAGGTCCCCGCCGGACATGACGACGGCGACGAAGCCCGGCACCGGGGCGCCCGGCGCGCGGTCGCTGAAGCGGTCGCGGAAGGCCAGCAGCATCGAGCCGTCGGTCTCGAACGTGATCTCGCCCAACTCGGGCTCGGGCTTGGCGATGGTGGCGCTGCCGCACGGGCGGCCGTTCTGCGTGGTCGGGTAGGTGCTCGTCCACGGGAACCAGCCCGCACCGTCGCACGGGCCCGAACCGACGGTGGACTGGCGCGGGTAGTCCAGCGGCTGGTCCAGCACCGGCTTGCCGAACACGCCGGTGGCGAGGTCGAAGGGCAGGACCACCGCGCGCAGGTCGGTGAGCTTGCCGGTGGACTCGCCGGAGCACACTCCGCCGAGGTAGCCGGTGCCGTCCTGGAGGCCGAGGCCGAACGGACGCCAGTCCCCCGCCGCCGGGCAGCCCGGGTCGGGGATCGGGTAGGAGGCCGTCGGGCTCCCGGCGGCCGGCAGGGTGGCGTTGTAGCGGTAGAGCCTGCGGTCGTTGAGGTTGACGACGAACAGGTCCTTGCCGTCGTCGGTGATCTTGATGCCGCCGAGGCTCTCCTTGCCCGGCGTGTCGAGGAAGGCGTCGTCGGTACCGCCGCCGTGGGCCGTCGAGCCCGCGTTCGGGACGGTGGTGAACAGCGTCGTCTTCTTCTGCGCGATGTCGGTGACGTAGACCGCCCCGGCACCGCCCGGGCCGTAGTCGGTGGTGCGCTTGGCCACCGCCGAGGAGAACAACCGCCGGTCGGCCTTGTTCCACGCGATGCCGTACAGCGTGCCGGTATCGGCGTTGGTGGCGAGGTTCGTGGCGGTCACGCCTTCGCCGTCCTGGCCACGCGCGCTGTACGGGAAGGAGACCAGCGTGCGCTGGGCCCCGCCCTCGCGGTCCATCGGCTGGCAGGTCGTGACCAGCGGGGCGTTCTTCTGGCAGTAGTCACCGGGGTTCCAGAGCCCGGTGGTGTACGCCGCGTTCTTGCCGCCCGAGAGGTCGACGAACTCCTCGTTGCTGCTCAGCTGGGTCGGCGCGCCGTCCAGCCCCTGCCGCGAGGCGAACGCCGGGAACAGCACCCCGGGCTTCGGATTCACCACCTGCACCCGGTACTTGCCCCCGGACGGCTTGGCCGTCGCCGGGGCCAGCGTGACCGTCCCATCGGCCGCCGTCACCCCCTCGATCGCGACCCCGGCGTCATCCGTGAGCGTCACTTTCACGCCCGCGAGCCCTGGCTCCAGGGCCGGTGTCCACACTCCACTGGTGTCCACCGCCCGGATCACCCGGACGGTCACCGTCCCGTCGCCGGGTTGTGGAAAAGCCGCCGGCGCCGTCACCAGCGCTGCGGCGGACAGTCCCACCGTCAGCGCCGCGACCTGCGCGGCGCACCTCGTTCGCTTCCTCGTTCGTCCCAATGTCCCGCTCTCATCATCGACGGGTTATCACACCCGGGCCGATCAGGAGTTCATCAGCAGACCGGCAATCTAATATATCCGCAAGGGAATTGACGAAAGTTCATGTGCACGCGCGACAAGAGCGGCACACCCACTCCACCACCAGTTCGAATCTGGACCCGTTCGTCCGATACCGGCCGCCCTGCTCGAAAACAGCGCCTTTGACCGGAATTCGTCCGGACAAGGCGGTGGGGTACGGAGGCGGGGCGCGGGGACAGCACAGGGCAGGGCAGGGCGCAGGAACGGGGGTGCGGGAGCGGGGGCGCGGGAGCGGACGGGGCGGGGAGGCGGCCCGGGGCGGCGGCCGGCGCACGCCTCCGCGCGACCCTGTCGGACCGGGCGGGTAGCGTGGCAGACGTGCCCCAGGTGTCCCGACTCCCCCTACCCGACCTCGCCCGGCTGCGGCGGGCCCGCGACCGGATGGACCGCGACTACGCCCAGCCACTGGACGTGCCGGCGCTGGCGCACACCGCACTGATGTCGCCGGGCCACTTCTCCCGCAGCTTCCGCGCCGCCTTCGGCGAGACCCCGTACGGCTACCTCATGACCCGCCGGATCGAGCGGGCCAAGGCACTGCTGCGGCGCGGCGACCTGAGCGTGACGGAGGTCTGCATGGCGGTCGGCTGCACCTCGCTGGGCTCGTTCAGCTCGCGGTTCACCCAGCTGGTCGGCGAGACCCCCAGCGCGTACCGGGCCCGGGACCACGACCACGCCGCCGCCCTCCCGGCCTGCGTCGCCAAGGTCCACACCCGGCCGACCAGGACCGGGGAGACGGGCGACCCCACCGGCCCGTAGCGCGGCTCCGGCCGGGCTCGGCAGTGGCCCCGGCCCCTACCGCCGGCCCTGCTCGGGCCGGTCGTCCGCGTCCGGGTCCGGGGGCAGGCCCACCTCCTCGCGGTCCTCCTCGGTGCGCTCGTCGAGCTCCTCCTCGTCGGGCCGCCGGGGCAGACCGCGCCCGTGCCCGGTGTCCGGGTCGCCTTCGACGTCCTTGTTGGACTTGTGGTGCGACATGGCGCCTCCTCGCCCCCGATTCCGCCGGTACCTTCCCACTCAAACGCGCGCCCCGGGCCCCCGCAAGCCGGGGCCGCGATCACGGGGCGCCGCGCCCGGCCCCTCGGGGAACGCCGTCGACTCGAACGCCGCCGACTCGAACTGCGCCCGCTGGTCGGCGTCCAGCCGCAGCACGTCCACGAGCAGCCGCACCGTCTCCCGCCGGGGCCGCAGCGCCCCGCCCCGTTCCAGGTTGCGCACCGCGCGAACACTCAGCGTGGCGAGATCGGCCAGTTGCTGCTGGGTCAGGCCCCGGTGCTTCCGGTGTCCGTGCAGCATGTCGCCAAATCGCATCTTTCCCGACCTTTCCCTGTCCGCGTCAGCCGGCTGCTCTAGCCTTCGTAACGCGACCGGGGAACCGTCGGGTTCAGCGGCGAACCCGCGCGCGCTTCGGGCGGCACAACGAATCTGACCGTCCGTCACCACCTGGGCGGTCTTCCTCGGAGCGGCCTGCGGCGACACACTCGAAGGGCAAGCCGCCGCCGTACCCCGGAACGGAAAGGCCCGCCCCGTGCAACGCCTCGTCCTCAACAACGGCTCCGCCGTCCCGCGCGTCGGCCTCGGTGTCTGGCCGCTGACCGACGACCAGGCCTACACGGCCGTCACCCACGCGCTGGAGGCCGGCTACCGCCGCATCGACACCGCCCGGGTCTACCGCAACGAGGAGGGCGTCGGCCGGGCCGTCCGCGACGTCGGCATCCCCCGGCCGGAGGTCTTCCTCACCACCAAGCTGGGGAACGCCGACCAGGGCTACGACCGCACCCTCCGCGCGTTCGACGCGAGCGTGCGCAGCCTGGGCACCGACTACGTGGACCTCTACCTGATCCACTGGCCCCTCCCCCGGCAGGCCCGGTACGTCGAGTCGTACCGGGCCCTGGAGCTGCTGCACGCCGAGGGGCGCGCCAGGGCGGTCGGCGTCTCCAACTTCACCGCCGCGACGCTCGGACGGCTGCTGGCGGAGACCGGCGTCGTCCCGGCCGTCAACCAGATCGAGCTGCACCCCTACCTCCCCCAGGAGCGGATGCGCACGCTCGCCGCCGAGCACTCCATCGCCACCGAGGCGTGGAGCCCGCTCGCCCAGGGCGGCCGGCTGCTCGCCGAGCCCGCCCTCGCCCGGATCGCCGACCGGTACGGGAAGACGCCGGCCCAGGTGGTCATCCGCTGGCACCTCCAGCTCGGCAACCTGGTGATCCCCCGCTCCGCGACCCCGGCCCGGATCAGGGAGAACATCGGCGTCTTCGACTTCGCCCTGGGCCCGGAGGACCTGTCCGCCATCGCCGCCCTCGCCGACGGGGGCCGGATCGGCCCCGACCCGGACACCTTCGACCACCGGGGCTGACCAGGGGCACGGGGCCTCAGGCCCTGCCGCGGAACCACCGGACGGTCTGTTCCAGGCCCTCGCGCAGGGTGGTCGGCTCGACCTCGGGGAACAGGGTGCGCAGCCGGGTGTTGTCCGCCTGGGAGTGCCGGACGTCTCCGGGGCGGGCCGCGGTGTGCTGCGGGTGCAGGGTCGTCCCGGTGGCGAGTTCGAGTTCGGCGATCAGGTCCAGCAGGGAGGTGCGGGTGCCGTAGGCGAGGTTCACCGGTTCGGGGTCGGCGACGGTGCGCAGCGCTGCCCGGGCGAGGATGCGGCAGACGGTGGCGACGTACGTGAAGTCGCGGGTCTGGCCGCCGTCGCCGTGCACCACCAGGGGCCGGCCGGTGGTCGCGGCGCTGATCCAGGCCGGCACCACGGCGGCGTAGGCGTGCCCGGCGGGCTGCCGGGGCCCGTAGACGTTGAAGAAGCGGAACGGGAGGACCGGCAGGCCGTAGGAGTGGTGGTAGGCGCTCAGGTACGCCTCGCCCGCGAGTTTGCTCGCGGCGTACGGGCTCATCGGGGCCGGGAGCAGGCCTTCGTGTTTGGGCAGGCGCGGGTTCGCGCCGTAGACGGAGGACGAGGAGGCGGCGATCACCTGCACGCCGCCCGCCCGTCGGGCGGCTTCCAGGACGGACAGCGTGCCGGTGGCGTTGGCGTGGTGGCTGGCGACGGGGTCGTTCACCGACCGGGGTACCGACGGGAGCGCCGCCAGGTGCACGATCGCGTCGATGCCGTGGAACGCGCGGTCCAGGAGGGCGGCGTCCAGGACGCTGCCTTCGAGGAAGTGGACGGCGAGTGGGGCGAGGTTGTCCTTGGAGCCGGTGGACAGGTCGTCCACGATCCGGACTTCGGACACCTGCGAGCACTCGGCCAGGGTGTGGGCGAGGTTGCTGCCGATGAATCCGGCGCCGCCGGTGATCGCGATCTTCATGCCGGTCCCTCCCTGTCAGAGGATGTCGATGTTGTCGCCGCTGAGGCGTCGGCGGCAGTCCAGGACGTACGTGGAGCAGGCGGCGATGGTGTCGTAGTCGAACGCGTCGTGGTCCGTGAGCAGCACCACCGAGTCGGCGGCGGCGAGTTCACCGGGGGTGGCGGCCACCATCCGTACGCCGTCGAGCGCGTCGGCGGGTGCGGGCAGCGGGTGGACGACGTGCGGGTCCGCCGCGTGCACCTGCGCGCCCATCGCGAGGAGCAGTTCGGCGACGCGGGCGGAGGGGGTCTCGCGCGCGTCGCTGGTGTTGGCCTTGTAGGAGAGGCCGAGCAGCAGGACCCGGGAGCCTTCGACGGTCTTGCCGCGCCGGGCGAGGGCGTCGACGAGTCGGCGCACGACGTAGTCGGGCATGTGGCTGTTGACGTCGTTGGCGAGTTCGACGAACCGGAAGGTGCGGCCGGCCGTGCGCTCCGCCCACCAGGACAGGTACGACGGGTCGATCGGCAGGCAGTGCCCGCCCACGCCCGGGCCGGGGACGAAGCGCAGGTAGCCGTACGGCTTGGTGCTGGCGGCGTCGATCGCCTCCCACACGTCGACACCCAACTCGTGGGCGAACATGGCGAGTTCGTTCACCAGGGCGATGTTGACGTGGCGGAAGGTGTTCTCCAGGAGCTTGGTCAGCTCGGCGGTGCGGCAGGTGGTGACCGGTACGACGGCGTCGACGATCGAACCGTAGAACGCCTGGACGCGCTCCAGGGACGTCCGGTTCACCCCGGAGACCACCTTGGGCGTGTTCTCCAGGCGCCAGCGCGGGTTCCCCGGGTCGATCCGCTCGGGGCTGTAGCCCAGGTGGAAGTCCCGGCCGGCCACCAGCCCGGACACCTCCTCCAGGATCGGCCCGACCAGTTCCTCGGTCGTGCCCGGGTAGGTGGTCGACTCCAGGACGACCATCGCGCCCGGCCGGAGCAGCACGCCCAGCGTGCGGGCCGACTCGGCGACGTGCGAGAGGTCCGGCAGTCCCTCGCGCAGCGGGGTGGGGACGGTGATCACCGCGATGTCGAAGCCGCCGCAGTCCGCCGGGTCGGTGCTGGCGCGGTAGGCCCCGGAGGCGAGCAGCGGAGCCAGGCGCGCGGAGGGGACGTCCAGGACGTACGACTCTCCCGCGCGCAGCTGCCCGACCCGTTGCTTGTCCACGTCGAAGCCGACGACGCGGTGGCCGGCCTGCGCCGCGCGGACCGCCAGGGGCAGTCCCACGTAGCCCTGGCCGACGACGACCACCCGGCTGGGAGGCGTCGACGGGACGGACGGTGCGCGAGCGCTCAGGCGGTGCGCCGCGGCGTCGCCGGTGTCCTGCCGTGCGGGCATACACGTTCCCCTCCGGGCGAAACCGCCCCAGTTGTATCGGCATGCGCAAGACCACTGCCCGGCGGGGCGGCGGGTGCCGTCCGGGCCTCAGGACAGCAGGGTGACGACGTTGCGGGTGATGGCGCGCACCTGCGGGTCGAGGGGCAGGAGGCGGGCCCAGTCGGTGGTGGCGGCGGTGAACACCGTGCCGCCCCTGGTGTACAGGCCGAAGGTCGCGGCCCGGCCCGGGTCCGGGTCCTCGCGGGCGGCGAACTGCCAGCCGGCGGCCGGGTCCGTGGGCAGGTCGGCGACCCCCAGGATGGTGAAGCCAGCGGGCGTGCCGTCCGCTCCGGTCGCCACCGCCCGGTGGGCGGCGTCGCGGCGGTGGGCGGCGCCGTCGCACTCGTAGCCCACCAGGGCGTGTCCGGCGCCGAGGACGTCGCCGTCCCGCAGTCCGGTGCCCGCGAAGACCGGGTGGTCGGTGTGCTGGACGGTGAAGCCCAGCGGCGCCCGGCGGCCCGCCCAGTGGCCGCCGCCGCTGCGGTAGCTGACGCCCGTCAGCGCGTTCTCCGGGTCCGACTCCCACCAGTGGCCGGGGGAACCGCGCAGTCGGTCGACGTCGACGTCCCGGACGCCGGGCGGGTACTTGGCGCAGCGCAGGGCGGCGCCGTCGCCGCTCACCGTCACCCGCCACCAGCAGGTGTTCGCCCCGAACAGCGCGAAGTTGCCGCCCCGGTCGCGGAAGGCGGTGACGTTGCGGCGGACGTCCTCGCTCCAGTACTCGTCGTGGCCGGCGGAGATCAACAGCCGGTAGCCGTCGGTGAGTCGGGGTGACTCGTGCAGGTCGAGGTCGGTGCAGTAGTCGGCCTCGAAGCCGGCGGCCTCGAACCAGGCGATGAACGGGGCGTCCCAGTGCGCGAAGGTCTGCCGGGGGGTGCGCGGGTCGTGGGCGTCCGGGTGGCCCTTGACCGGGCCGCCGATGCCGCCGCCCGGGCGGCGCAGGCTGACGGTCCTGGTGCCGGCGCGCAGCGCGGCCTCGTCGTGGTGGAGGGGGCCGTACAGGCATCCGCCGCCACTTCGGTTGTAGGCGTGGTAGGTGAAGACCGGCACCTTGTAGAGGATGCGCGACGTCCGGGCGGGTTCCCGGGGCCGCACCACGAACAGGATCCGGGAGCGGCGCGCGTCCAGGGCCTCGGCGCCGGGCGGCGCCGGGTCCGCGGGCGCGGTCGTCGCGGGGCTCAGCACGGCGATGTACACCCCGGAGGGCCAGTCCGCGGGAATGGTGACGTCGTGGCCGGGCCAGCGCCAGTCCTGGTCGTGCCGCCCGGGCGGCGCGTACCGCCCCGGCCCCTGGACGGAGCCCAGGTGGCGGATGCGGGCGCCGCAGCGGAAGAAGTCGGCCCGGAACCGGGCCGCGCGGGTCGACACGTGCAGCCGCAGGGTGTCCCCGGCCCGCACGCTCGGCCGGGCCGGGTATCCGTCGACGGCCGGTCCGGCGGCGGACGCGGCCTCGCGCTGCGCTTGGGGCATGCGGTTCTCCAACCGGGGAGGGCGGCACCTTCTTGACTGATTGTCAGAATCCGTTCGCCGCATGCTTGTTCGGCGATGATTCACCCCGCGGCCCCGGGAGGCCCGCGAGCACCCGGTCGGCCCGGCGCCGCCAGGTGTACCGGTCCAGGAGCTGCCGCCGGGCCTCGTCGCCGAGGGCGCGACGCAGGGCCCCGTTGGCGACCAGTCCGGCCAGGGCGTCGGCCCAGGCGTCCGGCTCGTCCGGCGGGCGCAGCAGGCAGTTGACGCCGTCCTGGAGGACCTCCCGCAGGACGGGGAGGTCGGAGGCGATGATCGGGCGGCCGTGGGACATGTACTCGAACAGTTTCATCGGCGAGGCCCAGCGCCCGGTCTCGCCGAGCCTGCCCCAGGTGTAGACCTTCCGCTGGTACGGGGCGAGGACGACGTCGAAGGAGGGGTAGTAGGAGGGGAGTTCGGCCGGCGGGCGGTGCCCGTGGAAGAACACGTTGGGCAGCCCGCAGGATCCCTCCCAGCGGGCCCGGTCCTCGGCGGCGCCGCCGATCAGGTGGAAGTCCAGACCGGGGAGCCGGTCGGCGAGTTCGAGGATCAGGTCGATCCCGCGTCCGTCGTAGAGGTGGCCGACGTAGCCGATCCGCGGCACGTCCGGGCGGCCCGGCAGCGTCGGTGCGGCCGCGGTCGGCGGGGCGGGCGGGTCGGCGCAGTCGGGGGCGACGAGGATCGGCAGCGGCCCCAGGGCGGCGTGGGCCTCCTGGAAGTCGCGGGCGAGCGCGTGGGTGATCGCGACGACCCGGGCGAGCCGCTGGTGGCCGAGGAGTCGGTGCTCCGTCCCGGGCGGGGACACGTCCCGGCGGATCTGGTGCACCTCGTAGACGAAGGGCGCGAGGTCCGCCGCGGCGGCGAGGCCGTACGGGTCGCGCCCGTAGACGAGGTCGGGAGCGGTGTCACCGGCCAGCAGGTCCCGGACCCGTTCGGCGCGCCGCCAGTAGCCGGCCGGGGTGTCCTCGGGGATGGGCACGGCGCGGATGGGGAAGCGGTGACGGACGCCGTAGTAGGCGTACGCGTCGTCGGCCGGGTACGAGCCGGGCGCGGTGTAGAGGGTGACGTCGTGCCCGGCGGCGGTGAACGCGTCGCACATCCGCATCACCTGGACGCCGTTGGCGAAGAACGAAGGGATGGTGCCGCCGTGCAGGTAGGCGATGCGCACTCCGGTCTACTCCTCGATCGGTGGGGGCACCGGCAACCGGTGCGGGTCGGCGGCGGGCCGGCGGGGCGGGGCGGGCTCCGGTGGGCCCGGCGGCGTCTCCTCCCGGTCGGCCGCGGGCGGCCCGGCGTCCGGGAAGAGGGTCAGGCCGCTGCTCCGCTGGACGACCGAGATGGCCTCCATCGGGCAGGTGAACGCCGCGTCCAGCACCCGTTCGTCGGGGGCGATCTCGCCGGCGGTCGGCCGTGATCGCCGGGTGTCGTCGATCGTGAAGCGCCCGGGAGCGGTGCTCGTGCACACCCCCGAACCGATGCACCGACGGCCGTCGACCTCGATCCGCCAGTCGCCTCCCATGGGCTCCCCCCTCCGTCCTGCGTTCCCGCTCCGCCTCCGGGAGGCGAAGGGCCGTGTCCACCCGAGCACGCGCGACGCCGTGTGCGGGCGCACCCGGCGCTTTCGCCCCGACCGACGTTTCCACCCCCTTCGAACCCACCCGCCACAATTCACCGCACACGAACTGACGCGCATTCAATTGCCCATCGGAGATGCGCGATTTGCTGGTGGTGCCCCGGTGGTACGGGGGGTCGCCGACCTCAAATTACCTACCCTTCCGGCCGAGCGGAAGGCCGCGTCATCCGGCCGTCTTCGCCCGCGTCCGGCCCGACCGACCTGGCCGGAACAGGGTGGAAGGCGCCACCGCCCGTGGTCGCCGCCGAGGCGAAACCACCACCGTCCGGATGATGCGCCCCGGGCCGATCACCGCGGGGCGAAATCCGCGAAAACCGCAGACGACCGAGTGCGGGCCCCTTCTCCGGAAATTCCGCGCCCGCCCGGTATTTCACTCCGATCCCCGTGCGGAATCCCGTTCCCGCGGTTCGGGCGGCAAGCCCGGATTCCGGACTCCTCCACGTAGGCCGGTACACCCGCCGTGTCCCGCCGCTCACCCTTGGCGGCGCCGAGCCCCCTCCCGGACGATGACACCGCCGGTGACTCCTGCCGAGAACGGTGGGGCCGGTGAGGTGAAGGGAGTCCTCGATGAACGAGGAGATCGAGCAGGTCGTGGAAGAAGACCTCCCCGAACTCGCGCTGATGGTCGACGTCCCCTCGCGCGACTAGGGACCTGCGCGCCGTGCGGCGGGCCTTCGCGGCCCGCCGCACGTCCTTTGTCCGGGAGGCAGGTGCCAGTCCAGGAGCAGGGACCAGGAGCTGGGAAGGGAGAGCATGGACGTCGAACCGGACGCCCACGAGGCCGTCGAGGACCGGGCGCGGCTGCTGGAACGACTGCGCGCGGTGCTCGACCGGGCGGAGCTGCCGTCACCGCCGGGCGACGGACTGCGTCATCCGGCGGCCGTCGACGCCGTCCACACCGTGCAACAGGCACTGCGGTCCGGTCCGCTGTCCCCGGAGCTGCGGCGGGCGCTGGCGGCCCGGCTCGACCACGTGCCGCCGCCCGTCTTCGGCCCGGCCGAACCGCAGGACCACCTGGGCCGCAGTGTGGCCCGCGCGCTGCGGTCCATCCCGGCCCGCGCCGGCGCGGACGGCGCGCCGGTCACCGCCGACGTCGTCCGGTGGCGCGGGTCCGAGCGGGAGGCGCTGGCCCAGTCCCTCGGCCTGCTGGCACGGGTCTGGCCCGAGGCCGCGGCCGAGGTGCGGGAGTCGGTCACCGAGGTCGCGCTGCTGACGGGCGACGCCATCGACGGGTACACCGACTTCACCGTGCACGGTGCCGTCCTCGTCCACCGCTCGCGGCTGACGGCGAGCGCCGCCGGGCTGCCCGGTCCGGTGCGGTTCGCCGAGGCGCTGGTGCACGAGGGCGCGCACACCAGGTGCAACGCCGCCGCCCTCGCAGAACCGTTCCTGCTGCCCGACCGGCCCGCCGACCCGGACGCGCCGGGCCGGCACACCGACCTGCTGGTCGCCACTCCGCTGCGGGCCGACCCCCGGCCGCTGACCGGACTCTTCCAGCAGACCGTGGTCCTGGCGCGCAGCGTGCTGCTCTACCGGCGCCTCACCGGTCTGGGCCCGGCCGTCGACGCCCGGCACCAGGACCTGCTGGCCTCCGCGCACCAGGCCGTGACCACCCTGACCGCCCACACCGAGACCCTCACCGCGCACGGCCGGCGGGTGCTCGCCCAGTGCGCCACCGTCCTCGGGGGGCCCGCGTGACGGCGTGGACACCCCAGGTGTTCACCCCCTACCCCGACCAGCCGGAGCTGCTGTTCGCCCGGGTCGCCGCCCGGTCGCCCGCGTTCGAGGGCACGAGCGCCGCGGACGGCGCGCCGGTGCTGGTGGGCAGCGCCGCCGGGCACGACCGGGACCAGGTCGCCACCGGAGCCCGCGGAGAACTCCTGGAACGCCTCGGAAACGTGCTGGCCGGGCGCGAGGCCGAGACGGCCGCCGAGGTCGTCACCACCCACCGGGAGCTGCGCCGGCAGGGCGTACCCGCGCTGGCCCCGCCGGTGCGGCCCGACGCCCGCCGGCTGTGGGTGCGCGGTCGCACCGTCCGGGGCGCGGAGGTGCTCGTCCCGGCGGGCTCGGCCTTCCTGCAGCACCGCCCCCCGGCCGGCTGCGACGCCGCGCCCGCCGCCGGCTCCACCGGCATCGCCGCGCACCCCGACCCCGCCGCGGCGGCGCGGCACGCGGCCTGGGAGGTGCTCGAACGCGACCTGGTGCGCCGCAGCTGGTACGGGCTCTCCGACCGGCCGCCGAGCCTGCTCCCTGCCGTCCCGCCACCGCCGCTGGCCGCGTTCCTGCGGGCCGGCGAGCTGGTGGCGACCGCGTTCACCGTTCCCGCCCCCGCCGGAACCGCCTGCGCCGTCGTGTGCGTGCACCGGGCCGACGGCACCGGCCAGGCGTTCGGGGCCCGCTGCGGGCCGGCGGACACGATCGGGGCCCTGGTCGAGAAGGCGGCCTACGAGGCTGTGATGGTGCGCTGGAGCATGCGGACGCAGGTCGCGCGCCGCACCTGGGAGCGGTGGCACGGCGCCACTCCCCCCGCCACCGCCGTCCAGCACGCGCTCTGGACGTTCCACCGCCAGGACAGCCTGCGCCTGTGGGGTGTGCGTCCGCCCCCGGCCGGTCGGCCCGGCAGCGCCGGGCGCACCGGCCCGCAGCACGCCCTCGCCCGGCACACCGACCCGCAGCACGGCCTCGCCCGGCACACCGACCCGCTGCTCGTCCTCGCCGGGCACACCGGCCAGGACGTGGTCCTCGTCGAGACCACCGCGAAACCCGCCCGCGACGCCGGGGTCCGGGTGGTTCGCGTGATCGCCCCCGGCACCCTCCCGCTGCCCTCCGGCCCCGGCCCCGGCCGCCCGCACCCCTTCGGTTAGGAGCCCCGTGAACCCCGCCCCTTCGGACCCCGCCCCCGTGAACCCCGCGCCCTTGAACCCCGTGCCCTTGAAACCCGCCCGTTCGGGCCCGCCCCCTTCGGACCCCGGGCCCGGCTACGCCACCGAGTTCGCGGAGACGTACGACCGCTGGTTCGCGAAGCCCGGCGTGAGCGGGGCGACGGTCGACGCGCTCACCGCCCTCGCCGGCGCCGGGCCCGTCCTCGAACTCGGCATCGGAACCGGCCGGTTGGCCCTGCCGCTGAAGGCGCGCGGGATCGACGTGCACGGAGTCGACGGCTCCGAGGGCATGGTCCGGCGGCTGCGGGCCAAACCCGGGGGCGCCGACATCCCCGTGACGATCGGCGACTTCGCCGAGGTGCCGGTCGCCGGGAGCTACACCCTGGTCTTCCTCGGCGGCGGCACGTTCTTCGAACTGCCCGACCAGGCCACCCAGGCACGCTGCTTCGCCAACGCGGCGGCGCACCTCGCCCCCGGCGGCCTCCTCGTCCTCGACGCCCACGTGCCCGAAGCCCTCGCGGCGGCCACCGGCCCCGAGGTCGTCGCGGAGGGCGACGACCACCTGGTGCTCTGCCACCGCCGGCTCGACCCGTCGACCCAGCGCTACCGCTCGCACTACGTCATCCAGGAGGACGGCCGCACCCGGCACCTGCACGTCGAGTTCCGCTACGCGGGCCACGGCGAGCTCGACCTGATGGCGGGCCGGGCCGGGCTTCGACTCAAGGAACGCTGGGGCGACTGGGCGGGAGCGCCCTTCACCCGCGACAGCGCCTACCACGTCTCCGTCTACGAACGCCCCTGACCGCCACCGATGGAGAGCCGCGTGAGCCGGACCGAACACATCGAGCCCTTCCCCTTCCCGCACCGGGACGGGCTCGAACCGCTCCCCGAATTCGCCCGGCTGCGCCGCGAGGAACCCGTCGTCCGGGTCCGGTTGCCCAGCGGCGACACCGCGTGGCTGGTGACCCGGCACGCCGACGTCCGCCGCGTCCTGGCCGACCCCCGCTTCAGCCGCGCCCGCGCGACCCGGGGAACGGGCCCCCGGATCAACCGCACGACCACGCTGCCCGACTCGATCCTGGCCGCCGACCCGCCCGACCACTCCCGGCTGCGCCGGCTGGTCTCGCCCGCGCTCAACGCCCGCCGGGCGGAGGCGATGCGACGCGGCATCGCCGTCCTGACCGGCGACCTGCTGACGGCCCTGGCACCGCGCCCGCGCCCCGCTGACCTCGTCGCGCACTTCACCCGGCCGCTGCCCCTGACCGTCATCTGCGACCTGCTGGGGACACCCCGCGTGGACGGCGACCGGCTCGACGCCTGGGACGACGCGGTGCGCAGCGTCACCGCCCTGACGGACGCCGAGGTGATGGCGGCCGTGGAGGAGATGACCGGCTACCTCACCGGGCTCGTCGCCGCCAAACGGGCCCACCCCGCCGACGACATGCTGAGCGCCCTCATCGCGGCCCGCGACGACGGCGACCGGCTGAGCGAGGGCGAACTGATCTCGTTCTGCATCGTCCTGCTCACCGGCGGCTACGGCACCACCTCGGACCGCCTCGCCGGTCTGGTCCACCTGCTGCTGGAACAGCCCGAACGCTACGAACTGCTGTGCCGCGAGCCCGCGTTGATCCCCGGTGCGGTCGAGGAGCTGCTGCGGTACGCGCAGGCCACCGTGGGCGCCAACCTGCGGGTGAGCACCGAGGACGTGGTGCTGGGCGGGGTGACGGTCAAGGAGGGCGAGGCGGTGATCGCGCTCACCTCGTCGGCCAACCACGACGAACGCGTCCACCACCGGCCCGACCTGCTCGACCTCACCCGGGACACCCCGTCACACCTGGCCTTCGGGCACGGCGCCCACTTCTGCGTCGGCGCGCAACTCGCCCGGGTCCAGCTCCAGGAGGCCCTGTCCGGTCTCGTCGCCCGTTTCCCGACCCTCCACGCGGCCGGAGCCCCCGACTGGAAACGCGGCCAGATCACCCGGGCCCCGCGCACCCTGCCCGTGGGGTGGTGACACCCGCACCCCGGGCCGGCCCGCCCCCCGGGGGATCACGGCCGCAGGAACGCCCGGCCGTCACCCCCGGTCACGGCTCCGCCCGCTCCGGTGCGCGTTGCAGGCGGAACGCGTCCGCGAGGACCGCCTGGGCCAGCACCCGGGCCGGGCCGCGCGCCGTGGTGCGCCCCGTGGTGAGGGCGAACTCGATGGTACCGAGGCTGGGCAGGCCCGGCTGGTCGGGCAGCACCCGCAGGCCCGACGGGATCAGGCTGCGGGCGTGCGGCACCACCCCGAGGCCGGCCAGCGCGGCGGCCCGGACCCCGGAGAGGCTGGTGCTGGTGCAGGCGATCCGCCAGGGCCGCCCGTCGCGTTCGCAGACCTCCAGGGCGCGGACCCGGGTGAAGCTGGGCGGCGGGTAGACGATCAGCGGCAGCGGCTCCGCCGGGTCCGTCCGGAAGTCCTCCGCCGCGATCCACACCAGCTTGTCCTGCCGCACCAGTTGCCCCTGTGAGCCGCCGCCGGGCGGGCGCTTGCCGAGTACCAGGTCGAGCCGTCCGTCGGCCAGCTGCTCGTAGAGCACGGCGCTGAGGCCGACGGTGAGTTCGAGGTCGACCTGGGGGTTGCTCCGCCGGAAGCTCCGCAGGATCTGCGGCAGCTCGGTGTGGGCGAAGTCCTCCGAGGCGCCGAACCGCACCCGCCCGCGCACCTGCGTCCGCGCGAAGTAGCCGAGCGCCTGCTCGTGCGCCTCCAGGATAGTCCGGGCGAAGCCGAGCATGGCCTCGCCCTCGCCGGTGAGCTGCACGGAGTGGGTGTCGCGCAGGAAGAGCTGCCGGTCGGCGGCCGTCTCCAGCCGCCGCACGTGCTGGCTGACCGTCGACTGCCGCAGCCCCAGCCGCTGGGCGGCCCGGGTGAAACCGCCGGTCTGGGCCACCGCGAGGAAGGACCTCAACTGCACCGGATCGAACATCTAGCCATTCTATCCGCTGATATCACGGATCATGATAACAGTGAGTGCCGCCAGCGGGATTCACAATCACCCCGGCGGGCGGCAGGCTGGGGCCATCCCACCCGAACCGCCACCGCGGAGAACCATGCCTCGCCCGAACCACCCGCTCCGCTCCCACCTGCCCCGCCGCCCCGCCCGCCTCCGGGTCGACCCGTTCATCGCCGCCCTGCTGGGCACCGTGGCAGTGGCCGCCCTGCTCCCCGCCCGCGGCAGCGCCGCACCGGCCTTCTCGGACGCCGCCACCGGCGCGGTCGCCGTCCTGTTCTTCCTCTACGGCGCCCGGCTCTCCGCCCGCGAGGCCTGGGAGGGGCTCAGGCAGTGGCGGCTGCACGGCACCGTGCTCGCGGTCACCTTCGGCCTCTTCCCCCTGCTCGGGGTGGCCGCCCACCTGCTGGTGCCGGCGGTGCTGTCGCCGCAGCTCTACCAGGGCCTGCTGTTCCTGACCCTGCTGCCCTCCACCGTGCAGTCCTCGATCGCCTTCACCTCCATCGCCCGTGGCAACACGGCCGCGGCGGTCTGCAGCGCGACCTTCTCCAGCCTCTTCGGCATCGTCCTGACCCCGCTGCTCGCCGCCGTGCTCCTGCACACCAAGGGCGGCGTCTCGCCGGGCACCGTGCTGGAGATCGCCGAACAACTCCTGCTCCCCTTCGCCGCCGGCCAGGTGCTGCGCCGCTGGATCGCCGCCTGGATGGCCCGCCACCGCGCCGTCCTCGGCCTGGTCGACCGCGGCTCGATCCTGCTGGTCGTCTACAGCGCCTTCAGCGCCGCCGTGGTGGGCGGGGTGTGGGGTGCCCTCTCCCTGCCCCGACTGGCGGCACTGCTGGGGGTGGAGGCGGCGCTGCTGGGGCTGGTCCTGACCGCGACGCTGCTGGTCGGCCGCCGGCTCGGGTTCGGCCGGGGCGACCTGGTCGCGATCGTCTTCTGCGGCTCCAAGAAGAGCCTGGCCAGCGGTGTCCCGATGGCCACCGTCCTCTTCCCGGGCCCGGCGGCCGGGCTGATGGTGCTGCCGCTGATGCTCTTCCACCAGCTGCAACTGATGGTCTGCGCCGTCCTGGCCCGCCGCTGGGGCGCGCAGGCCGAGGGCGCCGGGGCCACGGCACAGCCGACGGCCGCGCCGGCCCTCGACCACGTGGCCTGACGGACGCCGCGCGCCCTCAGCGGCCGACGACGTCGACGGCCGTTGAACCACTTCACGGTGCCGAGGTCGACCAGGGCCCGGCGCCCCTCCGTCGACCGGCCGGCCGCCACCTTCCCGGTGTCCACCTTCCCGGTGTCCGCCCGCCCGGTGTCCGCCCACGCCGGAGGGCCGGACCGCGGCGCTGGACCATTCGAGGCGTATCGGCGGGATCCCCGGGATGGCGACGGCCGGAATTCCTCGCGCCGTGCCACCGTCCCCCTTCGGCCCACCCCGCTCCGAGTGCGAGGGCCTCACCCCCGGTCCGACGAAAGAAAGGGAATCCACGTGTCCGTACGCCGAAGCGCCGTCACCGTGTCCGCCGTTCTCGCCGCCGCCCTGTGCACCGCCGTGCCACCGGTCGCCGACGCCGCCCCGACGGCCGCCGCGGAAATCCTGAACTGCACCGTGAACGCCGCCGTCAACTTCAGCCCGCCGCTCTCGGCCGGCCCGGAGGCCACCACCGTGGCGATCGGCGGGACGGTGAGCGGCTGCCTCGACTCCCAGGGCGGCCCGACGGCCGTGACGGGCGGCACCGTCACCGCGACGCTCAAGTTCGGCACGCTCAGCTGCAACCCGCTGACGCCGCCGGCCATGGCGCCGGGTTCCACCGCGACCTTCACCTGGAACCTGAAGGACGGCACGCAGGCGAGCAGCACCATCACCGACATCGCCGTCGTCGACGTCGACGGGGCCGGGACCCTCACCGGCACCGTCACCGGCTCCTCCACCCGCCTGGCCGGGGAAAACCTGACCACCGTCCTCAACATCGACAGCGACCAGCCGATCCTGGACAACTGCGTCGACGTCCTGCTCGGAGTCGGCCAGCCCATCGCCCAGTCGACGCTGACCGCCGACGCCGCCTTCAGCTGACACCAGGCCGACCTGCCGTCCCTCCGCCCCTCCGTCCCGCTGACCTGTCGTCCCTCCGACGCGCGCAGGGCCACCCCGCAGGTGGCGGGCCCTGCGCGCGTCGGCGCAACCACCGCACTTTGGCGTCGAGTTGTCACCACGCCTCCCGTCGTCCGACCACCGCCCCGGGTCAGCCCGCAAGGTCGGTGAGCCGGTAGACCGTGATGCCGGCGGCGCTCGCGACGGGGCGGTAGCCGGCGGCGGGGAGGGCGCGGAGGGCTTCGGCCTCGTCGCGGGCGGAGAGGAGCCCGTCCCGCGGGTGGTCGGCTGCCACCACCCAGTCGGGCCGCGCGCCGGGGGCGCCCGGGTAGCGGGGGAAGAGGTAGACCCGGGTGCGGCCGGTGAGTTGGGCCGCGAAGCCGTTGGCGGCGGCCACCTCGGCGCCGTCCGGGATCCGGCGCAGCAGCGCGCTCACCGCGTCGACGGTCGCGTCGCGCTGCCAGGTGGCGGGGCGGGCCAGCTCCGCGAGGGGCTGCGAGGGCAGGGCGGCGGCCGTCACGGCGAGCCCGACGGCCACGGAACCGCGGACCGTCCACCGCCGCAGGCCGTGCCGGGCCCGGAACCGGAGCCGAAGCCGGGTCAGGGCGTCGACGAAGGCGAGGAAGACGATCGGCATCAGGACGGCGCCGTAGTGGAAGTCCGTCCCCCAGTAGGACGGGTTGGTGGACCAGAAGCGCCAGCCCAGCGTCGGCAGGGCGAGCAGGATCAGCGGGGAGCGCAGCGCCAGGAACGCGGTGGGGGCCAGAATCGTGACGACGGTGTGCCACTTCTCGCCGGGCAGGAGCAGCCTGGTCACGGGGTTGCCGGCCGGGCCGTCGACGCTGGAGAGGTAGGTGTAGGCGCCGTCCGGGTTGAGGGCCGGGATGACGACCAGCAGCACCAGGAGCAGGGTGGCGGCGGAGAGCGCGACGACGCCCGCGCCCAGTCGGCGGCGGCCGTGCCAGAACAGGTAGCAGCCGATGACGGCGACCGTCGCCGCGAGGTCCTCCTTGACCAGCAGCAGCGGCAGGGCGAAGCCGACCGCCGACCGCCACTGCCGGAGCATCAGCCGCTCCAGAGAGAACGTCAACAGTGGTACGGCAAAGGCGATTTCGTGGAAGTCGAAGCCGACGGCCTGTTGCAGGCCGACCGACAGCCCGTACGCCACCCCGATGCCCGCGCCCGCCCACCGGCCGACCGCCCGCACCGCGGCCCTGGTCACGGGGACGGCGGACACGGCGACCAGCGCCGCCTGGGCGACCAGCAGGGTGAGCGCGGAGGGGAAGACCCGGTAGAACGGTGCGAGGGTGGCCAGGATCGGGTGGAAGTGGTCCCCGAGCAGGTGGAAGCCCGGCCCCTTCAGCTCGGAGACCGGCGCGCGGCCCTCGGCGTAGGCGCGCACGGCCTGCTCGAAGATGCCCAGGTCGAAGCCGTTCGTCCGCAGGTGCAGGTGACGGGAGACGGACAGCGCGCTGTAGGCGGCGAACAGCACGGCGGCGAGCGCCCAGGACAGCAGGGCCGCACCCGCCCCCTCGGCGGCGGGCCGCCGCCGTTCGGGCACGGGCCGGGTCTCGGCCGTGGCGCGGGCTGCACGGATCGGGCTCAGGGGCAACGGGGGCTCACTTGCGACGAGGCGGACGGGGGAGTGACCCCAGAAGCCTCCGACCAACCCGCTGAAGATCCGCTGAAGAAGTCTGAGCACACCTTCAGGAACCGTGACGCCCCCGTGCCCGCGTACGCGGGTGCGCTCGCGTGCGCGCGGTCAGGACACCGGTGCGCGGGGGGCGAAGTCCGGCAGGCGTTCCAGGCTGTCGGCGACCGCCGCGAAGCCGTAGTCGATCATCCGCCGCTCGTACCCGGCGACGGCGGTCAGCCCGGCCAGCAGCAGCTGGCGCAGCACGTGCCGGTCGACGGCGGTTCCCCCGTCCACCGCGCCGAGCCGGCGCAGCTCGCGCAACTGCTGGTCGACCACGCGCCGCTCGCCCGCCATCGGGCCCGTGACGGCCTCCAGCAGGGGGTGCAGCCGCTGCGGCAGGCACTGGCGCAGCGCGGCGCGCCCGTGCTCGTTCAAGCCGATCCGGAAGCCCTGGTACCGGCTGTGCGCCCCCTCCTCCCGCTCAAGGACCCGCACCTCCACGCCGGCCCGGAGCAGCCCGTGCGCCAGGCAGAGCCCCCCGAGCCCGGCCTCGGCCACCAACACCTTCGTGCCCACTCCCCCGTCTGTCGCGTGCCCTGCGGTCACCGCCCGCGATCCGCCGCGATCCGCCGTACCGCCAGCCTCCCCCACCGGCCTGGCACTTCGTCAGTGATCTTTTTTTCCCGAACCACATGACAACTGTCACTGCGCACGGCCCACCGGCCGGAGGCCCCGCAGGCCCCACGCGCAGACCGTCCGGTGACTGGAGGCGAACCGCCGGGCCCTGCGGCTCTCCAACCGCCACGACCGGCCCGAGGAAGGAGGCCGCCGACCAGGTCGGCGAGTTGACCCCCTGGTAGCGCCCGCGGGTGCTCGTCGCAACGTCCCGCCCCGGGGACTACTCCGCGCCGGGCGCCGCGTGATGGATCTCGGTGATCCTCGCAGCCGCGTCGAACCCGAGGACCGGGTCGGGGCGGTCGGAGAGCAGGCTCTCGTACAGCGGCCGGTAATGGGCCACCTTCCGGGCCGTCCGACCGTCCGTCCCGAAGGCGGCGAGCAGGTCACCGTCCCGGGCTGCGAAGCCGGTCATGGAGGTGTGGTCGATCCACACCTCCACGCCCGCCCGGCCGAAGACCAGACTGCTCTCCTTGCTGCTGGAGCCCGTGAGCCAGCTGCTGCGCAGACGTGCGGTGCCCGACTCGCCCCGGGACCGGTACTCGGCGATGCACCACGCGCTGGCGCCGCCGTCCAGTTGCCGGGCGGAGGTGAGCGCCGTGAGGTCGACCAGGCGGGTGAGCATGCTGAGCTGGTTCACCCCGGAGTCCATCCAGCTGGAGCCGTAGGACTCGTAGGCATCGGTGCCCTTGAGGACGTAGGGGTCGTAGAACGCGGAGGTGACGGCCGTGACGGGCCCCCACTCGGGGTGCTCGGCAAGCAGTTCCGCCGCCCAGCCGACCTCCGGAGAGAAGGCGAAGTGGTGCGCGGTGAACAACCGGCCCCGCACGTCGACCGCTTCGTCCAGCGCGCGGATCCGCCCGAGCGAGGCGAGGTCGTGGACGAGGGGTTTCTCGACCAGCACCTTGGCCGTGGAGAGCCGGAGAGCCTGGGCCGCCAGCTCCGCGTGCGTGTGCGTGGGAGTGGCGAGCACGAGCAGATCGGGTCGGTGCTCCGCGAGCGCGTCGTCCAGGCCGGCGTAGTGACGCGGGGTGGTTCCACGGAACGAGGGCGGTTCCGGCCGGTTCGGATCGACCGTGAACTCGACCAGCACATCGGCCCGTTCGGCCAGGACTGCGAGATGGGTCTGCGCGATGGTGCCGACGCCGACGAGGCCGACGCTCACGAGGTCAGTCATCAAACTCTGCTTTCTCCGGACGACTCGGCCGAGGTGCGGGGGCCGGGGAGAGTCATCGACGTGTCACCACCGCTGCCCAGCGACCCAACGACGCGACGGGGCCGTCCACCCAGCCGACGGCAGGCAGGTGCTCCGCGGCGGCGAGGGAGCCGTCGATCCAGGAAGTCGTGATGGGAACCCAGTAGGTGTTGCCTCCGGACGTACGGGTGCGCGCATCGAGCTCGGATCGCGTGCGACGAGCACCCTCGTGGTCACCGGCGAGGACGCCGAGGAGGATCTCGGCCACGTCCGCCAGGTTGTGACCGCCCCGGTAAGCGATCCCGTCCGCAAGGTGCCGGGTGTCTCCTACTGCGGACCGGGCAGCGCCGACGTCGCCGGCCATGGCATGGGCCACCGCCTCGGCGGACCGGAGCTTGACCAGTTCGACGGGGTTGGGCACCAGGTCGAGCAGTTCCCGGGCCCGGCCCGCCGCGTCGGCGACGGCTGCCGTGTCCCCGGACCAGCAGGCGGTCTGCGCCAGGTTGGCGAGTGCCTTCGCCTCTGCGGCGGCCAGTCCCTCGCGCCTCGCCAGGCCGATCGCCTCGTGGTAGACGGAAGTCGCTTCCTCGAAGCGGGCGTTGACCCGCCAGATGTGCCCGGTCAGCCGGAGCCGTTCGCCTTCGTCCTCCGGGCCACGGACCGGTTGTTCATGCAGGGAGGCGAGAGCGGCCGCGAACCGCCCGTTGAGGTAGTCGAAGTCGCTGAGCCAGTAGCGGGCGGCCGCGTCGAACTCGCCCCCCACCAAGCCCCGGTAGATCTCCGCGGCCTGCGTGTAGTCGCCGTGGTTGCGCAGGGCGTGGGCGAGGTGGATGCGGACCAGCTGTGCCGTTCGGCCACCGTGCCGCACGCCTCCGGCCGCGCCGCCGAGCAACTCGATCGCCTCCTCGACGCGGCCGGTCCGGCGGAGCTGGACTCCCCGGATGGCGGCCCGGATCGCCCGGTACTCGGGGAGGCCCACCGGGGCGCCGGTAAGACCGGCTCCGAGCTCCGACCACTGGCCGGCCTCGACGAGTCGCTGCGTGGCCAGCGCCATCCAGTCGTCGAAGACACCGTGCTCGGCAGAGAGCTTGAGCCCGGTTTCGAGGGCTTGCGCCGTCGCCACCCGCCCGCCGGAGGCGCCCAGGCGTTCGCCCAGCCAGCTCAGCAGCCGGGCGGCGACCTCACTGCGGTCACGATCCGACCAACCGTCAGGAAGCGTCCGGTCCGCCTCGCCGATGGCCTGCCGCAACGCCACGTGCAACGCGTACGGGAACGCATAGGCGTCGTCGTGTGTCAGGAACGGTCGGCGAAGGAACCGTGCCACGCTCCCGTCGGAGACTCCGGGTTGACCGGCGCGCAGCAGCTCCGCGCCCACCCGGTCGGTGAGCGCGGCTGTTCGGACCAGGTCGCGTTCCTCCCGGGGGAGGTCCCTGATCGACCGGGTCGCGACGGCTGTGAACGAGCCGCCGAAGTCCGCCACGGAAGGTTGCCCACCGCGTGCCAGCAGGGCGGCGCAGTGGGAGACCGACAGGTCCAGGTACAGGGGAAGCCCCTGGCCGCCGGAGATGACGCGTTCCCGGATCTCCGCCGACATCGCGGGCTCACCGTCCCGGACGAGGGCCTCACGGAGATAGCTGTCCGCGTCGGAGTCCGACAGGTACCCCACGAGGTGCTGCCGTGGTTCGGCCGTGTCGTTGCTGAAGTGCAGATGGGGCCAGCACTCCGGGCCGGTGAAGTCCAGCTCGCCGCCCGCACCCGAGTCGGCCCAGTCGATCCGGTTCCGGCCGGTGATGACGAACAGCACGTTCGGCATCAGATAGGCGCAGCGCTGGACGAACCGTTCCACTGCGCGATCGGCCTGACCGTTGACCACCTCGAAGGTGTCGAGGAAGACGCACACCCGGGGCCGCCGGCCCGGCCGACCGCCCCGGGGCTGCCGTTCCAAGTCCCAGGCCAGCAGGTACGGGAAGTACGAGAGCGTCTCGTAGTCGGCGTCCGCCTCGACCAGTTCGGCGAACAGATCGCAGTCGGCCAGCAGCCGGCCCTCCCGCACCCGGTCCCGGACAGCGCGGTACGTGACCAGCGCGGCCCGGTGGGCCAGTCCGGTCAGACCTCCCAGACCACCCGGGTCGACCTGCTTCACGGCCTCCGCGATCTGGTCACCCAGCGCGATGCTCCGCGAGGCGCGCCGCAGCGCCGGCGAGGCGTCCAGGAACTCCTGCAAGGCCTCGCCGGGGTGGGCGCGAGCCCAGTAGGAGGCCAGTGCCAGGTCGAAGGCCGGCCAACGGCTCCCCAACTGGCCCAGGGCGGCCCTCAGACGCAGCAACAGGCTCTCGATGTCGCCGGCGCCCTCCTCCGAGAGATCGATCCGCACGGTCACCACGTCGTCGCGCTCCTTCTCCCGCGCTTCGGCGAGGAGGCGGCGCTCCAGCTCGTGGGAGAGCGTCGTCTTGCCTATGCCACCCACGCCGTAGAAGGTCAGCACATTGCGGCGGCCCTGCCCGCGGTCCACGACCGGCGAGACCTCGGCCTCGTCCAGCATCCGGTGAAGCTCGTCGACCGACCGGGCGAATGCGGCCACTTCGTCGACCCGGTTGGTGAAGACCTGCTGAGCCGTGACGGTGGACGAAAGGCCGCTCATGAATGCAGCCCTCAGGTTCACCCGTGCCATGCGGCCTCCAGACGTGCGTCGAGCCACGGTCGGTTCGGCGGCATCTCCCGCGACAGGATGCCGTGCTGAAATCTTGTCAGTGATTGCTGCGGCGCCACAATCTCGTCCATGGGGATTTCAGACGGCCGACCCCGTGCGTTCCTCGGCCACGACGACGGGGCGCGGCGGGGCCTCGGGTAGGCTCCCCGAGCATGTCTCAACCTGCGTGGCGTGCCGCATCCGCCGACTGGTCGATCCGTTGGGGTGCGGCGTCGAGGAGTTACGGTTCGTCAAGGAGCCTGATACCGGCGCTGGATGTCGTACGCGTCGGACTGGATCGTGGCGCCCGCACTCCCGGAGTGGGACCGTCCGATTCCGGCAGGAGTGCCTTTCCCGGGTGTGCGACCCGATGACCACGCCGGCCGTGGAGGAGATCGTCACGCCGCCGTTGCGGCTCGCGGGCGAGCCGCGCCGGCCCGCCTCGGGGCAGGTCGCGGCGCGCGTGACGTACCTGGGCGCGTGGTGATCCGCCGCATCCGACGGCTGGTCCGCCTCGTGGTGCCGGACCGCAAGGGCCTGTCGCTGGCCTGGAGCACGATCAGGGGGCGCAAGGGCGGCTTCGTCGGCTCCTTCGTCGCGATCGCCATGGGCTCGGCGGTGATCACCGCCTGCGGGATCCTGCTGATGTCCGGGCTCAGCAGCGGGGTGGCCCCCGAACGCTACTCGGGCGCGGCGGTGGTCCTCGGCGCGGAGCAGTCGTACTGGCTGGACGAGAGCTCCGAGGTCCGCTACAGCGAGCGCGTCACGCTGCCCGCCGACAAGGTCGCCGCCGTCGCCGCCGTGCCCGGTGTCCGCTCCGCCGTCGGCGATGTCGACGTCGAGGTCGGCGTGCTGGCCCCGGACGGCCGCGCGGTGGGCGGCCCGGACGGCTTCCCCGTGGTCGGGCACGGCTGGTCCGCCGCGGTGCTCGGGCCGTTCGCGGTGCGTGCGGGCAGCGCGCCCGCCGGGCCCGACGAGGTCGTACTCGACGCCGGGCTCGCCGCGCGCGCCCACGTGTCGCCCGGCGCGACGGTGCGGCTCGTGGTCGGCTCGGTCGCGTCGCCGTACCGCGTGGTGGGCGTCGCCGCCCCGCCGGGGGGCGGGTTGGGCCGCCAGTCCGCGGTGTTCTTCACCGACGGCCGGGCGGCCGAGCTGTCCGGCCGTCCGGACCGGGTGGACGCGATCGGTGTGCGGGCCGGGCCCGACGTCACCCCGGAGCAACTGGCCGGCAGGATCACGGCCGCCGTGCCGGGGGTGGTGGCCCACACCGGCGCGGAACGCGGCGACGTGGAGTTCTTGGACGTGGGCGACGCCCGCAGCCTGGTGGTCGAGACGTCGGCGTCGTTCGGCGGCACCATGGTGCTGATCGTGGTGTTCGTGGTGGCGAGCACGCTCGCGCTGTCGGTGCGGCAGCGCGGGCGCGAACTGGCCCTGCTGCGTGCCATCGGCGCGACGCCCCGGCAGATCCACCGGATGATCGGCGCCGAGATGACCCTGGTGTCGTTGGCGGGTGCCCTGGTCGGCGCGATCCCCGGCGTCGTCATCGCGTTCGTGATGCGCGGCGTGTTCGTCCTCGCGGGCGCGATGCCCGCGGACTTCCGGATGGACGTGGGGTGGCTGCCCTTCCTCGCCTCGCTGGTGCTGTGCATGACCAGCGCCCGGCTCGGCGGCTGGCTGGTCGCGCGCCGGGTGTCCGGGACCAGCCCGGTCGAGGCGCTCGGGGACGCCGCCGTCGAGCCCGGGAGGATCGGCCGGGTCCGGTTGGCCATCGGCTTCCTGCTCGTCCCGCTCGGGCTGCTGCTGACCTCGGGCGAGGTGGCGGTGTCGGGTGACTCCGCCGCCGACACCGCGGCGAGCGCGGTCCTGTTGTTCGTCGTGGCGCTGGGGTGTGTCGGCCCGCTGCTGATCAGAGGCGCCGTCGTGCTGTTCGGCCCGCGCCTGAACCGGCAGTCCAAGGCCCCCGGCTTCCTCGCCCAGGCCAACGCGCGAGCCGATGCGCGGCGACTCGCTTCGGCCGTCACCCCGCTGGCCATGGGCGTGACCCTGGCCGCCGTGCAGGTGTTCGGCGCCTCCACGACGATCGCGGCGTCGCAGGAGCAACTCGACGCCGGCCTGCGGGCCGACCACGTGCTGACCTCGTCGTCCGGCGCCGGGGTGTCCCCGGAGGTCGTGGACGGCGTGCGCGGCGTGCCCGGCGCCGCCGTGGCGACGCCGGTGGCACGGATGCGGGTGCTGCTGACGTTCCCGTCCGAGAACAGCACCGCGACCAAGGTCTTCGCCGCCCAGGGCGTCGCGCCCGAACGGCTCTCCGAGACCATGGACCTCAAGGTGGTCGAGGGCGACACCGCGGAACTGCGCGGCGAGACGGTGGCGTTGAGCCGCGCCGTCGCGGACACCGTCCATGCGCAGCGCGGTGGGACGGTCGACCTGCGGCTCGGCGACGGCACGGCGGTCAGGCCGAGGGTGGTGGCGGTCTACGAGCGGGGCTCGGGCTTCGGGGACGTCACCCTGCCCAACGACCTCGTCGTCGCGCACACCACCGCGCGGGTCGACACCGCCGTGCTGGTCAGGTCCGCGGACGGGACCGACCCGAAGGCGCTCGCCGACGCGCTGCGCGGCGCGGTCGGACGCTACCCGACGGTCCAGGTGGGCGGCCAGGAGGCGTTCAAGGCCGCGCCCGGGGGCGGCGGTTCGGGTGACTGGGCGCTCAACCTCCTGTTCCAGACCGTGCTGTTGGGCTACATCGCCATCGCCGTGGTGAACACCCTGGTGATGGCGACGGCGGCGCGGGTGCGCGAGTTCGCGATGCTGCAACTCATCGGCGCCGACCGGGCCCAGGTCCGCGCGATGATGAACGGCGAAGCCAGGATCGTGGTCTTCTCGGCGCTGCTGTTCGGTCTGCTGGCGACGATCCCGCCCCTGGTCGGCATCAGCCTCGGGCTGACGGAGTCACCCGTTCCGTCCGTCTCCCCCTTCGGCCTCGTCGGCCTCGTCGCGATCGTGGCGGTCACCGTCGCGCTCTCCTGGGGTTCGATCGCGGTGGCCACCCGGTCCGCCCTGCGGCCGGCGCCGGTCGACGCGATCGGCGGGCGCGAGTGAGCCGCCCGGCGAGCGGCTGATGCGGCCCGCCGACCGCTCACCGCCGACCGCTCACCGCTCACCGCTCACCGCTGACCGCTGACCGCGACTGACAACGACTCCTGCCGCCACCGGCGGTGGGCGCACCCGGGTCCCGGAATGCCGATGTACGGGCTTGAACATCCGGGCTTCGAAGCTGCCAGACTGGAAGCTGCCGGACTGGGAGAACGGCTCAGGGGCGGATGGCGACGGCCCCGTAGCAGGAGGCCGCTGCGTCGGTGATGTGCTCGGTGTCGTCCGCAGGCGCCGCCGGGTGCCAGCGCGGAGTGGCCGCGACGCCCGGCTCCAGGAGGTTCCAGCCGGTGAAGAACTGCGCGAACTCGTCGCGGGTGCAGGCGGCGACGGGGGTTCCCGCGGCGGTGTAGACCTGGATGAGCCGGGCGGTCTCCTCGGCGGCGAAGTCCTGCGTGAAGTGGCTGACCACCAGCGCGGAACCGCTGGGCAGTTGTGCCTTGAGGCCTTCGGTGATCCGCTGGGCCTCGAACGGCACGAAGTGCAGCAGGGCGTTCATGCTGAGCGCGATCGGCTGGGTGAAGTCCAGGATCGCCCGGGCCGAGTCCAACAGGTCTCCGGGCTCGCGCACATCGGCCTGCACGTAGGCGGTGACGCCCTGCTCGGTGCCGCGCAGGAGCGCCTGCGCGTGGAGGAGCACGATCGGGTCGTTGTCGGCGTAGACGACCTTGGCGTCCGGTGCGACCGACTGCGCGACCTCGTGCAGGTTCGGCGAGGTGGGGATCCCGGTGCCGATGTCGAGGAACTGTCGGATCCCGGCCTCGGCGAGCAGCTGCGTCGACCGGCGCATGAAGGCACGGTTGGCGCGCGCGGCGGAGCGGGCGTAGGGGAAGACCGCCAGGGCCCGGCCGGCGGCCTCACGGTCGGCGGGGAAGTTCGTCGTGCCGCCGAGGTAGTAGTCGTACATCCGTGCCGAGTGGGCCAGGTGTATGTCGAGGTTGACCTCTACGTCGTCGGTCCTGGCGGTGCCGTCCGTCATGCGTTCCCCCTGATACGTCATCGACTCGCCCTGCGCAGGACAGGACCGATCCGCGCCCGCGCCACCGTGGCGAGCGGTGGCGGACCCTGGCGCGGCCCCTTCCACTATGCCCACACGCCCGAACGGCCAAGCAAGGGCCGCCGCCGGTGACGACGCGACCGTGAAGCAGGACGACCGAATCAGAGCATGTAGTGACTCACTCTGACCATGTTCCGCACGGTATCTCCATCATCAGCCGCACCTTATGTCTGATCTCGAAACACCTTGTCGCGGTTTAACATCTCGGCATCCAATCCGCCTTAATGTTCCTACCAGGGAAGCGAGTTCCCACTGTGACCGCCGCACGGCCGTGGGGCTCAGCCACGGTCGACGGCCCGCGCCGGACGGCAGCCGACAGGCGTGCCGCAGGGGAGGAATGGGACGTGACCGAGAGCGACTGGGTGGTCGGAGACCGGGACCGCCTGACGTTCGACGCGTTCTGCGACACGCACGAGGGGGCGTGGACCGGGTTCGCCCGCGCGCGCCTTCGCGACGACGACGCCGCACACAGAGCGGTGGAGATCGCGAAGGTCCGCGTGTGGAAGGAGTGGCCGCGCATCCTGCGCGAGAAGATCCCACCGTTCCACGCCTGGACGATCCTCAAGGAGGAGATCGGCGCCACCCTGGCGGAACTGATGATGAACGGCGAGCCGCTGCCCACCCAGGCGAGCGTCCCCGGGTGGGTCTACGCCGTGCGGATCGCCGCCGAGCGGGCGCAGCACCTGATGGAGACCGGGGGCAGTCACGAGCAACTGTACGTCGCGCTGCGGCGGTTGTCCGAGCGGCGGCACGACGTGATCGTGCTGCGCTACCTGCTCGACCTGCCGGACGAGCAGATCGCCGACTGCCTGGGGACGACCGAGGCCAACGTCCGTTCGACCGCGAGCCAGGCTCTCGACCGTCTGGCCGCGGCGCTCGGCGGCCGACGCGGGGAGAGCCGGTGAGCACCGAGCACGACCGGGCCCTGCACCCGAACATGGCCGGCATCCACCTGCCCACCCGGGCCCCGCGACCGCAGCCAGGGGGCACGGGCGTCTCCTGGGAGCGGCTGCTGACCGCCCCGAGTCCGCTGTCCTCAGAGCACAAGCAGGCGGCCCACGAACTCGACCTCGCCGCGTCCCTGGTCCTCTCGATGCCGTCCGCCGCGGCCTCCCTGGGCCTCCTCGTCAACGCCGAGCAGATCCACCCCGAGGGCGCCCTCGTCCTCGGCGCGCTGCTGTACGTCGCGGGCCATCGCGACGGCGCCCAGTTCTGGTGGCAGTTCGCGGCCGGCGGCGGTTCCTACACCTCCGCGTCGTTCCTGAGCCTGTTGCACCGCAGCCTCGGGGAGTTCCTGGACGCGGAAGTCTGGCGCCAACAGGCCGAAGCACTGGCCACCAACCCCCGCCCGCCACAGCGCGTCCTGAGCACTCCTCACGCACTGCTGCCGGCCCAGGTGCTCACCGACATCCTCGCCCGGTGCCACTACGGCCTCGACGTGAAGCTGCCCCCCCGCCTCGCGGCCGTCATCCACCAACTCCCCGTCGCCGGCGACGACCCCGAGTACGGCGAACTCCCCCAGATGAGCAGCACCCTCGTCCGCGACCTCACCGACGAACGCTAGCGACCGCGAACCCCGTCTCCCCGCCTCAGCGCACGCGCCCCCGCGCCTTCAGCGGAAGGGCGGGGAGCTCCGGAGCCCGCAGCCGGTCGCCGGCGTAGCCGTGGACGTCACCGAAGCGGGCGGTGGACATCCAGTCCTCGCGGGCCCGGGTGATCTCCTCACCGGACCGGCCGATGAAGTTCCACCACATGAGGATCTGCTCGTCGAAGGGTTCGCCGCCGAGGAGGAGGACGGCGGCGTCGGTGCGGGCGTGGAGGGGGAGTTCGGGGCGGCCGCAGCCGAGGTAGAGCATGGAGCCGGGTTCGACGCGGACGCCGTCGACGTCGACGCTGCCGGACATGGAGAGGACGGCGTACTCGAAGTCGGGGACGAGCGGGAGCTTGAGGTCGGCGCCCTCGGTGAGGGCGAGGTCGGCGCCGACGAGGGGGGTGTAGGCGGTGCCGGGCGAGGTGGCGGTGTCGAGGGTGCCGAGGATGACGGTGCCGTGCAGGCCGGGGGCGGTGACGACGGGCAGGTCGCCGTGGTGCTCGAAGGTGGGGGCGGTGTGCCGGTGGGCGTCCGGGAGGGCGACCCAGAGCTGGGCGCCGTGCAGGTAGCGGGCGTGCGGGCGCGGGGATTCCTCGGAGTGGGAGATCGCCCGGCCGGAGGTCATCAGGCCCAGTTCGTACGGGCGGACGGTCTGGAGGCTGCCGAGGCTGTCGCGGTGCAGCACCTCGCCCTGGTGGAGCCAGCTGACCGTCTGGAGGCCCATGTGGGGGTGGGGCGGGACCTGCATGCCGGGTTCGTCGGCGATGTCGTCGGGTCCGTAGTGGTCGACGAAGCACCAGGCGCCGACCATCCGGCGGCCCAGGTTGGGGAGCAGTCGGCGGACCATCGTGCTCTCGCCGAGCTGGACCTGACGTCCGGTCAACAGATCCTTGACCGGTCCGGTGTCGGCCTCGCGGCCGCAGGTGGTCGGGGAGGGCTTGCGGTCGAGGTTGCTCATGTGCGGTTCCACCACCGTGCGGAGAGGGGCCGGGCGAGGGGCGTTCGCCAACGATCATCCCTGACGACCGCTGGATCCTCCACCCCTCGCCGGGCGGGCCAGGCCGGCCGGGCCCCTGGATGACGGCCGGCCCGGCCCCTGAACAGCCCCGTCTCTGAACGGCCCGGCCCCTGAACGGTCCCGCCCCTGAACGGCTCCGCCCGGGCTCAGTGCCCGCAGGCCCACCAGGCGTCCGCCGAGGCCTTGGTCGCGAGCTCCCGCAGCTTGCGCACGGCCTCGGCCGGGTCCTCGGCCCCGTACACCGCCGAGCCGGCCACGAACACGTCGGCGCCGGCCTCGGCGCAGCGCTCGATGGTGCCGACGGAGACGCCGCCGTCGACCTGGAGCCACAGTTCCAGGTCGTGCTTGGCGATCAGCTCCCGGGTGCGGCGGATCTTCGGCAGCATGATGTCGAGGAACGCCTGGCCGCCGAAGCCGGGCTCGACGGTCATGATCAGCAGCATGTCGAGCTCGGGCAGCAGGTCCTCGTACGGCTCGATGGGCGTGCCCGGCTTGAGGGCCATGGAGGCGCGGGCGCCCTTGGCGCGGATCTCGCGGGCGAGGCGGACGGGCGCGGCGGCGGCCTCGACGTGGAAGGTGACGGAGCCGGCGCCGGCCTCGACGTACTGGGGGGCCCAGCGGTCCGGGTCCTCGATCATCAGGTGGCAGTCGAGCGGGATGTCGGTGGCGCGGGCGAGCGACTCGACGATCGGGATGCCGAGGGTGAGGTTGGGGACGAAGTGGTTGTCCATCACGTCGACGTGCAGCCAGTCCGAGCCCCTGACGGCCTCGGCCTCGTCGGCGAGCCGGGCGAAGTCCGCGGACAGGATGCTGGGGTTGATCTGCGCCATTACCGACTACCTTCACACGAGGGTTCACTGGAGGGCTGCGGCGTCCCGGGAGCGGGCACCTCGTCCCATCATCTCGCGCCGCCGCCCCGCCGGGCGCACACCGGGACCTCCCCGTGACCGTCATCACACCCGGTCCGGGATTACCGTGGCCGCCGCCGTGGTCATCAGCACTGAAGCGGCCCGCGCGCGCCCGATCCGTCGGCGCCCGCCGAGCCGCCCCGTCCGGCCGGGTTCGCCCCGCCCCTCTCCGAGGAAGGTCCTTCGATGGCCGATCTCGTCCACCCCGCCCGTGCCCTGTGGTGGCTCTTCGAACCGGTGCACTCCGTCACCTACTTCCTGCCCGAGAGCCGCGAGGCCTACGAGGCGGCCGGACTGCACGGCGGCTGGCGCGGCTACTTCGCCAGCCGGTCGGCGCCGCTGGGTGCGGTGGACGCGCCGCCGGTGATCGCCGCGTTCTTCAGCTTCTCCCCGGCGATGGTCGAGCGCGCGCTGCCGGAGGTGTGGACGCACGCGAGCCCGGAGGAGGCGCTGGCCGCCCGGCTGAAGGGCTCGGCGGGGGCGCTGGCCCGGCTGCTGGAGCACGTGGACCCGGCGCAGGTCGAACTGGTGGTGGAGGCCCTGGAGCGGGCCGCTGGCCGGCTCGACTGCGTCGGCCGGGTGCTGGCCGCCGCCAACGCCGCGCTGCCCCGCCCCTCCGGCCTGTACGAACGGCTGTGGCAGGCCGCCACGGTGATGCGCGAGCACCGCGGGGACGGCCACGTGGCGGCCCTGGTGGCGGCCGGCCTGGACGGGTGCGAGGCGCTGGTGGTCCGGTGCGCGATGGACGTCCGGCGCGAGATGCTCCAGCCGATGCGCGGCTGGACGGACGAGGAGTGGGACGCGGCCGCGGCGCGCCTGGTCGAGCGGGGCTGGCTGACCACGGCGGGCTCGGTGACCGAACTCGGCCGGATCCGGCACCAGTCCCTGGAGGCCGCCACCGACCTGGCCGCCGCGCGGGTCTGGGAGGACTACCCGCGCGCCGAACTCGACCGCCTGGCCGCCGCGTTGAAGCCGATATCGGCGCTCTGTCGCAGCCAGCTCCCGGTCAACCCGGCCGGCCTGCCGGACAACCCCTGATCAGCCCCTGATCAGCCCCCGATCAGCTCCTGATCAGGGGCTGATCAGGTCCCGACCAGCCGCCGGTCAGCTCCCGACCGGTTGCTGGTCGGGAACCGATCGGGCGCCACCCGCGCCACCCGCGCCCGGCGGGCCGAGGACGATCCCCCGCCCGGCGTAGAAGCGCTCGAACGACCGCCACGGCACGTGCGCGAAGGACTGCGACTCCCCCGGGAATCCGGACGGGTTGTGGATCACCACCGCCGTGTCCGTGGCGCCCACCACCAGCACCAGGTGTCCGCCCCGCCGCACCGGTGCCGGACCGGCCGGCTCCCGGATCGCGGGATGCACCGACACCATCACCAGCCGCCCGCCGGCCACCTCGGCCGCCAGCTCCGCGGGCGCCAACTCCCGTGCCTGCGCGGCCAGTCCCCAGCGCCTCCGGACGTAGTCGGCGAACGGCGTGTGGATCAGTCCGCGCAGGCTCTCGCCGTCCCGGACGTAGGCCCCCGCCGCCACGCACTCCCCGGCCAGCGTGAGCGCCGGCGGCGCCAGGCCCCACCAGTGGTCGAGCGCCATCCGCAGGCAGGCCACCCCGCACAGCCGCCACGACCACCACGCGTACTCCTCCGGGGTGGCCGCACCGGACTGCCCCCACCGAGGGTCCTCGGCCGCGTCGACCTGCCCGTCGATGATCACCCGCACCAGTTCGGCCGACTCCCACTGCGCGTGGTACGGCACCTCGTGCACCACCGGCCCGCCCGTGGGTGCGCCGCCCGCCTGTGCGCCCGCCTGTGCGCCCGCCGGTGCCCCGGTCGATGCGCCGGTCGGCGCGCCCGCCCGTACACCTCTCGGCGCGCCCGCCGGCATCCCGCCCTGCTCCTCCGCCATCCCCCGACGCTCTCACGCCGCAGCGCCCGGGCCGACCCGCGACACTCCCTGAGCGCCCGGTGAGCACCCCTACTCGGGCACCCGCTCCCCCGAGACCTCCTTCAAGCCCTCCTTCGAGCCCTCCTGCCGGCCCTCCTTCGAGCCGTCCTGCGGACCCTCCCCCGACCGGTAGGCCAGCCGCTGCGACGCGCGGCGCCCGCGCGCCTCGAGCGGCAGGGAGCCGGTGGCGCCCGCGAGACCGAACGGCGGCATGTCGAAGTAGATCGACTCGTACCCGCCCTCCGGCACCACGTACGTCTCGTGCCACAGCCCGACGTGCCGACGGGCCTTCCCCTCCCGCAGTTTGCGGTTGACGATGCCCCAGACGCTGTGGTGGAAGCCGTCCGGCGCGCTCGCGTAGCCGTACAGCTTCTCCTTCGACTCCCAGTACTGGACGACGTAGTACGTGCGCGGCGAGGCGGTGAGCAGGATCCGTCCGCGCAGGCCGCGTTCGGGGCTGCGCCCCAGTTCGTACAGCATCCGGAACATCGCGAACATCACCGGGCCCCAGTGGTGGACGGCCCAGAAGCGGTTGATCCGCATGCCGATCAGCAGCACCACGGTGTCGCCGGTGGCGCCCGCGGTGGTGTAGCCCGGCGTCGGCTTGGCGAACATCGATCGGACGAACGTCGTTCCCATGGACATCTCAGCCTCCCGCACCCCATGTAATCGGTGATTACATCAGGGCCGGGAAACCCGGTCAAGGCTCACTGCACGCACAAATCGGTTACTGCGAAGGAAGGTTGGCGATTCCCTGGCCGAAGGTGTCGAGCACCTTCCCGGCCAGCTCCTCCGCCTCCTCCTCCGGCAGGTAGCCATCCACGATCATCTGCGCCAGCCCGAACACCAGCGCCTGCCCGGCCAGCCCCATCAGCCCCGGATCCCCCGGGCGCAACCGGCCCGCCTCCTGGTCCGCCACGATCAGACCGGTGAACGCCCTGTCCATGCCGTCCAGTTGATCCCGCAGCTCCGGCTCCCGCGAGGCCACGAACACCCGCGAACGCACCAGATCGAACCGGTGCGGATGGTGCAGCGCGTACCGGACGAACCCGAGCCCGACCGCCCGCATCACCGACCCCCCGGCCGACCCCCCGGCCGGATCCACCGCCGCCACCTCGGCCTCCTGGCACCGCGCGAAGTCCGCCAGCACCCGGTCCGCCAGCGCCGTCAACAACGCCTGCCGGTCCGCGAAGTGGCGAAACGGCGCCCCCGCCGACACCCCGGCCCGCCGCGCCACCTCCCGCATGCTCACCTTCTCCTGCCCGTACTCGTCCAGCAGCTCGAACGCCGCGGCGACCAGCGCCTCCGGCAGCGATCCGTGGTGGTACGAGCTGCGCCCGCCAGGCCGTTCCGTCATGCCTGCCTTGCTACCACAGCAGGCCGCCCCACCAGGAAACCGTCACCCCACCGATCGGAGCCCCATGCCCACGCCCGCACCTACGCCCATGCCTATGCCCACGCCGGCCTCCACCCCCCAACCCGCCTCCCGCGCCGCCGTCTTCGCCGCCGCCTACGCCCTCCTCCGCGCCTCCGCCACCCTCGCCGACCACTGGATCCAGACCGACCACCAGGCCGGCACCAAGGGCCGGCCCACCCCGGCCGGCCGCCGCGCCTGCACCGCACACGTCGCCGCCTACACCGCCACCCAGGCCGCCGCCCTCCTCCTCGGCACCCGCGCCCTCGGCCTCCGCCCCAAACCCCGCCGCCTCCTCGCCGCCCTCGCGCTGTCCGCCGCCACCCACTACCTCGCCGACCGCCGCGAACCCCTCCGTCGGGCGGCCGACTTCACCCGGCGGGGAGACTTCGTGCGGCTCGCCGACCACGGCATGAACGGCGCCTACCTCCTGGACCAGGCCTGGCACCACGTGTTCGAGACCGGCGCCGCCCTGATCGCCGCGACGTGACAACGGCCGTCAGCCGCTCACGACAGTCCGCCGAGCCGCGCGGCGGCGGCGCGCAGACCCTCGGGGTCCTCGACCACGAGCCGCCCCCGCCGACCGGCCAGCGTCCCGCCGAACGGCGTCACCGACACGACCTGCCGTACCTGCTTGGCGCCGATGCCCAGGCAACTTGCGAGATCCCTTTGGACAACCGGAAGTTGGACGTCATTCGCCACACTCCGCGTAATCCCCTCCTCGTGGTCGAGCAGCGGCACAAGGACCCATGCGACCCGGGCCCGGTTGTCGCCGGGCTGCGCCAGCATCTGGGCCTCCCAGTGTCGGCCGGCGATGTACGACGAGATCGCCAAGCCGTAGTCGCGCTGGAAACCGGGGCTCCGAAACGTCTCCCCGGGCACGATCGCCACCTCACAGTCGGTGTACGCCGTCACCGTGGCCGTCCGCACGCCGAAACCGAGCACCGCGAGATCCCCGATGAGGTCGCCGCCACGCCGGAAGGCAAGCAGCCGCTTACCCGCACCGGCACGACCCCCGATCTGGTCGACCCTCACCACACCTCTGATCACGACGATCACGAAGGCGCCCACGTCGCCCTGCCCCACCAGCTTCCGGCCCGCCGGAAGCTTCCTCCGCTCGGTGCCCTTGAGGACGCCGTTCCACGCGGCCGGGCCCACGAGCGCCTGAAAGGTCCGGTTCGGGCCCATGAGCAGCCCCGACGAGGAGTTGTTGCACAAGTTCATGGCGGGAGATTAGGGGAGCGATCGCCAACCAAGGCCCGGGTAGGACGAGTTGGCGCATGAGGCGCGATCCGCCCGGCACCGGCTGCTACCCTGCCGCGCCCCTTCGCCGGCCACGAACCAGGTGTGGCGCAGGACACACCGCTAAGGGGTCGCGGGCCCCCTAATCCTCGCCGGCCGACCGCAGACTCTTCGTCGTCAGCCCGGCGACCGCCGAACCTTGCGTTCCTGGAGACCGCCATGCCCGAACCCCCGTCACTCCCCGGCATCGTCAGTCGGCCCCTGCCGCCGCTCTCCGGCCTGCTCTGCGTCGACCTGAAGGGCTTCACCAGTTTGCCCGGCGCCGTCCACGCGCCGGTCAGTGCCTACCTTGAGGAGATCCTGGACGCCGCCCTCACCGCAGCCGGCCTCGACGACCTCCGGACCACAAAGCGGTTCCCCGTCAACTCCGGCGACGGGGTCACGTTCGGCTTCGATCCCACACTGCTGGGATTCGTCGTCCACCCCTTCCTCGACCGCCTCGACGAGAAACTCGCCAAGCACAACGCCGATTCGGGCCACGTCCGACTGCGGATGCGGGTCAGCGTCCACTCCGGCCACGTGGCGCCCGAAGGCGTACCCGGCGAGGGGAACGGGCCCGCGAGGAACGAACTGCACCGACTGCTCGACTCCCAGGAGGTCAAGGCCGTCCTGGCCAAGGCCAGCGAGGAGACGACGCACCTGGTGGCGATCGTCTCCGACCGGGTGTACGAGGACGCGGTCGTGTCCCGGCACACCGGCCTGCACCCCGACCGGTTCCGCCGCATCCTGGCGACCGTCCCCGACAAGGAGTTCGCCCGTCGGGCGTGGCTGTACATCCCCACCCCCTCAGGCAACCTCCTCATCGCCCCCGACAGCGCCCCACACCAGCCGCCCAGGGAAGTCGGAAGGCTTTCCCGAGCGATCAACCGCTTTCACTCGGCGCTCAAGCCCTACATCGACCCGCACCGTTCGACTGGAGGAACCGCCCCATGGCTCTGATCACGTACAACAGTGTGCTCGACGTCATCCACCAGCGGGTGACCAGCGCCGCCCATTTGCGGCCGAACGCTCTCCAGGTCGAGGTCGGCGGAGCAACCCGCCTCCTCGAGCTGCCGCAGGCGCGCGCAGCCCTGTACGAGCAGCCGGTTGACGAGTCGCTGCGCCGCGAGATCTGGCGTCGTGCCGTCGCACTCGCTCAGCACGACTCGCTGGCCATGGCCATCGGTTCGACGGAGGTAGCCGGGTGGGTCGAGGCCGTGGTCTGGCTCGCCCTGCCTCGGCTTCAGCGGGTCGCCCGCCAGGCCTCCGCCCGGCTGGGCGCGGACCGGCGCGATGTCGAATCCGAGGTCATGCTCGCCCTGATCGAACGGCTGGCCGAGGTCTCCCCGGACGACCCCGACGTCGGCCCGCAGCTGCTCAAGGCTGCGGGCCGCCGGGGATGGGACTTCGCCCGCCGCTCGGCCTCGGGCGGACGGCCGGTCGAGGACATCGTCGCGGTGGCCGACGCCCGCACCTCGGAGTCGACCGAGGACCTGTGGGATCTCGCGATCACCTCGCCGGACCGCCCGGACGGCCTGACCGCACCGCTGCGCCTCTCCTCCCGCTCGGCGATCGAGGGCGCGCGGCTCGGCGAACTCGCCGACCATCTCGGCCTGCGCGAGGTCGTCCAGCACGCCCATCGGCGCCGCCGGGGCCCGCGGCTCGGGACGCTCCCCCTCCGCCCGGCGGGGGCCGACCGATGACCACCCACGCCCAGGGGGCACTCACCTTCCCCGAGCTGTTCGGGCTCCCGCTGGCCGTCGACCTGCGGACCGCCGCGCGCGCGTTCGGCATCTGTCTGGGCACCGCTTACAACCTCGTTCACCGCGGAGTCTTCCCCTGCCCGGTGGTCCGCGCCGGGCACCGCTACCGGGTGCCCACCGTCGGACTGCTCAGCGCCCTCGGCATCGATGAACTCCCCATCTATGAGGATGACTTGTCCCACCTGACAATTGCGCCACCGCTCCCGGGGCTCAGCTGGAAGGACCTCGCATGATCGCTGCGGCCACGGTACCCAAGCCCAGTGTCCCGGAGCCTTCCCAGGGCCACCTGACCTGTGTCGTGATCGGTCCCGCCGGGGACCGCAACGCGTACGACGCCGGCCTGGAGGTCTACCAGCGGATCGTCCGCCCCGCCTGTGCCGCCCTCGGTCTCCGGCCACTCCGCTCGGACCCTGCCCAGCCGGACGAGCTGCGCTACCGGCAGGTACTCGGGGCCGACATCGTCATCGCCGACGTGACCGACGGCAGGCCGTCCGTCATGTACGAGCTCGGCCTGCGCCACACCACCGGGCGGCCCACCCTCCAGATCGGTGAACGCAATCGGCAACCGCCCGGCCTTCCACGCACTGGCAGGGTCGTGTTCGAGCGATCCGAGACCGGTCTCGCACACGCCCGCCGGGATCTCCAGGGCGCACTGGTCCGAGCCCTCCGGGACGGCTTCACGCCGTTCCTCCCCGTGCGGATCCTGCTCGGCCTCCGTCCCCGGCAGGAGCCGACGCCGACCGCCGTCACCACCCCGACCAACCTCTTCGCCACGTTCCAGACGACCATGCCCCCACTGACCGAGGGCCTCAAGGCGGTCACCGGGCTGGTGAACGACATCGCCGCGCTCGCCGAGGAGCTCGTGCCGGACCTGGCTACCGCACCGGACGGCACGGCAGCCGAACGCCTCAGCACCGCGATCGCCCGCCCCGCCGTGGAACTCAGGTCCTGCGCTGCGGAGTTCGCCGCGCTGATTCCCGACATCGATGCCGCCGTACACACCGCGCTCAGCAGACTCGACCACCATCCACAGACCCGCGACAACATCCAGAACCGTGACGTCGCACGCCAGCTCACCGACATGTCCCGGTTCGCCCGCGAGGCTCTCGAAACCCTCCGGCTCCTCCGCATCACCCTGGACTGGCTCACCACCACCGCTCCCACTCTCCACGGGCCGGGCCGAGACATCGCCGCCGCGCTCGACCTCGTCACCGATGCCATGGCCCAGGTCGAGACCTGGGACCGCATCGCCCGTTCTCTGGCGTGACCTGAGGCGCGGGGGCCGTCGGTTCCCCGCGCCGTCCCCCTCCACAGGCCAAGCTCCGCGGAAAGGACTGCGAATTGCCTCTCGGAGTAGATCTCACCCGGCTCCGTAGCGACCTCGGGGCCGCACCGGCCCAGGTGTTCGAGAAGCTCTGCGTCCATCTCTTCCCCGCGATCCTCGAACGCGACTTCGCCCCCGCCATCGCCGGGACGCTGCTGGCTCTCCGGCCCCCGGACGGCGGACTGGAGGCCTGCGCGCGGCTCGCGGACGGTCGGATGGTCGGGATCCAGGCGAAGTACCACGGAAAACTGAGCTCCGCGCTCGGTGCCGTGGACGAGTCCATCAAATCGGCCCTCACCCACCACCCTGACCTCACCGACCTCCTGGTCTTCCTCCCGCAGGACCTCACCGCCGGGGGAGGCGCCGCACCTGGCACGAAGCAGTGGCGGGCGGCGGCCGAGCGGTGGGCGGCGCAGGTCGACCGTGCGCGCCCCGGTTCGCCCATGCGGTTCCTCGCCTACACCAGAAGCGATATCGAGCGCGCCCTCGTATCGCTCGCCGAGGAGGCCATTCCGGCGTACTTCGACCCCGCCTACCTGCGGCTGTCCGACCTTCACCGGCACGCCGCGGCCGCCGCCCGCACCGTTCGCCGCCATCGGGGACGGGTCGACATCCAGCCTCCGCCGCTCGCCACCTTCCTGTCCGACGCCCTGGCCGAGCTCGACGACCCTTCGGCACTCGCGAACCGGCTTGCCGAGACCGCATCCGTCCTTCGGGTATGGGATGGCTGGCGCCCGGCGCTCGACGACCTGCCCGCACCGTCCGCCGGTCCGGCAGCGCAGGCCGGCCAGAGATGGACCCGTTCCGACAGCGACCGCGTCCTCTGCGCCGAACAGCTGGACGCGACCGCGAACCTGCTCAACACGGAGGGCCGAACCGACCCGCAGTCCGTTCGCCGACAGATCGACCAGGTGCTCCGACTCTGCGGCCGGGCGACCGAGAGCATCACCGCCATGTACGACGAGCTGCTGGCCGCCGTGTGCGCCGCCAAACCGTTCGACTCGCTCCCGTACGTGCAACGCGCTTCCGTGGGCCGTCTGCTCGCCGCGCTCGACGACCTCCAGACCTGCGGGCACCGGCTCCGGACCGTATGCGACGACCCCGCCCTCGCGGCCCGACAGACCGGCGCCCTCCTCGTCGGCGGCGGTTGGGGAACCGGCAAGTCCTACGGGCTGGGCGGCTGGGTCCAGGAACGCATCACGGACGGCGCGCCCACGGCCTTCGTCTGTGGACACGAGTTCGGTCCGGACGAGGCTTTCGAGGCCCAACTCCCCCATCGGGTCTCACCCGGCACCCGGGCCCACGGCCTGCGCGACCTGCTCGCGGCCCTCCAACAACAGGCCCTGCTGACCGGCCGTCGCGCCGTGCTCGCAATCGACGCGTTGAACGAGGTCCGCTGCCTGCACGGGGACGTCCGGACGGCGTTCGCCTCCCTGGCCGAACTGGTGCGGCGCTACCCACTGGTGACTCTGGTCGGCACCGTCCGGATGGACACCCGGCCGGCCGGCCCCGTGGGCACCTCGGAGGCGGCCGTCACCCGGGTTCATGGCTTCCTCTGGAATCCCGGGATCTCCCGCCCAGGCCAGGCCTGGCGGGTGTACCAGGACATGTACGGGCTCCCGGAACTGCTGCTCCCGCCGGACGTCTCCGAACTGCGCCGACCGCTGATGCTCGCCGTGCTGGCCTGGTGCCTGCACCGCTCCCCTCAGCCGGCCCCTGGGCCGATCGTCACACCGACCGTCGGCGACCTCTTCCAGTCCTGGCTGCTCATCCTCGACGGCGACTACGCCGCACACCTGGACGCGGCGCACGCGCTCCGCGCCGGTCCGTCGCCGACCCCGGCGCCCCTGGTCACCCTCGCCTGCGAGGTCCTGTCCGAGCGGGTCGGAGAGGAGGGCACCCTCGAATACCGCGCAGCCTGCCAGGTGCTGGCAGACACTCCCGGATTGAGCGATCCGGCCGTGCTCCTGCGCTGGCTGGAGAACGCGGGCGTACTGGCCCTGGATCCGAACACCCGGCACGTCCGCTTCGCGATCCAGCGGTTCGCCGAACACGTCCGAGCCGTGAACCTGCTTCGTGGCCGACGTCCCTCCAGGGCCGTCGCCCGGATCGTTCACACGGCGCACCGGGCGCGCGACGGCGATCCGGAGTCCGGCCAACGTGCCGACCACCAAAGGATGCTGGAGGCGCTGGCAGGTGCGACACCGCATGTCGTCGAGGGCGCCGAGCTGTCGGACCTGGTGCCCCGTCGACATCGGTCCCTCGTCGCCGGCGCGGTTCTGGAGTCACTGGAGGGCCGGGACCCGAAGCGGGCCGGCCGCTCATCCCGGGCCTTCCTGATCCGGCAGCTTCGCGACCCCGGGTCCGCCCCGAATGCGCTGTACTCCATCCTGGTGAACGCGACCTGCCACAAGCACCCGCTGGGCGTGGAGTTCCTGCAGGATCAGCTGACCGCCTGGCGCCGTAGCCGGTTTGAGCGCCGATTCGCGGGGCCCATCGTCGACCTCCTCGCCGATCCGAACGGAATCGCCCTTCTCCGCAGGCTCGTCCACTGGGCCGAATCCATCGGCCCTCGGGGCGACGCAGTGGTCGAAGAGGTCACCTCGCTGCTGCTCTGGCTCTCCGGCGTCGGCCACCACAGCTTCCGCGACGCCTGCATTCGCACGGCGGCGGACCTCTGGGTGAACCGGCCGGAACTGATCGGCCGACAGCTCACCCGATCGGGCCACCACCGGGACGAACTCGTGGCGGAGGCGACTTGGCTCGCCGCATACGGGGCCCTCGCCCGCAGCTCGCCCACGGGCTCGGACCACCGGATCACGGATCCGATCACAGCTGCGATCACGCGTGCGATCGCTCGGCCGCACCTGCGCATCCACGACGCGGTCCTCTCCGTCCGGGGGGTGCTCCGCCCGGACGCCATCGCAGACAGCACCTTCCCCGCGGTCCCTCTGCGCCGCCCGCGTGTAGCGGTCCTCCCCTTCGGCAGCCGAATCATCGCGCGGGCGGCCTCGACGCTCTCCTGGTGTCCGTTCGAGGAAGAAAGCCCGAGGCCCCGTCAGTCCTGGCTGGCCTCTCGGGCGTGGTTCCTCACCCTCGGACTGCCCAGCCGACTTCTCCACAGAACCGACGCCGGGGAGTTCGACACCTCCAGCCCCGCCGTGGCCAAGGCCCTCCAGCGTGCTCAACAGGAGTGGTTCGCCGAACAAACCACCCGTGTCCTGCAGACGGCGTCCCCGCCGGATCCGGAAGAACAGGAGGAGGCCCGATACTGTCGGCGCGCCGTCGATCCGACTCTTGGCGCAAGGTGGAGAACCCGTCTCAACACCCTTGCACGATCAGAGAACTGGTGGACACCGCCATTCTCGGCCGCCGAGGCGCGGGCCTCGACGGTCGGACCTCCGGCAGCTCTGACAGAGGTGCTCATCCGTTCCGATCCCACCGGCGCACCATGGCTGCTGCTCAACGGCCTCCACCACCTGCGCAGCGAGGAGGACCAGCCGAAGGAGGATCTGCCACGTCTGCATCTACCGCCACACATCATCCGCCTCACCGACTCCTGGCGGCATGCCTCGCCCGCGCACCGGATCCCCCGGATCCCTCCCGTGCTGCGGGTCGAGTCACACCTGGTGCCACGGAGCGCACTCAGCGGGGCGTTGACGCAGGGCGACGGCGTGCCGAGGCGGCTACGACCCCTGGAGAGCTGGCCGGGCCACAGCTTCCTGGCGGAGTACTACACCCGACCCAAGTTCGGCGTGCCGCGCGTCGACTGGTCTGCCCCGCTGCCGACCGTCGTCAATCACCCGGGGAGCCAAGCCGGGCCGCCGGCGTACGGGCGCTTCGCCGACCCGGTCTCCCAGCCCGTCCCAAGCCGCCGGCTCACGGAGGCGCTCAGGGGTCACTGGACCGGCCACCATCTGGACTTCACCGACCCGTCCACAGGTGGCCTCCTACTGACCGATCCCGGGTTCGCCGGCGGAGGGCCCAATGCCATCCTCCTCGCAGGATCCGCCGTCGACCGCCTGCCCGGGGACGACAGCGTGCTGCTCTGGGCCGTGACGCTGGTCGACCCAGGTGAGGCGCGGGCAGCGAGCTGGTCGTCGTACTGCGTCCTCGACTCGGGTTCGGTCCACACACTGCCGTGCCCCGGGCCATCGACTAACCGGAGGGTACCGGCGACGAGATGGCCGCAGCTGGGCCTGACCGACTGGCCCGACGCCTCCTCGAACGGCGCCGGTTGACCTCGCCGATGTCCTGCCCCGCTGTCCTGCCCCGGCCGTACCGCCGGGGCAGGACAGCGCCCGTGCGCGGCTACCAGGCGTAGTCCTCCGGGGCCGGCTGGTGGCCGGGGAAGAGTTCGTCGAGGCGGTCGAGGGTCTTCTGGTCGAGCTTCAGGTCGAGGGCGGCGACGGCGGCGTCGAGGTGGGCGGGGGTGCGGGGGCCGATGATGGGGGCGGTGACGGCGGGGCGGGTGAGGAGCCAGGCGAGGGCGAGGTCGGCGGGCTCGGTGCCGAGGTCGGCGGCGAGGTCCTCGTAGGCCTGGAGGCGGTCGCGGTGGGTGGCGAGGAGTGCGTCGGCCTGGGGCAGGGCGCCGCGGACGCGGGTGCCTTCGCGTTCCTTGCGGAGGATGCCGCCGAGGAGGCCGCTGCGCAGCGGGGACCAGGGCAGCAGGCCGAGGCCGTAGTGCTGGAGGGCGGGGATGACCTCCAGTTCGATGGTGCGGTCGAGGAGGTTGTAGAGCGACTGTTCGCTCACCAGGCCGAGGAAGTGCCGGGAGCGGGCGGCCTCCTGGGCCTGGGCGAGGTGCCAGCCGGCGAAGTTGCTGGAGCCGACGTAGATGATCTTGCCCTGGGCGACCAGGACCTCCATCGCCTGCCAGATCTCCTCCCAGGGCGTGTCCCGGTCGATGTGGTGCATCTGGTAGAGGTCGATGTGGTCGGTGTTCAGGCGCCGCAGGCTGGCCTCGACGGCGCGGCGGATGGCGAGGGCGGAGAGCTTGCCCTCGTTGGGCCAGTCACCCATCGGCCCGTACACCTTGGTGGCGAGGACGGTGCGTTCGCGGCGGCCGCCGCCCTGGGCGAACCAGCGGCCGATGATCTCCTCGGTCCGGCCCCTGAGGTTGCCCTCGCTGTCGCGGCCGTAGGCGTTGGCGGTGTCGAAGAAGTTGATGCCCCGCTCGTGGGCGGTGTCCATGATGCGGTGGGCCTCGGACTCCTCGGTGTGGGGGCCGAAGTTCATGGTGCCCAGGCAGAGTCGGGAGACGGTCAGGCCGGTGCGGCCGAGGTGGGTGTACTCCATGGCGCCCACCTTCGACCGTACCGGCAGCGGTGTCCAGCACATTCCGTCAGACGAAACGGGTGAGCGGACGGACTTACGGACGGACGGACGGATTAACGACCGACCGCCCCGATCAGCGCCCGTGCGTCGCGAACTTCCGTACGGCGAGCGGCATGCAGAGCGCGAGCAGCAGACCGCTCCAGAGCACCGAGGCGAGGACGGCGTGCTGCATGGGCCAGGCGTCGCCGGCCGCCGAGGGGTTGCCGAAGAGTTCGCGGCAGGCCTGGACGACGGCGCTGACCGGGTTCCAGTCGGCGACGACCCGCAGCCACCCGGGCATGCCGCCGGTGGGGACGTAGGCGTTGGTGACCATCGCGATCGGGAAGACCGCGACGGAGAGTTGGCCGGCGGCGTCCTCCTTGCCGATGGCCAGGCCGAGGCAGGTGCCGACCCAGGTCATCACGAAGCGGAAGAGCAGCAGCAGGGCGAACGCGCCCGCCGCGTCCCCGGCGCCCTCGCGCACGCGCCAGCCGGCGGCGAGGCCGACGAGCGCGAGGAGGGTCAGGACGACGACGCTGACCAGCAGGTCGGCGAGGGTCTGCCCGAGCAGCAGTCCGGTGCGGGAGACGGGCATGGAGCGCAGCCGGTCGGTGATGCCGCGGCCGACGTCGCGGGCGGCGCCGACCATGGTCACCATGACGCCGTTGGTGGCGACCATGGCAAACAGGCCGGGCATCAGGAACTCGCGGTAGTCGCCGCCGCCCGGGATCCGCATGGCGCTGCCGAAGACGTACCCGAAGACCACCACCATGATCACGGGGACGCCCAGCGAGGCGGCCAACAGGCCGGGCGAGTGGCGGTAGTTGAGGAGGATGCGGAGCATCGACGTCCAGGTGTCGACGGCCAGCCGGGCGGGGCGGGACGGCATCGGCGCAGGGGCGTACACGGCGGCCATCAGGCGGCCCTCCTCAGGGTTTCGGCGGATTCGCGGGTGAGCGCGAGGAACACGTCGTCCAGCGAGGGGGCCCGTACGGCGGCGTCCTCGGCGGTGATCCCGACGGTGTCCAACTCCCGTACCAGCGAGGGCAGCAGGACGGACACGCCGGGCTGGGTCAGCACCGTCACGGTCCGTTCGGCCGCGTCCACGTGCGCGTCGCCGCCCGAGAGGGTGGACAGCACCACGGCGGCGGCAGCGAGTTGGGCCGGGTCGGCGAGGGTGACGGACAGCTGACTGCCGATCGCGGCCTTGAGCCGGGCCGGTGGGCCGGTGGCGATGGCGGCGCCGTGATCGACGACGACGATGTCGTCGGCGAGCCGGTCGGCCTCCTCCAGGTACTGGGTGGTGAGCAGCACGGTGGTGCCCCCGTCGGCCAACTCCTTGACGGTGTCCCAGATTTCCTGACGGCTGCGCGGGTCGAGCCCGGTGGTCGGCTCGTCGAGGAAGAGCACCGGGGGGCTGGTGACCAGGCTGGCGATGAGGTCGAGGCGTCGGCGCATGCCGCCGGAGTAGGTGCGGACGAGCCGGTCGCCGGCCTCGGTGAGGTCGAAGCGTTCGAGCAGTTCGTCGGCGCGGGCACGGGCGCGGCGGGCGCCGAGGCGGTGCAGCCGGCCGAACAGGTGGAGGTTGTCGCGCCCGGTGATGCCCTCGTCGACGGCGGCGTACTGCCCGGCGAGGCCGATGGCCCGGCGGACGTCCTCGGCGGCGCTGACGACGTCGTGGCCGGCGACGCGGACGGTGCCCCGGTCGGGGGCGACGAGGGTGGCGAGGACGCGGACGGCGGTGGTCTTGCCGGCGCCGTTGGGGCCGAGCAGCCCGCAGACGGTGCCGGCGGGAACGGCGAGGTCGAGGCCGCGGAGGGCCTCGGTGGTCCCGAATCGTTTCTCCACGCCTGCCATCTCGATGGCGGGTCGGGCGGTGTCGGACATGGCTCTGCCCCTTCTCTAGGTACAGCGCACGTAGAAGCGTGGGTCAGATGCTACTACGTACGTCGTACGTATCTAAGATGGGGGCGAGGTGATCACCCAGTGCCGTCCAACGAACCCCCCAGCACCAGCGAGCGCCCGGCCGCCCCCGAGGCGCCCGAACTGATCTGGCTGCGCCCCGAACGCACCGGCCGCGGACCGAAACCGGCCCACAGCCGGACGTCCATCGCCGCCGCGGCCGTCGAGATCGCCGACGCGGAGGGCCTGGACGCCGCCTCCATGCGCCGGGTCGCGGCCGCCCTCGGGGCGGGCACCATGTCGCTCTACAACTACGTGCCGAAGAAGGAGCACCTGCTCGACCTCATGCTCGACGCCGTCACCGCCGAGTACGAGCTGCCGGCCGCGCCGAGCGGCGACGTCCGCGCCGACCTGGCGGCGCTCGCCCGCCAGCAACTCGCCATCTTCCGCCGCCACCCCTGGCTGCCGGCCCTGGTGCTCGCCCGCCCGGGCATCGGCCCCAACGCCCTGCGCTACACCGACCACTTCCTCGCCGTCACCGCCTCCACCGGCCTGGACGGCGGCGCCCGGATGGAGGCCATGGCCCTGTTCAACGGCTTCGTCTGCCAGTACGCCCAGTACGAGCAGACGGCGGCCTCAGGCGCCAAGTGGCAGGCAGAGCTGGTCGGCTACCTCACCCGGGCCGCCATGAGCGGCGAATACCCGCACCTGGCCCAGGCGTTCGCGGCGTCCGGACCACCCTCCGATCCGGACGCCGCCTTCGACCGCTCGCTGGACCGGGTGATCACGGCCATCCTGGCCCCGCCGACGCCCCGCTGAGCCCGCTGAGCCCGCCGAACGGCCCCGCCCTCAGACCCCGCCCCCAAGCCGCGCCCGCGACAGCACCGCCACCGCCCGCCCGTCGACCAGCACCAACACGGCCTCGTGCGCGCCCCCCAGCGCCGCCCGCGCCTCGGCCGGCGACTGCCCGACGCCCACCGCCGGCAGCGCCGGCCCGAGCAGTGCGCCCAACGGACCACCCGGCGATTCACCCGACGGACCGCCCAACGGATCGCCCGGCTTGGCGCCGCCGTCCGCTAGCGCAGCCGCCAGCACCGCCCGCGACACCGAGCCGACCACCTCCGTCGCGCTCACCCCGTACGGCCTCGCCGCCCGCGCCAGCACCACCGGCGCCACCCCGTCGGGCACGGCGCGCAGCGTCTCCAGTGCCTCGCCGACCGTCGCGCCGGCGTCGACCGCGACCAGCGGGCCGGCCCCGGCGAGCAGCGACCGAAGGCTGTTCGCCGCCTCCGACCCCGATTCCGCCTCCAGGAAGCCCCACTGCCGCATCCAGTCGTCGCTGTGCACCTTGGACAGGTACGAGCGCCCGGAGTCCGGCAGCAGCACCACCACCAGGTCGTCCGGCCCGAGCCGCCGCGCGACCCGCAGCGCCGCCGCCACCGCCGTGCCCGAGGAAGGACCGGCCAGGATGCCCTCCTCGCGGGCGAGCCGACGGGCCGTCAGCAACGACTCGCGGTCCGGGATGCGTTCGAAGGCGTCCACCACCTCCGACCGGTAGGCCTGCGGCCAGCGGTCCTCGACGGTGCCGGGGTGGAGGAAGTGTCCGATGCTCTCGACGAACCACGGGCTGCCGTCCCCGCCCCCGTACATCGAGGACTCCGGGTCCGCGCCGACCACGGTCACGGAGCCGCCGGACACCTGCTGGAGGTACCCGCCGGTGCCGGTGACGGTCCCGCCGGTGCCGACGCCCGCGACGAAGTGGGTCACCCGGCCGCCGGTCTGCTCCCAGATCTCGGGACCGGTGGTGCGCACATGGGCGTCAGGATTGGCCAGGTTGTCGTACTGGTTGGCGAGCCAGGCGCCGGGGATCTCCTCCACCAGCCGCTGCACGACGTTGAACAGGTGCGCCGGGTCCTCGGCGGGCACGGCCGTCGGGGCGAGCACCACCTCGGCGCCGTACGCCCGCAGGATGTCGGACTTCTCGGGCGCCGACTTGTCGGACACCCCGGCGATCACCCGGTAGCCGCGCTGCCGCCCGACGATGGCCAGCCCGATGCCGGTGTTGCCGGAGGTCGCCTCGACGATCGTCCCGCCCGGCCGCAGCAGGCCGTCCCGCTCGGCGGCCAGCACCATGGACAGCGCGGCGCGGTCCTTGACGCTGCCTCCGATGTTGAGGAACTCGGCCTTGGCGTAGATCGGCGCGGGCAGCCCGGCGCCGAGCCGGGCGAGGCGGAACAGGGGCGTCCCGCCGATCGCGTCGAGTACGGATTCGTGCACTGCGGCCATCACGGCCTCCTTCGATCGGTGTCCGCCCGAGCCTGCCCGAACGCGCGGTCAGATAGTCGCTGGCAGCCCCGGATCGTCGAGGCCGGGCACGCGAGGGATCTCGACCGTAAAGGGGCGCGAACAAAGGCGTGTGGCACCTCTTGCGCGCCCCTCGGATTTGCCGCGCTCCAAAGTGCGCAACGGTGCGGCCCGCGCCCGCCCCACCGATCGGGGTGTGTGCGGAGAGTGATCGGCGCGCGATCAGATCAGCGGGTCGAAGAGGTCGCGCCCCCAGTGGCCGAGCCAGGACGCGGTGGTGGACCACCGGCCCTGACCTTCCACACCTTCCATGGACTCGTCGTACGGCAGCACGGCGGTCGGGGCGAGCCAGCCCTCCCCCGGGTCGATGCGGACCCGCAGCAGCTTGAGCGGTTTGCGCAGGGCGACGAACATCCGCAGGTCGTCGGTGTGGGGGCAGTGGGTCTCGTAACGGTCGCGGACGGTACGGCAGATGGACTTGATGTCGGTGTCCGCGAGCAGGAGGTAGCGGCTGCCGGGGCCGAGGTTGACGCAGAGGCGGCGGCGGGCGGTGTCGCGGTCCGGGTACGGCAGGTTCTGGTGGTTGTCGACATGCAGGCCGAGGCACAGGCCGTTCTCGGGCAACCGGTGGGTGACCAACTCGCCGGGCGGGTCGTCGGCCTCGTCCAGGGCGACGTGCAGCGGATCGCCGAGGAGGCCGACGAGCGCGGCGACGGTGTGGACGTCGGTGACGGTCCCGGGGAGGCGGAAGAACTCGACCAGGCCGCTGTCCTTGGTGAAGGAGCCCGGCGCGTAGCGCTCGGGGTGGTCCTCGGGAAGCGGGGACCAGTCGCCGGCGGGGACGACGGCTCCGTTCTCGTAGTCGGGCTCGCCGTGGACTCTGTGGACGTTGCCGATGTCGCAGCGGGCGCGGAGGGCCGCCTGGTCGCGGAAGGCGATGGCGGCGGGGTGCATGGTCGTCATGGGGTGAGCGGCCTCGGTTCAGTCGTTGTCGTCGTCGGAGTTGTCGCTGTGGCGGTTGATGCCGGTCATCAGGGCGGCGGCCAGGGTGGTCCACCAGACGACGTCGGCGGTGGCCGGCTCGCGCGGCGGAACGAGGTCCGAGGCGAAGCAGGCGAGGGCGAGGCTGGCGGCGGTGATCGCAGCCGTGGTGGCGAGCTTGATGACGCTCAACTTTCGGGCGAGGGAACGTTGCTGTTCGCGGTGCGGAGGACGCGCGCCCAGACGCGCTTGCCCGTGCCGCACCGCGCGACCACCCCGAAGTCGACGGCGAGCCGGCGGGCGAGTTCGATCCCGCGGCCGCACTCGTTGAAACGGCCCGGACGCCGCTCCAGGAGCGGGAGGTCGCTGCGGGGGTCCCAGACTTCGAGGCGGCAGTCGCCGTCGAACTCCTGGAGGTAGAGCCGGACTTCGCCGTCGCCGTGACAGGCGTGGACGACGGCGTTGGTCACGAACTCGGAGGCGATGAGGACGAGGTCGTCGACCGGGTCACCGACCCAGCCCCAGGAGGTGAGCTGGTCACGGACCAGGCGGCGGGCGGTACGGACCGAGGTCTCGTGCTCGGTGAGGGTGGTCTCCCAGGTTCGGAGGACCGGGTTACGCAAGGTGGACATGAGTCACCCCACACCTTCAGTGGCGTGTTCGTGCGGTCACAGTGAGTGTGGGGCATCGAAAATCGAATTTGCAACCCGAACAATGCCAAGAGAAAAATAAATTATTTGATCTTGGACTTGGCTTGAGCCCTGTAGCACGGCCAGCAAGACTGGGGCCGCAGACCAAGGGAGGGGCGCGTTGAGCAAGGACCCGTCAGCGATCAGGCAGATCCGGCTCGGAGACGAGCTACGAGCATGGCGCACAGAGAACAACAAGACGCTCGCCGACGTGACCGCCGGCCTGAAGGGCTGGAACCCGGCTCGACTCAGCAAGGTCGAGAGGGCGCTGCTGCCGGTGACCGCAGCTGACTTGGCCGCGTTCATGGACCACTGCGGGATCACCGGCCCGGAAAGGGCAGAGATCGAGGCGTTGGCCACTGACGGCCCTTCACGGCACTGGTGGCAGGATCACGAGTTTGCCGACACGATCAGCTCCGCTTTCGCCGAGTACCTCAGTCTTGAGGCCGATGCCACTCAGATGCTCGACTACTACCTGTCGGCCTTCCCTGGACTGCTGCAGACCGAGGATTACGCACGCGAGGTGATCGCCGCCGGTCTCGACGGTCTCAGCGAGGACCAGAACGAGGCTGCTGCCGAGATCCGCATTCTTCGCCAACGCAGGCTCACCAAAGCGCCACTACTCAATCTCGACGCCTACTTTGGCGAGGTGGCCCTACTCGTCGGCGGCGACGAAGAGGTTCTTGCCGGTCAGATCCGGCACGTTCTCAAGGTGGCTCAGTACCCCAACGTCATCCTTCGCATGGTTCCGCTCAGCGCTGGGCGACCTGGGATTCTGGCGTCGGGGCTTACGCTTCTTCGCTTCCCTGGGGAGCCAGGTGAGAGCTTCGCATTCGTCGAAGCCGTCGGCGGTATGCTCCCGCGTAAATCGGGACGTGAAGTCCGTCGGGCCGAGCGGGCCTTCGCTCGGCTGAAGCGGTGCGCGCTTTCGCCGACCGCCACCATTGCCGCCCTTGAACGCAAGTTGGAAGAGATCACGTGAGCGAGAAGCGCGACCCGTACAACCACAACCCCGCCGACGCCGACTGGGCCAAGTCCCCCTTCTCCGGCGACTCCAATGGCAACTGCGTGATCATCGCCCGCTTCCCCAACGGCGACGTCTGGCTCGGCGACGACAAGAACCCCGGCCGCCCCCACCTCGCCTTCGACCAGGCCGAATGGGCCGCCTTCATCCAGGCCATCGAAGCCCGCGACCCCCGCTTCACCGCCTGACCACCCACCGCCCCGCACCACCCTGCGCCGCTCACCGCATGCCCTGCGGTGAGCGGCGTCGGCATTACCGCTCATCTGATCGACCGTCAACCAGTTCGTCCGAACCGCCCCACACGCACAGCTCCCGCCATTACGCTCCCAAGCGTGATCACGCCCGGCGTCGATCCGGGCGCATTCCGTCATCCCCACCACAGGGAGCGCATGCCATGAGCGAGCTGGTGTACCCGTCCGACCCCGGCCTCAACGGCCAGGCGGTGGACGCGGCCGAGCGCACGTACGAGATGAACGGCTTCGACCCGGCGCGGGAGGACTCGAAGCTCTCCTTCACCCCCTGCCGGGTCGCCAAGCCCGCCTTCAACACCTACCGGCGCAGCGGCGAGCAGACCGTGTCCGGCTTCCTGGACACCACCTGGGCCTACGACAGCCGCCTGACCGACGACAGCGGAGGCCCCACCGGCGGGCCGGGCGCGGACCTGACCCGGCTGGAGGCCGCGAACGGCGCCTTCGACGAGATCGTCCTCGGCCTGGTCGGCCTCGTCGGCGGCCGGGGCAGCCTGGGGCCCGCCACCACCCAGGCCGCCCAGGACTTCGGCATCGCCTCCTCCGAGCGCGGCGCCGTGACCTTCATCGACGCCTGGAGCGCGGCGGCCGCCTACCTCGGCTACGGGTTCGACGGCTGGGTCTCCAACGACTACCAGGACCTGTTCACCCAGCAGCAGGCCCAGGGCCTGCTGGGCGCCGCCCGTCGCCTCAAGGAGCGCAACCCGGACCTCGCGGTCGGACTGCACATCGGCGGCTGGGACCTGAGCGAGGCCTTCCACGCCATCGCCCAGGAGCCCGCCTCCCGGCGGCGGTTCGCCCAGTCCGTGGTACGGATCTTCCGCGCCTTCCCGATGTTCTCCACCCTCCACCTGGACTGGCGCTGGCCCGGCTCGGCCGGCGCCCCGGAGGCCGGGTACGGCCCGGAGGACGCCGGGAACTTCGCCGAGCTCATCCGCGAGACCAGGGCCGCGCTGTCCGCCGCCGACCGGAACGCGACGATCGCCGTCGCGGTGCCGGCCTCCGCCGCCCAACTGGACGCGATGAACGTCCCGCTCCTGGTCGAGGCCGGCGCCGACCGGCTGGACCTGATGTCCTTCGACTTCTTCGGCAGCCCCTGGTCCGCCGGGCTCGGGCACCACACCTCGCTTCGCCGCGACCCGAGCAGCAGCCAGACGGACTGCGTCGACAACGCCGTCACCCACCTGATCGAGCACGCCGGCGTGGCCCCGCACCGCATCCACCTCGGCTACGCCACCACCACCCGCAACGCCAAGCGGGCCCGGCTCACCCGCAGCTCGCCCCTGCGCGGCACGTACGACACCGCGTCGGGCCAGACGGTCGGCTCCTTCGCCCCCGGCACGAGCACCTACGCCGACGTGCTGCGCAACTACCTCGACCTGGAGCAGGGCGAGGGCCGCAACGGCTTCGAGCTGTACACGGACATCTCCGCCGACGCCGACTACCTCCACAACCCGAGCACCGGCGTCTTCCTCTCCCTCGACACCCCGCGCTCCGTCCGCGCCAAGGCCGAGTACGCCCGCGCCCGGGGCCTCGGCGGCCTGTTCGCCGAGCACGCCGAGGCCGACCCCGGCGTGCTCACCAACGCCGCCCGCGAGGGCCTGGGGCACACCGTCACCGCGACGGTCGTCGACATGAAGCCCCTCTACGTCACCGGCCGCAGCTGACGGCGGGCGACGGACCACCGCCCGGGCGCCGGCTCCCCACCGCCGCCCGGGTGGGAAACCGGTCGTGCCGACCGCCCCGACGCCGTACCGTGGTCCGGTCGACGATCTTGGGGCCAGCGGCTCCACGTGAACGAAGGAACGGGGCGGAACACCATGCAGCAGTACCAGGGCTGGACCGACGAACGGTTCGGCGCCGTGGCGGACGTCTTCGCCCGCAACTTCGACGAGTTCCCCGAACTCGGCGCCGCCGTCACGGTGTTCTCCGGCGGCCGCAAGGTGGTCGAGCTGTGGGGCGGGACGGCCGACGAACGCACCGGCCGGGCCTGGACGCAGGACACCCTCGTCCCGGTCTTCTCCTGCGCCAAGGGCGCGGTGAGCATCAGCGCCCACCTGCTCGCCCAGCAGGGCCGCCTCGACCTCGACGCGCCGATCGCCCGCTACTGGCCCGAGTTCGCCCGCCACGGCAAGCAGGACATCACCACCCGCATGGTCCTCGGCCACCGCGCGGGCATCCCGGCCCTGGACGCGGTGCTCTCCTTCGAGGAGATCGCCGGCTGGGCTCCCGTCGTCCGCGCGATCGAGGCCCAGGAGCCGCTCTGGGAGCCCGGCACGGCCTACGAGTACCACGGCCACGTCCTGGGCTTCGCGGTCGGCGAGGTGATCCGCCGGATCACCGGGCTCACGCCGGGCGAGTTCCTCCGCAAGGAGATCGCCGAACCGCTCGGCCTGCCGGTCCGGATCGGCCTGCCGGAGAGCGAACTCCCGCGCCTGGCCCGGCTGGTGGAGGCGGAGGGCCGCCGTCCGATGCCCGGCCCGGAGCACCTGCTGACCCGGATCGTGACGATGAACGGCGCCCTGGTCTTCCCCGGTCTGGACGTGCCGCACGGCTGGAACGACCCGGCCCTGCACGCGATCGAGCTGCCCGGCGCGGGCGCGGTCGCCTCCGCCACCGGGCTGGCGGGGCTGTACGCGGCCGCCGCCACCGGCCTGGACGGCGGCCCGCGCCTGCTCTCGCACGAGACCGTCACCGACGCGGTGCGCGAAGTCTCCTCCGGCGCGGGCTTCCTGGGCTTCGACATGGGCGCCCGCTGGGGTTCCGGCCTGCTGCTCGACTCCCCCGCCTTCCGCCCGCTGCTGGGCGCGCGCAGCTTCGGCAACGACGGCGCGGGCGGCCAGTTCGCCTTCGGGGACGACGAGTTCGGCGTCGGCTTCGGCTACGTCGCCAACCGGATGATCGGCCACGGCGACGCCCGCGCCAACCGGCTGATCGAGGCGGTGCGCGGGTGCCTGGGGTGACGGACTTCCTCGCGCGGCTCACCGCGCTGGCGACCACCGGCGGCCTGGACGGTCCGGACGGGCTGCGCTACAACGCCTCGCTGCCCGAACTCGCCGCCCACTACGGCGATCCCTGGGACGGCGGGCGGATCCACCGCGAGTCCCGCTGGCCGCACGGCTTCAGCTGGGGCGACGTGCAGACGGTGTTCTGCCACTGCCGCCGGCTCCAGTCGCTGTCCCTGCCCGTGTGGCACGGCGAACTCGAACTCCCGCTGGCCGGTGGCGGGTTGCTGACGCTCGACACGCACGTCACCGAGTCGGCCCTGATCGCCGCGCTGACCGCCGCCGGCTGCCGCTGGGAGACCGTGACGTACGAGAACGTCCCCGACCAGCGCACCCTGGAGGTGGCGGTGGCCGAGGAGGTCCGGGTGGCGTTCGTCCTCACCGACCGCGACGGTCACCAGGCCCGCGACGGCCACGCGGCCCCCGAGGGCCATGATGACGCGCCGCCGCCAGACGACTGGGTGCTGAACAAGGCCCTGCTGTGGGGCTACGACCACACCGACTGCCCCGAGCCGGACCGCACCCTCCCGGACGACGGCTGGGGCGCCTCGCCCAACTGACGCGTGCGGTCGGCCCGTTACGCCCCAGCGCGCAACGGGCCGGGCGCGCTCCCGGAGTGGGGGCTCACGCCAGGGCGCGCGGCAGCACCACCCGCACCCATTCCTCCGGCTGCGACAGGTGCGGTGCGTGACCGGCACCCCGGTACAGGTGTCGTTCCACCTTCGACAGGGTGAGGTCGATGATGTCCAGCACCTCGCCGTACATCGGCGGACTGTTGTCACTCTGCGTGAGTAGAGCCGGTTCCGTGAAGCGGGCCAACGCGTTCAGGTCGAGGTCCAGGGCGTCCGGGTCCCGCAGCTCGTCCAGGTAGGTCGGCGCGTTGCGCACGTACGTGTGCCGCACCGGCGCGGGCAGCTGTGCCCAGGCCCCCGGCCCGAAGGTGACCGTCTCCACGAACAGCTCCGCCGCCGCGGCCGACTCGGCCTGCTCCAGCAGCTCCCGGACGGCGGTGATCCGGTCGGCGAGCGCGGTGGCGACCGGCCTCAGCTCGGGGTCGGCGAGCAGGATGCCGGCGCCGGGCGGCTCGTGCACGGCGATCCCCCGCAGCAGGTCGGGCCGGGCGGCGGCGAGCCGCAGCGTGATCAGCGAACCGTACGAGTTCCCGCAGACGAACGCCGGCGCGAGTCCGAGCCCGTCGATCAGCCCGGCCAGGTCGGCCGCGTCCTCGTGGACCGAACCCTGGGTGAGCGGGTCCTCACTGCGGCTGTGGCCCCGCCGGTCGTAGGCGACGACGGTGGTCGACTCGGCCAGGCCCGGCATCACGCGCGCCCAGCTGTCGGCGTCGCTCCACGAGCCGTGCACCAGGACGACGCCGGGCCCCTCGCCACGGGCCTCGTAGTGCAGCGACACCCCGTTCACCCTGATCTCGGCCATCACGAGCCTCCCGATCTCGGCGGTGCTCCCCCACCAGCCTGACACAGCCGCTCGGGGCGGCACCCCCGGGCCGTGGCCGTGACCGAGCGTGACGAACAACGGGCGATCAAGCGCCCCGCAGGCTCAGCCCATGCCCCGAGCCGGCTCAGCCCATGCCCCGAGCCGGCGGCTCGTCCCGCGTGCCGTCCTCCGCCACCACCGTGAACCGGCCGGGCCCGGAGACCGACAGGTCCACCGGGTGGACGGACTTGGAGTCGTTGACGTCCAGTTCACTGCTCTTCCGCCCGGTCGCGGCGTCGACCCGGGTCAGCTTGTCCCGGGTCAGCGCCCACACCGACGCGCCGTCCACCAGCAGCCCCGTCACCTGGTCGTCCAGCCCGGACGTCCAGCGCTTACCGCCGTCGGCGAGCGAGTAGGCGACCAGGCGCCCGGTGGCGATGCGGCTGGGGTTCTTCCCCCCGCTGATCCGGACGTCGTCCGGCTTCTCGCCGGGGACGATCAGCTGGTCGCCGACGACCACCCCGCCGAACAGCGGGCGGGCGGCGAACGCGTCGTACGCGTGGGCGCCGCCCAGCATGACGTCGAGGTCGTACTCGTCCCCCGCGACCGGGATCGACGCCCGCTGCCGCCCCGCCCCGTCGAAGCTGAGCACGGCGTGCGTCCCGCGCTCGCCCTGCGCGTCGACCCAGACCGCGAGGGGCTCGGTGGAGACCACCGCGACGTCCTTCAGCCCGCCCGTGACCGGCAGGGCGACCCGGGTCCGCTCCCGCCCGTCCGCCGGGGCCAGCGACCGCAGCACCGGCGCGGCGTCGCCGCACTGCGCGACCGTCACCACCTCCGCCGCCCCGCCCGCCACCTGCAACGGCGAGCAGCCGGCGTCCGCGTCGCCGCGCCAGGAAGCGCGCCCGTCGGCCAGGTGCACCGCGCGCCAGCCGGTCCGCTCCTGGAGGACGGCCTCGTCCCCGGCGACGGCGAGCAGATCGGGCGCCGCCGTGTCCCCGACGCGGCCGGGCGCGTCCGCCGCGGCGGTCCAGGCGGCCTTGCCGTCGGCGAGGTTGAGCGCCGTCACCGCCGCGCACGGCCGGTCGTGCGGGGAGTGGCCGAGCAGTCCGAGGCCGTGGCCCGTCCCGCGGCTCATGGCGCAGACGGAGTCCTCGCCCGGCGGCGTCCACCGCCACGCGACCTGCCCGGTGGTGCCGCGGTAGGCCACCACCTGGTCGGGCCGGACCCGCACCACCACGTCCCCGCTGGTCCAGCTGCCGACGGCGCGGATCGACGACGGCCGGTCCAGCGGCGCCTCCCAGGCGTCGTTGAGGCCGGTCCCGGCGAAGGAGACGAACGCGGCAAGCCCGAACAGGATCCCGACGGCGACCGCGGGGAAGCCGCGCCGGGGGTGGAGCAGCGCCCACAGCAGGCCGGCCCCGCAGGGCATCAGGCCGAGGATGCTGACGATGCCCATGATGTCGAGGCTCTCGCCGCCGTACCCCTGGGACGGCCCGATCAGCACGGCCAGGCCCATGCTCGCGAACATGGCCCCCAGCACCCCGCCGGAGACCACCATCCAGGCCTCCTTGTCCATGGCGAACCCGCCCCTGGCGAGGCGGACGGACCTGCGGGCCCGCCCGGCCCCGGCGGCACTGTCCACGGGCCCCTCGGCCATGTCGGTCACTCCCCCGTCAAGCGCCGCCCACGCACGAACGACGATCATCGGATGATCGCAGAGCCTGGCTCGATCCTGAACAAAGACAACGGAAAACTCCCGGCCCCGGCGACGGACGGTAGGTTGACCCGGGGGCCGGGGCGCGGCACCGGGGGCGTGAAAGGGGCGGGGATGCAGCCGGGCGACGTACTCGACGGGCGGTACGAGCTGGTCGAGCAGATCGGCGAGGGCGCCTTCGGCGCGGTCTGGAAGGCCCGCGACGCGCGGATCCAACGGCTCGTCGCCGTCAAGGTGATGCTCCCTGGCAGCAACAACACCCCCAAGGACGCGGCCCGGTTCGTCCGCGAGGTGGCCACCGCCGGCGCGCTCAACCACCCGTCCATCGTCACCGTGCACGACTTCGGCCGGCACGACGAGGCCGGCCGGCCGCTCTACTTCCTGGTCATGGAACTGCTCGACGGCGCCCCGCTCAGCCGCCACCTCGGCGACGGACCGCTGCCCCTGCGCCAGGCCCTCACCTGGGCCGTCCAGATCTCCCAGGCCCTCGCCACCGCCCACCGGGCCGGCGTCGTCCACCGGGACGTCAAGCCGGCCAACGTGATGATCCAGTCGTCCGGGGAGGTCAAGGTCGTCGACTTCGGCATCGCCCGGGTCGGCACCGCCGACGACGGCATCACCAGCACCAACGTCATCGTCGGCACACCCGCCTACATGGCCCCCGAACGCTTCGACAGCGGCGGCCTCGACGCCCGCTCCGACCTCTACGCCTTCGGCTGCCTCCTGTACGAACTCCTCACCGGCCGCACGCCGTTCCGCGGCACCCTCTACGAACTCATCCGCCAGCACGGCGAGGTCCACCCGGCCGCCCCCGGCACCCTGCGGCCCGGTCTGCCCGCCGACGTCGACACCCTCGTCCTCGAACTGCTCGCCAAGGACCCCGACCGACGGCCGCCGCACGCCGACCAGGTCGCCGAACGCCTGCTCCACCTCGCCGAGCAGGCCGAACGGCCCCCGGCCGGCTACCACGCCACCGTCCGGGACGTCCCCGCCGCCGAGGAGGACCCGTACGTCCTCGCCCGCCGGCAGGAAGCGGACGCGCTGTTCCAGCGCACCCGCGACCAGGCCGCCCAGGTCGCGCTGCAATTCGAGACCAGCATCGCCCAGCGGCGCCGCCGGCTCGATCAGGACCTCGCCGACCAGCGGGCCCGCGCCGAGGCCCGGGCACAACAGATCGTCGCCGAAGCCCAGCAACGTGGCGAGGAGCTCGAACGGGAGGCCGCCGCCCGGGCGGCGGCCAGCCTCAAGCAGCTCACCGAGGCCGAACAGCGCACCGACCTGCTGCGCCGGCAGACCGACAAGCTGCGCAACGACGCCGAGAGCCTGCGCCGCACGGTCGACAACGCCCGCCGCCAGGCCTCCGACTTCCTCGCCGACGCGGCCGCCAAGGCCGGCCTCGGCCCGGCCCCCGAACCCCGCCGCTCGATCGCCCAGCCCGCCGGCGCGCCGGCCGGCTCTCAGAGCGGCCCGCAGACCGGCTCGCAGACCGGCTCGCAGCGCCGGAAGCTCCCGAGCATGCAGGAACTGCTCTCCGGCCGGAGCCGCTCCACCGGCGGCGGCGACCAGCCGGGCCGCCGCTCCTGACCTCGCCCCAACGCCTCGCACCCGCAGGCGAGTTGGCCCGCCCACCCAACGCCCTCCCCCCGCCCGCCAGGCCGGGCCCACGGGGGCACCACCCCTGCGCCACCGGCTGGGCCCTGCGGCCCCTGCACCCGCACCGCGACCCGCCCACGGAACCGTAGAATCCGCGGGTAGACACCAGGGAGGGATTTCGCGTGTTCCAGGCGCAGCGGCCGCGCACCGCACAACTGACCCCACGACTCGGCGACGACGGGACGGGGCGGGTCGACGGCGTCGCCCTGCTACTGCCCGGCGGGTTCCTGCGCAGCCGGCGCGGACCGCTGAAGGTCGCCGAACTGGGCCTGCGCGACCTCACCGCCGAACTCGCCGACCGCGGCCGCCCGCACGGCCTCGCCGTCCACCTGCTGCGCTACCGCTACAGCGGCTGGAACGGCGCCGACGCCGACACCGCCGTCGACACCCGCTGGGCCCTCGAAGAACTCGCCCGCCGCTACGGCGACGTACCCGTCGTCCTCATCGGCAACTCCCTCGGCGGGCGCGCCGCCTTCTGGTGCGCCGGGCACCCGAACGTCGTCGGCGTCGCCGGCATCGCGCCCTGGCTGCCCAGCGGCGACCCCGTCGACCACCTCGCCGGCCGACGCGTCCTGATCGTCCACGGCACCGGCGACCACAGCGCCGCCAACGCCAACCAGTCCCTCGAATACGCCCTGCGGGCCCGCCCGGTCGTCCCCGACCTCGCCCGCTACGAAGCCCCCGGCGCCAACCACTACCTCATCCGGCAGACCGCCGACATCAGCGCCCTCACCACGGACTTCACCCTCGACGCCCTCAAGGCCGAACCGGCCCCGCTCGCCTCCGGCACCGTCTGCACCCGCCTGCCCGGCAGACGCGCCTAGGTCCGCCCGGGAACCCACTGTCGACCAGCGAGCGGCACGAAATCGGGTTGGCGGTCGGCCGTCCGTCCTGCCTATGGTCGGGGGATGACCACTCGAACCTTCCGCATCATGGTGCGCGGCGTCTTCGACGACCTCAGCGTCGAGCAGCACGCCGAACTCCTCGCCCGCGCGCCCGAACACGACGTGCTGCGCGCGGCCTTCACCCGCGAGGGACACCTCAGCTACGACCTCGGCGCGCGGGCCGCCTTCACCTTCCGCTTCCTCGACTCGGGCGAGGCGGAGGAGGACATCCTGGCGGCGGCCGAGCGGGCCGAGCAGGCGGCACGGGCCTGGCTGGCCGAGCGCGGCTACGGCTACAAGAACCTGCGGTCCCAGGCCGAGGACCTCTCGCAGGCACCGCTCGGCAAGCGGCAGCGCCGCGCCGCCAACGCCGGCTAGCCCCCTCCCCCCTCCCGCTACCTCCTTGACGGCTCGCCGCACCGGTATGCTTGAGTAGTCAAGGAGGTAGCAATGACAGATCCGCACGCCGACCCGCACACGAACCCACCGGCCGACCCACCGGCCGACCCGCAGGCCGACCCGGGCACCCGGCCCGACCCGCTGGACACCGCCCTGCGGCTGGTCCGCGCCCAGGCAGCCGTGGCCAAGCGCTTCGACGCGAGCCTCGGCGGCCTGCACGGCGTGAGCCTGTCCGACTTCACCCTGCTGCTCCACCTCGGCCACGCCCCCGGCGGCCGGATGCGCCGGGTCGACCTCGCCGAGGCCCTCGGCCTCACCGCCTCGGGCGTCACCCGCGGGCTGGCACCGCTGGAGCGGATCGGCCTGGTGAGCCGGGAGGCGGCAGCCCGCGACGCCCGGGTCGCCTACGCGGCCCTGACGCCGACCGGCCGCGACCGGCTCGCCGAGATGCTGTACACGGCCCGGAAGGTCGCCGCCGACCTCTTCGCGGCCGACCAGTGGAGCCCCGACGACCTCGACCGCCTCGCCGTCCTGCTCACCCGCCTCGGCGGCACCGCCCCCGACCAGCGGCCGGGGGCGGCCACAGCCCGCGACTAACGGACCGTTGAACTGTCGGACTGTCGGACTACGAAACCGCCAGATCCCGAACGGCGCCGCGTACCGCACCGTCCCGGCGCCTAGGCTGAGCCCGGCACCCCTGCACCCCTGCACCCCTGCACCCCGGCACCGCCGCACCACCGCGAAGGGCAGCAACCCCATGACCCACACCCCCGGACAGCAGCCCGGCCAGGAACCCGCCCCCGACCTGACCGTCGACGGCACCGGCCTGCTCTGCGTCCAACTGCTGCTGCGACTGCGCGCCCGGATCGCCGACCTGCCCGCCGGCGCGGTGGTGCACATCCACACCACCGACCCCGCCGCCCCCCTCGACCTGCCCGCCTGGTGCCACCTGACCGGCCACGACTACCTCGGCCCCGTCCCGCACCCGGCCACCGACCGCGAGGTGTACGCCCTGCGCCTCACCGCCGCGGCCCGCCCGACCCGCGCCGACCGCCCCTGGCACCCCGCGCCGACCCCGGCCACCGACTGACCACCCCGGCCCCCGCCCTCGGCCCGAAAGCCCCGCGCGCCCCCGCCCACCGCCGGCCGCCCGGCTCCCTTCGGCGGTCCGGTGTGCCACGATGGGGAGAGCCGAACGGCCAAGCCTCACAGGGAGGTTGACCACCATGGATCCGATCCTCAGCTGCCACTGGCACGACCAGGACGGCGAGTGGGCACTGTCCGTCAGCCGCAACGGCGACGGCTGGGAGCTGCTCGCCGCCGCGCCCCGCGGGTCCGAGTCGCTCCCGTTCGCCGGGCCGGACGACGTCCGCCGGCTCGCCCAGGCGCTGCTGGACCTGCCGTCCGATCCGGAGCCGTACGAGTTCGAATGGCGGCTCTCCCGGACGGAGTTCGAGCGCACCGAGAACGAGCGCACCCACTTCGCGACGCTCGCCGTCGGGCTGGACCCCACCGACGGCCACCGCCCCTACCTCGCCTACCAGTCGTACTACCACTTCGGGCAGGCGAGCGGGCTCGGCCTGGAGGTGATCTGCGAGGACCCCCCGGTCGACCGCCTCCGCGCCCAGGCCCACGCCCTCCTCACCGACCTCCCCGGGCCCACGCCCGCCCGGCCGCAGCCCCCCTCACCCGGCTGAGCGCACCGCCCTCCCCAGTCCCCCCGGATCACCGGATCACGGGATCACCGGATCACCGGATCACGCCGTCCGCCGCAGCAGCGCCAGGTACATCGCGTCCGTCCCGTGCAGGTGCGGCCAGAGCTGCACGTCCGGCCCGTCCCCGAGCGCGGGGACGCCCGGCAGCAGCGGGCGCGCGTCGATCCACTCGACCCGGCCGCCCTCGGCCCGCAGCACGTCGTCCACGACGGCCCGGGTCTCCGCGAGGTGCGGCGAGCAGGTCGCGTACCCGACCACCCCGCCGACCCGGGTGGCGTCGATCGCCGAGCGCAGCAGGTCCCGCTGGAGCGGGCCGAAGGCCGCGACGTCGGCGGGGCGGCGGCGCCAGCGCGCCTCCGGGCGGCGGCGCAGGGCGCCCAGGCCGGAGCACGGCACGTCGACCAGCACCCGGTCGAAGCCTCCGGAGCGCCAGGCCGGGCGGGTGCCGTCCGCGGTGATCACCGTGTACGGGCCGGGGTTGCCCTCCAGCGCCCGGGCGACCAGCCGCGCGCGGTGCGGCTGCTTCTCGCTCGCGACCAGCCCGGCGCCGCGTTCGGCGGCCAGCGCCGCGAGCAGCGCGGCCTTGCCGCCGGGGCCGGCACAGCCGTCCAGCCAGAGCCGGTCCGGGCCGTCCAGCGGGGCGTTGGCCAGGGCGAGGGCGACCAGCTGGCTGCCTTCGTCCTGGACGCCCGCCCGGTTGTCCCGGACGGCCTCCAGCGAGCCCGGGTCGCCGCCTTCGGCGAGCCGCAGCGCGAACGGGGACCAGCGGCCGGGCTCGGCCTCGGGCAGCGCGTCGGCGAGTTCGCCGACGTCGACCCGGCCGGGGCGGGCGACAAGGGTCACCTCGGGCCGGGCGTTGTCGGCGCGCAGCAGGTCCTCCAGGGCGCTGCGCCCGGAGGCGTCGGGCTGCCAGCGGCCGAGCGAGTCCCAGAGCGCGGAGACGACCCAGCGCGGGTGCGAGTGGACGACGGCGAGGTGGTCCTCGGCGTCCTTCTCGTACGGCGGGGCGACCTTCTCGATCCAGGCGTCCAGGTCGTGGGCGCTGATCCGGCGCAGGACGGCGTTGACGAACTTGGCCTTGCCGTCGCCGAGCACCACCCGGGCCAGCTCGACGGTGGCCGAGACCGCCGCGTGGCTGGGGATGCGGGTGGTGAGCAGCTGGTGGGCGCCGAGCGAGAGCACGTCCAGGACCGGCGGGTCGACCTTGCCGAGCGGCCGGTCGATGCAGGCGGCGATGATCGCGTCGTAGGTGCCCTGAAGGCGCAGGGTGCCGTAGACGAGCTCGGTGGCGAGGGCGGCGTCGCGCCGGTCCATGCCCTTCTGCTCGGCTTCGCGGAGCAGCGACGGCAGGATCAGGTTGGCGTACGCGTCGCGCTCGTCGACGGCGCGCAGCGCGCGGAACGCGACGATCCGGGCCGGGTCCTTCTTCGGGCGGCGGTGCGGGCGGGGGGCGCGCTGGGCGCTGGGGGTGGTCACAGGATGCCTCAAGGTGCTGCGGTGGTTATCGGTGGTTATCAGAGGATTATCAGTGGTTATTGGACGAACAGTAACGCTAAACCTGAGCCTCAGCCCTCGGAGCCGAAGCGCTCCCCGGACTCCAGCCGCGCCCCGCGCGCCCAGTCCGCCGCCCGCATCTCCTTCTTCCCCTGCGGGCGGACCTCCCCGAGTTCGACCTCGTGGCTGCCCGTCCCGACCCGCACGCTGTTCTTGCCGACCACGGCCAGCTCCCCGGGCGCCAGGGCGGACGAGTCGGTCAGCAGCTTCACCGGCCCGGTGATCTTCAGCCGCTCGCCGCGGAACTCCGTCCAGGCGCCGGGCGCCGGGGCGCAGCCGCGCACCACGCGGTCGATCCGCAGGGCGGGGTGGCTCCACTCGACGCGCGCGTCCTCGACGGTGATCTTCGGGGCGAGCGTGACGCCCTCGGCCGGCTGCGGGAGGGCGTGCAGGGAGCCGTCCTCGATGCCGTCCATGGTGGCGGTGAGCAGGCGCGCGCCGGACACCGAGAGGCGGGTGAGCAGTTCGCCGCTGGTGTCGGTCGGGCGGATCTCCTCGGTGATCACGCCGTAGACCGGACCGGAGTCCAGGCCCTGCTCGATCAGGAAGGTGGCCGCGCCGGTGACCTCGTCGCCGGCCAGCACGGCGTGCTGGACGGGGGCCGCGCCGCGCCAGGCGGGCAGCAGCGAGAAGTGCAGGTTGACCCAGCCGTGCTTGGGGATCTCCAGGGTGCCGGGGCGCAGGAGCGCGCCGTAGGCGACCACCGGGCAGCAGTCGGGGGCGAGTTCGGTGAGCCGGGCGACGAACTCCGGGTCGCTGGGCTTCGCCGGCTTGAGGACCTCGATCCCGGCCTCCTCGGCGCGCTGGGCGACGGGGCTGGCGACCAGCTTGCGCCCTCGCCCGGCGGGGGCGTCGGGGCGGGTGACCACCGCGACGACCTCGTGCCGGTCGGAGGCGAGCAGGGCGTCCAGGGCGGGAACGGCGACCTCGGGGGTGCCGGCGAAGACGAGACGCATCAAGTGCCTTTCTGCAAAAGAACGTTGGAGATCAGAGGGTTCAGCGCGCGGCGCCGAACGTGCTGTGCGGGGAGACCTTGACGACCGGCGCGGGCGCGCCGCCCCAGTCGGTGTCACGGATCGCCTTCAGCGCGGCCTTGCGCTGCTCGCGGTCGAGCCGGTCGATGAAGATGATGCCGTCGAGGTGGTCGGTCTCGTGCTGGATGCAGCGGGCGAGCAGCTGGGTGCCCTCCAGGGTGACCGGATCCCCGTACATGGTGAAGCCCTTGGCGACCACGCCGTAGGCGCGCTTGGTGTCGTAGCGCAGTCCGGGCAGCGAGAGGCAGCCCTCGGGGCCGTCCTGCTCCTCCTCGGTCAGCGACAGGTCCGGGTTGATCAGGTGCCCGGTGACACCGTCCACGTGGTAGGTGAACACCCGCAGGGAGACGCCGAGTTGGGGCGCGGCGAGGCCGGCGCCGGGGGCGTCGAGCATGGTTTCGGTGAGGTCGCCGACCAGGGTGCGCAGTTCCTTGTCGAACGTGGTCACCGGCTGGGCGGTGGCCCGCAGGACGGGGTCTCCGAAGAGCCGGATCGGCTGGATCGCCACGGGTACGGGCTCCTGTCCGTCGAGGGTGCGGGGCTGCGGGCAACTACGGGTTCCCGGCAAGTCTATGCAACGCACCGCGCCCGCCGCCCATGCCCTCACCCGGCTCCTCACACCGCCCCGAACGCCCCTCCCCCACCCCGGCACCGGCTTCTGGCATATCCCGAGTGTGCCCGGCGGCGTTACCCCGGCCCCCGCTTCGGCGTTGGTCAAGTGAGATTGACCGGGGCCGGGCGCACGGGACACCGCGCCCCGGCCGAGCCGAACCGTACGGAAGGTGGCACGTAGGCCATGGCCGAGCAGATCAACCACGACGCCCGGGCGCGGGCGAGCCTGCACCTGCTGGTGCGGGACATCGAGCGGGTGAGGCGGCAGGTCGACGCGCTGCGGACGCTCACCGCCCAGTTGGGCAACGTCTACCGTCCGCGCCGGCCCAGCACGTCGGCCGGCTTCGTCGTGTACGGGCGGGCGCCCGCGCCGACCGTGCGCCTGGCGCAGGAGCTGAGGGAGAGCGTGGAGACCCTGGTCGCGGCGGCGGTCGAGTTCGACCGGGCGCTGGGCTTCTCCTGGGACTCGGTGGGCTCGGCCCTCGGGGTCACCAAGCAGGCCGTGCACCGCCGGTACGGGATGCGCCGCCCGACCAGCGAACTCCTCGCCGCCAGCGGCGCCGTCCCGGGCCAGAGCCGCCCGGACCGCTCGGAGGAGCTGCCCGCCGCGCCGTCCGGCGGCCTGGCGGCGACCGTCCCGGCGGCCCGCCAGGGCGGCCTGGACCGCAGCAGCCTCGACCGCACCGCCCTGGAGCGCGGCACCCTGGAGCGCACCGCGCTCGACCGCACCACCCCGGAGCGCGGCAACCTCGACCGCCCCCCGGTCGACCGCACCACCCCCGAGCGCACCCCGGTCGACCGCACCGGCATCCCGCTGCGCGGCTGACGCCGCCGTCCGACCAGCGCCATCCGGGGCGGGGTGGCCACTCACCCCGCCCCCGCCGGCCTCACCCGATGTCGGTCGGATCCACCCGCACCCGTACCGCCTCCGGCGTCCGCAGCGCGATCCGCGCGATCTGCGCCGCCTTGAGGGCCGCCGCCAGCGCCGCCCCCTGCCCGGGCGGCACCCTCAGCAGCGCGCGCTCCTGTTCCTCCCCGCGCAGGGCCGGGGCCGGTACCGGCCCGAGCACGTCCGCCTCCGAGGGCAGCCGGATCAGCCCCAGCAGGTCGGCCACGGCCGCCGGGCTGCCGCTGACCGACGCCATCCGCGACACCGGCGGGAAGTGCAGCTGCGCCCGCTCGTCGCGTTCCAGCCCGGCGTGGCCCAGCGGGTCCCAGCGGACCAGGGCCTGCACCGGCCGCGCCGACGGCTCGGCGACCACGACCACCGAGCCGCCCTCCTCGGCGGACCGGACCAGCGAGGCGGCCGTCAACCAGAGCCGCAGCGTCTCCTCCCCGGCCCGCAGGTCGGGCCGGCCGAGCAGCGCCCAGCCGTCCAGCAGCAGCGCGGCCCCGTACCCGGTACCACCGTCCACCACCGGCTCCGCACCGGGCGTGGAGATCACCAGCGACGGCTCGTCCGGGACGGTGGCCAGCACCGCGTCCCGCCCGGAGGTGCGCACCGGGATGCGCGGGAACGCCTTGCCCAGTTCCTCCGCCGTGCGCCGGGCGCCGACCACCTGGGCTCGCAGCCGGAACGAGCCGCACTCGGGGCAGTGCCAGTCCGTCTCCGCCTCCCCGCACCAGCCGCAGTTCAGCGCGGCGTCGGCCGCGGGCGCCTCCAGCGGGCCCTCGCACCGCCGGCACCGGGCGGGGGTGCGGCAGCGCCCGCAGGACAGCCGGGGCACGTAGCCGCGCCGGGGCACCTGGATGAGCACCGGGCGCCCGGCGGCCAGCGACTCCCGGGCGGCCTCCCAGGCCACCGAGGGCAGCCGGGCGGCCTGGGCGGCGCCATCGCGGTGCTGGTCCTGGTCGGTGACGGTCCGCACCCGCGGCGCGATCCGGCGCACGGTCTCCCGGTCGGCGGTCAGCGGGCGGGCCCACCCGGTGCTGACCAGCTGCGCGCCCTCCACCGTGACGGCGTGGCCGCCGAGCAGCACGGCCGCGCCCTCGTCGGCGGCGCGCAGCAGCGCGACCTCGCGCACGTGCGGGTGCGGGGCGCGCGGGTCGCTGTGGCTGTTGTCGCCGTCGGACCAGACGACGACCAGCCCGAGGTCGCGCACCGGCGCGAACATGGTGGCGCGGGTGCCGATCACGGCGTGCACCGAGCCGCGGCTCACCGCCAGCCAGCGCCGGTAGCGCTCGCGCGGGCCGAGGTCGGCCTCCAGGGCCACGTGCCGCCCCGCGCCGAGCAGTTCGGTGAGCGCCTGGTCGACCCGGGCCACCGACCGCCCCTCGGGCAGCACGACGAGCGCGCCGCGCCCGCCCGCCAGCGTGGCGGCGACGGCGCGCGCGATCTCGTACGGCCAGCCGGGGCCGGGCAGCGCCGCCCAGACGGCGCGCGGCGAGCCGCCGTCGGCCAGCGCGGCGAGGAAGTCGGGCCCGGCCGGGTAGCGCTGCCAGCCCCCGGGGGCGGGGGCCGGGGGGCGCGGGAGCGCCGGCGGCGAGGCCTCGGCCTCGGCCTTGGCGTGGCGGGGCGGGACGGCCAGTTGGAGGACGTCGGCGAGGGTGCCGGCGTAGCGGTCGGCGACGGTCCGGCAGAGCCGGAGCAGCTGGGGGGTGAGCACGGGCTCGGGCGACAGCACCTGGGCGAGCGGGGCGAGCGGGCCGGGGAAGTCGCTCTTCTCCAGCCGGGCGACGATGAACCCGTCGTGCAGCTCCCCGCCCTCGCGCTGGCCCTTCACCACGCGCGCGCCGAAGCGCACCCGCACCCGGGCGCCCGGGCGGGCCTCCTCGGCCATCGCGGCCGGCACCTCGTAGTCGAAGAACTTGTCGATGGTGAGCACGCCCTTGTCCACCACGACCCGGGCCACCGGCAGGTGCTCGGCCCGCTTGGCGCCGCGCCACGTCCGGGGTTTGGCCCGCTTGACCGTCTCCCGGATGAACGCCAGCTGCTCCGGCTCGGCCCCGTTCTCCGTGTTCTCCGTCTCCCCTGTGCTGCTCATCGCTCCCAGTACTACCAGGTCACACCGACAGAACGCACAGAAGCGGCGCCCACCCCGCCCGGGGGTAGGCGCCGCTTCCGGACGATCAGGCCGTTCAGTCCTTCACGGCCGCCTTCAGCTGCTCCACCCGGTCGGTGCGCTCCCAGGTGAACTCGGGCAGCTCACGGCCGAAGTGGCCGTACGCCGCGGTCTGGGAGTAGATCGGGCGCAGCAGGTCCAGGTCGCGGATGATCGCGGCCGGGCGCAGGTCGAAGACGTCGGTGACGGCCTTCTGGATGGTCAGCACCGGCACGGTCTCGGTGCCGAAGGTCTCGACGAACAGGCCCACGGGCTCGGCCTTGCCGATCGCGTACGCGACCTGCACCTCGGCGCGGCGGGCGAGGCCGGCGGCGACGATGTTCTTCGCCACCCAGCGCATCGCGTACGCGGCCGAGCGGTCGACCTTGGACGGGTCCTTGCCGGAGAAGGCGCCGCCACCGTGGCGGGCCATGCCGCCGTAGGTGTCGATGATGATCTTGCGGCCGGTGAGGCCGGCGTCGCCCATCGGGCCGCCGATCTCGAAGCGGCCGGTCGGGTTCACCAGCAGGCGGTAGCCCTCGGTGACCAGCTTGATGCCCTGCTCGGCGAGCGCCTTCAGCTCGGGCTCGACCACGAACTCGCGGATGTCCGGGGTGAGCAGCGACTCCAGGTCGATGTCACTGGCGTGCTGGGTGGAGACCACCACGGTGTCGAGGCGGACGGCCTTGTCGCCGTCGTACTCGATGGTGACCTGGGTCTTGCCGTCGGGGCGCAGGTACGGGATGGTCCCGTTCTTGCGGACCTCGGTCAGGCGGCGCGAGAGGCGGTGCGCGAGGGTGATCGGCAGCGGCATCAGCTCGGGCGTCTCGTCGGACGCGTAGCCGAACATCAGGCCCTGGTCGCCGGCGCCCTGCTTGTCCAGGTCGTCCTCGTCGCCTTCGACCCGAGCCTCGTACGCGGTGTCGACGCCCTGGGCGATGTCGGGCGACTGCGCGCCGATGGACACCGACACGCCGCAGGAGGCGCCGTCGAAGCCCTTCTTGGAGCTGTCGTAGCCGATCTCCAGGATCTTGTCCCGGACGAGCTGGGCGATCGGCGCGTACGCCTTGGTGGTCACCTCGCCGGCCACGTGCACCTGGCCGGTGGTGATGAGCGTCTCCACGGCGACCCGGGAGGTCGGGTCCTCCCGGAGGAGAGCGTCAAGGATGGTGTCGCTGATCTGGTCAGCGATCTTGTCGGGGTGTCCCTCGGTGACGGACTCCGAGGTGAACAGGCGGCGAGACACAGCGCTCCCTGGGGTTGCAGCGGCTGCTGACTGAAGGCCCCCGGCGAACCGGGGACATCCGGAAAGACTTGATTCCTGGAGTCTAACGGGATGCCTCCGCCGAACGTCACCCGCTTCCGGAAATCGCGACCGATCTCCAGCAGGGCTTGATCAGCCGCCGATCGTTTCCAGCCGCTTCACGACCAGGTCCCAGACCACGTCCGCCAACGCCTCCTTCGGGCCCACCGGAACGGCCGTCTCACTGCCGTCCGAGCCCAGTACCACGGCCTCGTTGACGTCCGTCCCGAAGGCCTTGCCGTTGCCCACCTCGTTGACGACCAACAGGTCGCAGCCCTTGCGGGCGAGCTTGGCGCGGCCGTTGGCGAGCACGTCGTCGGTCTCCGCCGCGAAACCCACCACGAGTTGGCCCGAACGGGCGCGGTGCGCCGCCAGCTCGGCCAGGACGTCGGGGTTGCGGACGAGGGCGACCGGCGCCGGCTCGACCCCCTCGACCTTCTTGATCTTGCCGCTGGCGTACTCGGCGGGCCGGAAGTCCGCCACGGCCGCGGCCATGACCACGGCGTCGGCCGACGCGGCCGCCTTCAGCGCCGCCTCGCGCAGCTCCAGCGCGGTCGAGACGTGCACCACGTCGACCCCGGCCGGGTCGGCGAGCTCCGCGTTGGCCGAGACCAACGTCACGCGCGCCCCACGGGCCGCGGCCGTCACGGCGAGCGCGTAGCCCTGCTTGCCGGAGGAGCGGTTGCCCAGGAAGCGCACCGGGTCCAGCGGCTCGCGGGTGCCGCCGGCCGAGACCACCACGTGTCGGCCCGCCAGGTCGGTCGGGGCGGCCCCGCCCCGGCGCAGCACGGCCCGGCAGGCGTCGAAGATCACGGACGGCTCGGGCAGCCGTCCCTTGCCGGTGTCCTTGCCGGTGAGCCGCCCGACGGCCGGCTCCAGCACGATCACGCCCCGGCGGCGCAGCGTGGCGACGTTGTCCCGGGTGGCGGGGTGCTCCCACATCTCGGTGTGCATGGCGGGCGCCAGGACGACCGGACAGCGGGCGGTGAGCAGGGTGTTGGTGAGCAGGTCGTCGGCGAGGCCGTGGGCGGCCTTGGCGATCAGGTCGGCGGTGGCGGGGGCGACCACGACCAGGTCGGCCTGCTGGCCGATCCGCACGTGCGGCACCTCGTGCACGCGCTCCCAGGTCTCGGTGGCGGCCGGGCGGCCGGAGAGCGCGGCCCAGGTGGCCTCGCCGACGAAGTGCAGCGCGGCCTCGGTGGGCACCACGGTGACCTGGTGGCCGGACTCGGTGAACCGGCGGAGCAGCTCGCACGCCTTGTAGGCGGCGATGCCGCCGCTGACGCCGAGGGCGACGCGCGGCGCGTCCGCCGACCCGCTCCGGTCCGAAGTCGCGCTCATACTCCCGCTCTCCTCCACTCCTGGGACGTGCACACCCTACGGCCCCTCAGCCACCGCGCGCACCGTGGTCGATCCCACAGCCCCCGGGAACGCCGAAGGGCCCGGCGGAAACGATTCCGCCGGGCCCTTCCACAAGCTTCGGAGACCGCCTCAGGCGGCTTCGATCGCCTCGGCGGTCAGCATGCCCGCGTTGATCTCGCGCAGCGCGATCGACAGCGGCTTCTCGTGCACGTGGGTGTCGACCAGCGGGCCGACGTACTCGAGCAGGCCCTCACCGAGCTGGGAGTAGTACGCGTTGATCTGGCGCGCGCGCTTGGCGGCGTAGATCACGAGGCTGTACTTGGAGTCGGTGGCCTCAAGCAGCTCGTCGATCGGCGGGTTGATGATGCCCTCGGGCGCGGTCATGGAAGAGGACACGCGAAAACCTTCCGAAAGGGTGGAAAAGACAGACAGGTCAGGCTACACCGAGCAAGGCTAGCAGTTCGGCCGCTACCTGCTCGACGGAGGTGTTGACAAGGGTCGTGTCGAACTCGGGCTCGGCCGCGAGCTCGACCTTGGCCGCCTCCAGCCGCTTCGCGATCACGTCCTGCGACTCCGTGCCCCGACCGGTCAGCCGTCGGACCAGCTCGTCCCAGCTCGGCGGGGCCAGGAAGACCAGCTGCGCCTCGGGCATCGACTCGCGCACCTGGCGGGCGCCCTGGAGGTCGATCTCCAGCAGGACGGGCTCGCCGCGCTCCAGCTTCTCCAGCACCGCCGAGCGCGGGGTGCCGTAGCGGTTGCCGGCGAAGACGGCCCACTCCAGCAGCTCGCCGTTGGCGATCAGCTTGTCGAACTCGTCGTTGTCGACGAAGTGGTACTGGACCCCGTTCTGCTCGCCCGGCCTCGGGTGCCGGGTCGTCGCCGACACCGAGAGCCAGACCTCGGGGTGCTGCTTCCTCATATGAGCGACGACCGTGCTCTTGCCGACCCCCGAAGGGCCGGAGAGCACGGTCAGCCGCGGACGCTCACTCATGCACCGATTATCCCGGATCGCGGACGGTCCCGGGACCACGGGGCACGGTCAGGCGGCACCGCCGCCGAACTCCCGCTCCAGGGAGGCGATCTGGTTCGTACCGAGGCCGCGGACGCGCCGGCTCTCGCTGATGCCGAGGCGTTCCATGATCTGCTTGGCACGGACCTTGCCGACGCCGGGAAGGGACTCCAGCAGTGCGGAGACCTTCATCTTGCCGATGACGTCGTTCTCGGCCTTTCCGGCCTTGATCACCTCGTGCAGGGAGGCGCCGGAGTGCTTGAGCCGGTTCTTGACCTCGGCGCGCTCCCGGCGAGCCTCGGCGGCCTTGGCGAGCGCGGCGGTGCGCTGTTCAGGGGTAAGGGGCGGAAGAGCCACGCCGTTCACCTCAGGGTGTGGAAGGAAGGGATTGAGCTATGACTGGTTTGGATCCCAGGACACCGTCCGCAAGGGGAACCAGAGGGCCCTTGACCTGCGGGAGCTACGGGTTTCGCGGCTCGCCGATGACCTATCGCCGGACACTACCCGGATTGCGGCGCCACGTCAGGAAAAGAACACGAAAAGTCCTGGTCAGCCAAGGCCGACCAGGACTTTCCAGGGCAAAATGACCGCGATTGCGAAACTTTGACACCGCCAATGTGACGGCGCTCACGTCAACTCCGGGGAGGTCCGGGGACCCTCGCCGGGCTGCGCACACTGCGCAGGGTCATCGCCCCGCTACGCGCTCGCGCCCTCGATCGCCGCTACTTCACCGCGTCCGCGTACTCGCCGACGAACCGCTCGGCCGCCGAGCGCAGGGCCGCCACCGACGGACCGTGCTTGAGCACGTCCCGGCTGACGCTCGGCACCACGTTGATCACCGCGGCGCCGAACACCCGCGGCAGGTCGGCCATCGTCGCGCCCTGGGCGCCGATCCCGGGGGCCAGCAGCGGGCCGTTGATGGCCAGTTCCACGCCCGCGTCGGCGAGCGTCGCGCCGACGACCGCGCCGAAGGAGCCCAGCGGGGCGGCGTCGCCGTTCTCCGCCGCCAGCTGCCGCAGCACCGAGGCCGCGACCGACTCGCCGTCCGCGCCGACCGCCCGCTGCACCTCGTGGCCCTCCGGGTTGGAGGTGAGCGCCAGCGCGAACACGCCGCAGCCCTGCGCGCGGGCCAGGTCGAGGGCCGGGCGCAGCGAGCCGAAGCCCAGGTACGGGCTGACCGTGACGGCGTCCGAGAACAGCGGGCTGCCGGGCGACAGGAAGGCCTCCGCGTAGGCGGCCATGGTGGAACCGATGTCGCCGCGCTTGGCGTCCATCAGGACCAGCGCGCCGGCCGCCCTGGCCTCCTCGACGGACTTCTCCAGCACCGCGACACCCTTGCTGCCGAAGCGCTCGAAGAAGGCGGCCTGCGGCTTGAGCACGGCCACCCGGTCGGCCAGCGCCTCGACGACGGTGCGGCTGAAGGTCTCCAGGCCGGCAAGGTCGTCGCCGAGCCCCCAGGCGGCGAGCAGGGAGGCGTGCGGGTCGATGCCGACGCAGAGCTGGCCGCGGGTGTCGAGGGCCTGGCGCAGCCGGGCGCCGAACGGGGCGAGGGTCATGTCGTCCTTCCGGAAGGTCGTGGGGAGGCCGCACGGAGGCCGTACGGGAGGTCGTGCGCGGCTCGTACGGGGCGTCGTACGAGCCGGGGCCGCACGGTGGTTCAGGAGGCGGCCCTGGTGCCGTCGACGGCACTGCCGACGGCGGCGGCCAGGTCGCGGAAGCCCGCGGCCCGGATCCGGGCGGAGAGGCCCCGGTGGATCCGGCGGCACCAGAACGGGCCCTCGTAGATGAAGGCGCTGTAGCCCTGGACGAGGTCCGCGCCGTGGACGATCCGCTGCCAGGCGTCCTCGGCGGTCTCGACGCCGCCGACCGAGACCAGCGTCAGCCGGCCCCCGGTCCGGGCGCGCAGGCGCTGGAGCACCTCCAGGGCGCGGGCCTTGAGCGGGGCGCCGGACAGGCCGCCCATGCCGATCTCCTCGACCCGGGCGGCGTCGGCGCGCAGGCCCTCGCGGCCGATCGTGGTGTTGGTGGCGATGATGCCGTCCAGGCCCAGTTCCAGGGCGAGGTCGGCGACCGCGTCGACGTCCTCGTCGGCCAGGTCGGGGGCGATCTTGACCAGCAGCGGGACGTGGTGCGCGGTGGTGCGGTCGGCGGCCTCGCGGACGGCGGAGAGCAGCGGGCGCAGGTGGTCCACGGCCTGGAGGTTGCGCAGCCCGGGGGTGTTCGGCGAACTGACGTTGACGACCAGGTAGTCGGCGTACTTGGCCAGCCGCTCGGTGGACTTGACGTAGTCGGCGACGGCGTCGGCCTCCTCGACCACCTTGGTCTTGCCGATGTTGACGCCGATCACCGGGGTGGAGCTGGTGTGCGGGCGGGCGGCGAGGCGCGCGGCGACCCGGGCCGAGCCCTGGTTGTTGAAGCCCATCCGGTTGATCAGCGCGCGGTCCTCGACCAGGCGGAACAGCCGGGGCGTCGGGTTGCCCGGCTGGGGCTCGCCGGTGATGGTGCCGATCTCGACGTAGTCGAAGCCGAGCATCGCCAGGCCGTCGATGCCGACGCCGTTCTTGTCGAAGCCGGCCGCCAGGCCGAACGGCCCCGGCAGGTCGAGGCCGAGGGCGGTGGTGTGCAGCGCCCGGTCACGCGGGGCGAGCACCAGCCGCACCAGCGTGCGCAGGCCGGGCACCGAGGAGGCGAGCCGGATCCAGAAGAAGGCGAGGTGGTGGGCCTTCTCGGGGTCCATCTTCTTGAAGACGAGGTCGAACAGCAGCTTGTACAAAAACCCAACTCCCGGATCAGGGCCCGGATCTGGGCGTGAGCACCCGGATCAGGGCATGGAAGTGGGGGGCACCCGGCCGGCCTCGGTGCCCCCCACTGCGGTGGTGCTACTTGCGGCCGGCGTTGATCAGCGCGGCGTGCTCCTGGAGCGACATCACCCCGACCTCGTCGCGCAGCAGCGCGTCCATGCCCTGGACGGCCGCGCCCATCGCCTGGACCGTGGTCAGGCAGGGCACGCCGCGGGACACGGCGGCGGTGCGGATCTCGTAGCCGTCGAGGCGCCCGCCGGTGCCGTACGGCGTGTTGATGATGAGGTCGACCTCACCGTCGTGGATCAGCTGGACGATGGTCCGCTCGCCGTTGGGGCCCTCGCCCTCGCTGTGCTTGCGCACCAGCGTGGACGGGATGCCGCCGCGGTGCAGCACCTCGGCGGTGCCGGCGGTGGCGAGCACCTCGAAGCCGAGGCCGACCAGCGCGCGGGCCGGGAAGACCAGGTTGCGCTTGTCACGGTTGGCGACCGAGACGAAGACCTTGCCCTTGGTCGGCAGCGCGCCGTAGGCGCCGGCCTGGGCCTTGGCGTAGGCCGTGCCGAAGACCTTGTCGATGCCCATGACCTCGCCGGTCGAGCGCATCTCCGGACCGAGCACGGTGTCCACGCCGCGGCCGTGGATGTCGCGGAAGCGGCTCCACGGCATCACGGCCTCCTTGACCGCGATCGGCGCGTCGGCCGGCAGCGTGCCGCCGTCGCCCTCGGCCGGGAGCAGGCCCTCGGCCCGCAGTTCGGCGATGGTGGCGCCGAGCGAGATCCGGGCGGCGGCCTTGGCCAGCGGCACGGCGGTCGCCTTGGAGGTGAACGGCACGGTGCGGGAGGCGCGCGGGTTGGCCTCCAGCACGTACAGGATGTCCCCGGCCAGTGCGAACTGGATGTTGATCAGGCCGCGGACGCCGACGCCGCGCGCGATGGCCTCGGTGGAGGTGCGCAGGCGCTTGATGTCGTAGCCGCCGAGGGTGATCGGGGGCAGCGCGCAGGCGGAGTCGCCGGAGTGGATGCCGGCCTCCTCGATGTGCTCCATGACGCCGCCGAGGTAGAGCTCGGTGCCGTCGTAGAGCGCGTCGACGTCGATCTCCACCGCGTCGTCGAGGAAGCGGTCGATGAGCACCGGGTGCTCGGAGATCAGGCCGGCGTGGCGCTCCAGGTAGGAGGCGAGCGAGGCCTCGTCGTAGACGATCTCCATGCCGCGGCCGCCGAGCACGTACGACGGGCGGGCGAGCACCGGGTAGCCGATCTCGTCGGCGATGGCCTTGGCCTCGGCGAAGGAGAAGGCGGTGCCGTGCTTGGGGGCGGGCAGGCCGGCGTCGCGCAGCACGCGGCCGAAGGCGCCGCGCTCCTCGGCGAGGTCGATCGCCTCGGGCTGGGTGCCGACGATCGGCACGCCGTTGTCCTTGAGCGCCTGGGCCAGGCCGAGCGGGGTCTGGCCGCCGAGCTGGACGATCACGCCGGCCAGCGGGCCGGCCTGCTGCTCGGCGTGGACGATCTCCAGCACGTCCTCCAGGGTGAGCGGCTCGAAGTAGAGCCGGTCGGAGGTGTCGTAGTCGGTGGAGACGGTCTCCGGGTTGCAGTTGACCATCACGGTCTCGTACCCGGCGTCGGCCAGCGCGAAGGAGGCGTGCACGCAGGAGTAGTCGAACTCGATGCCCTGGCCGATGCGGTTCGGGCCGGAGCCGAGGATGATCACGGCCGGCTTGGTGCGCGGGGCGACCTCGTTCTCCTCGTCGTAGGACGAGTAGAAGTACGGGGTCTTGGCGGCGAACTCGGCGGCGCAGGTGTCGACGGTCTTGAACACCGGGCGGATGCCGAGCGCGTGCCGGACCTCGCGGACGACGTCCGGCTTCAGGCCGCGGATCTCGCCGATCTGCTGGTCGGAGAAGCCGTGCCGCTTGGCGTGGCGCAGCAGCTCGGGGGTGAGCTCGGCGGCCTCGGTCAGCTCGCCGGCGATCTCGTCGAGCAGGAAGAGCTGGTCGACGAACCACGGGTCGATCTTGGTGGCCTCGAACACCTCCTCCGGGGTGGCGCCGGCCCGGATGGCCTGCATCACGGTGTTGATCCGGCCGTCGGTCGGCACGACCGCCTTGACCAGCAGCTCGGCCTTGTCACCGACCGGGCCGGTCCAGGAGAACTGGGAGCCCTTCTTCTCCAGCGAGCGCAGCGCCTTCTGCAGCGCCTCGGGGAAGTTGCGGCCCATGGCCATGGCCTCGCCGACCGACTTCATGGTGGTGGTCAGCGTGGCGTCGGCGCTCGGGAACTTCTCGAACGCGAACCGGGGAACCTTCACCACGACGTAGTCGAGGGCCGGCTCGAAGGAGGCCGGGGTCTGCTCGGTGATGTCGTTGGGGATCTCGTCGAGCGTGTAGCCGACGGCCAGCTTGGCGGCGATCTTGGCGATCGGGAAGCCGGTCGCCTTCGAGGCCAGCGCGGAGGAGCGCGACACCCGCGGGTTCATCTCGATGACGATGACCCGGCCGTCGTCGGGGTTGACGGCGAACTGGATGTTGCAGCCGCCGGTGTCGACGCCGACCTCGCGGATCACGGCGATGCCGATGTCGCGCAGGATCTGGTACTCACGGTCGGTGAGGGTCATCGCCGGGGCGACGGTGATCGAGTCACCGGTGTGCACGCCCATCGGGTCGAAGTTCTCGATGGAGCAGACGACCACGACGTTGTCGTTCTTGTCGCGCATCAGCTCCAGCTCGTACTCCTTCCAGCCGAGGATGGACTCCTCCAGGAGCACCTCGGTGGTCGGCGAGAGGGCCAGGCCCTGGCCGGCGATGCGGCGCAGGTCCTCCTCGTCGTGGGCGAAGCCGGAGCCGGCGCCGCCCATGGTGAAGGAGGGGCGCACGACGACCGGGTAGCCGCCGAGCGTGTCGACGCCGGCCAGCACGTCGTCCATCGAGTGGCAGATGACCGAGCGGGCGGACTCGCCGTGGCCGATCTTGGCGTTGACCGCCTCGACGACGCCCTTGAACAGCTGGCGGTCCTCGCCCTTGTTGATCGCCACCACGTCGGCGCCGATCAGCTCGACGCCGTACTTCTCCAGCGTGCCGGCCGAGTGCAGGGAGATCGCGGTGTTGAGCGCGGTCTGCCCGCCGAGGGTCGGCAGCAGCGCGTCGGGGCGCTCCTTGGCGATGATCCGCTCGACGAACTCCGGGGTGATCGGCTCGACGTAGGTGGCGTCGGCGATCTCCGGGTCGGTCATGATCGTGGCCGGGTTGGAGTTGACCAGCACGACCCGCAGGCCCTCGGCCTTGAGGACGCGGCAGGCCTGCGTGCCCGAGTAGTCGAACTCGGCGGCCTGGCCGATCACGATCGGGCCGGACCCGATCACCAGGACGGACTTGATGTCAGTGCGCTTAGGCACGCTGGCCCTCCATGAGCTTCACGCTGTGCTTGTCGTCGCCTCGCATGAGCTCGACGAACCGGTCGAAGAGGTAGGCCGCGTCGTGCGGGCCGGCCGCCGCTTCGGGGTGGTACTGCACGCTGAAGGCGGGGACGTCGAGCGCCTGGAGGCCCTCGACCACGTCGTCGTTGAGGCAGACGTGGGAGACCTCGACCCGCCCGAAGGGGGTGTCGCTCACCCGGTCCAGCGGTGCGTCCACGGCGAAGCCGTGGTTGTGCGCGGTCACCTCGACCTTGCCGGTGGTGCGGTCCTGCACCGGCTGGTTGATGCCGCGGTGGCCGTACTTGAGCTTGTAGGTGCCGAAGCCCAGCGCGCGGCCGAGGATCTGGTTGCCGAAGCAGATCCCGAAGAACGGGGTCCCGCGCTCCAGCACGCCCTGCGCGACGGCGACCTGGTGGTCGGCGGTGGCCGGGTCGCCCGGGCCGTTGGAGAAGAACACGCCGTCCGGCTGGACCGCGTAGAGGTCCTCCAGGGTGGAGTTGGCCGGCAGCACGTGCACCTCGATGCCGCGCTCGGCCATCCGCTGCGGGGTCATCCCCTTGATGCCGAGGTCCAGCGCGGCGACGGTGAACTCCGCAGTGCCGATGGGCAGGGCTTCGCCGCCGGGACCGATCGCGGGCACGACGTACGCCTCGGTGGTGGCCACCTCGGCGCACAGGTCGGCGCCCTTCATCTCGGGCGACCGCTGCACCCGGGCGAGCAGTTCGGCCTGGTCGGTCAGCGCCTCGCCGGAGAAGATGCCGCAGCGCATCGCGCCGCGCTCGCGCAGGTGGCGGGTGAGCGCCCGGGTGTCGATGCCGCTGATGCCGACGACGCCCTGGCGGACGAGCTCCTCGTCCAGCGAGCGGGTGGAGCGCCAGTTCGACGCCACCCGGGCGGGGTCGCGCACGACGTACCCGGCGACCCAGATCCGCTTGGACTCGTCGTCCTCGTCGTTCCAGCCGGTGTTGCCGATCTGCGGGGCGGTCATCACGACCACCTGGCGGTGGTACGACGGGTCGGTGAGGGTCTCCTGGTAGCCGGACATGCCGGTGTTGAAGACGGCCTCGCCGAAGGTCTCGCCGGTCGCGCCGTAGGCCTCGCCGCGGAAGGTCCGGCCGTCCTCCAGGACGAGCACGGCGGGGGTGCGCTCCCGCCGTCGGCGCTGCGTGGTGGGGGCAGGTGCGGTCATTGAGCGGCCTCTTCCGTCTTCGTCTTCGTACGTGTTGCGAGTTGGGCGATCGCCTCGACCCAGGCGGCGTGCTCGTCCGGGTGGTCGGCCCGGAAGCCCGAGTCCAGCTCGGTGCCCTCGTGCGTCCAGGTGACGACGAGCAGCCCGGCCGGGACGACCTTGCCGGCGATCCCGGAGTCCGTGCGGGCACCGGTCAGGTGTCCGGCCGGGATCCAGAGGTCGACGTCACCGGGGCGCCGCACCAGCAGGCCGTCCTCGCCGAGGGTGAGGTCGGCGCGGCTGCGGGTGCCCAGGCCGTGCGCGACGACGCGGTCGAGCCAGTTCCCGGCGGTGGTGGAGCCGTGGTACCGCCCGCTGGTCTCCAGGATGGTCCGCCCGGCGCCGGCCGGCACGGCGGGCAGCGGCGGGATGCCGGACTGGAGGGTGCGCCGCCAGTTCCAGCCCTGCCGCATCAGCCAGTAGACGAGCCCGATGACGATCAGCAGGCCGACGGCCCAGCCGATGTACCCGGGCCAGTTGGTGACCTTGGCCTGCTCCTGGGCGAGCGCGGCCGGGCCGGTCACGCCGCCCCACCCTGCTCGGCCAGCTCGCCGGCCAGCACGGTGGCGCGCCCGCGCAGGAAGGTGGCGTGCACCCGTCCGGGCAGGTCAAGGCCCTTGTAGGGGGTGTTGCGGCTACGGGTGGCGAAGCTGTCCGGGTTCACGGCACCACGGTACGCGGGATCGAACAGCACCAGGTTGGCCGGCTCACCGACCGAGACGGGACGGCCCTGTCCGGCGAGACGGCCGATCCGGGCCGGGCGGTGCGACATGCGGTCGGCGACGCCCTCCCAGTTCAGCAGGCCGGTGTCCACCATGGTCTGCTGCACGACCGACAGCGCGGTCTCCAGGCCGACCATGCCCATCGCGGCGACGGCCCACTCGCAGTCCTTGTCCTCGTCCGGGTGCGGCGCGTGGTCGGTGGCGACGGCGTCGATGGTGCCGTCCGCGAGCGCCTTGCGCAGCGCCTGGACGTCCTCGGCGGTGCGCAGCGGCGGGTTGACCTTGTAGACCGGGTCGTAGGAGCGGACCAGCTCGTCGGTGAGCAGCAGGTGGTGCGGGGTGACCTCGGCGGTGACGTCCCAGCCCTTGGCCTTGGCCCAGCGGATGATCTCGACCGAACCGGCGGTGGAGACGTGGCAGACGTGCAGCCGGGAGCCGACGTGCGCGGCGAGCAGCACGTCCCGCGCGATGATCGACTCCTCGGCGACGGCCGGCCAGCCGCCGAGCCCGAGCTCGCCGGAGACCTGGCCCTCGTTCATCTGGGCGCCCTCGGTGAGCCGCGGCTCCTGGGCGTGCTGGGCGACGACGCCGTCGAAGGCCTTGACGTACTCCAGGGCGCGGCGCATCAGCACCGCGTCGTCCACGCACTTGCCGTCGTCGGAGAAGACCCGCACGTTCGCGGCGGACTCGTGCATCGCGCCCAGCTCGGCGAGCTTGTTGCCCTCCAGGCCGACGGTGACGGCGCCGACCGGCTGCACGTCGCAGTAGCCGGCCTCCTGGCCGAGCCGCCAGACCTGCTCGACCACGCCGGCGGTGTCGGCCACCGGGGTGGTGTTGGCCATCGCGTGCACGGCGGTGAAGCCGCCCATCGCGGCGGCCCGGGTGCCGGTGAGCACGGTCTCGGCGTCCTCGCGGCCGGGCTCGCGCAGGTGGGTGTGCAGGTCGACGAGACCGGGCAGCACGATCAGGCCGCCGGCGTCGATCTCGATGTCCGCCTCGACCGCCAGGTCGGTGCCGATCGCCTTGATCACACCGTCGGCGAGGTGGAGGTCCTGCGGGGCACCGCCGAGGATCTGGGCGTTGCGGATCAGGTAGGTGGTCACTGAGCGGTCTCCACGGAGTCGGTGCGGGCGTCGTTGAGGGTGGCTCCCCCGAGCAGCAGGTACAGGACGGCCATCCGGACCGACACGCCGTTGGCGACCTGCTCGACCACGGTGCAGCGCGGCGAGTCGGCGACCTCGGCGGTGATCTCCATGCCGCGCACCATCGGGCCGGGGTGCATCACGATGGCGTGCTCGGGCAGCTGGGACATCCGGGTGCCGTTCAGACCGTAGCGGCGGCTGTACTCGCGCTCGGTCGGGAAGAACGCGGCGTTCATCCGCTCGCGCTGCACCCGCAGCATCATCACCGCGTCCGTCTTGGGGAGCACGCGGTCCAGGTCGTAGCTGACCTCGCAGGGCCAGTTCTCGATGCCGATCGGCAGCAGCGTCGGCGGGGCGACGAAGGTCACCTGGGCACCGAGGGTGGTCAGCAGGTGCACGTTGGAACGGGCGACCCGGCTGTGCAGGATGTCGCCGACGATGGTCACCCGGCGCCCGGCGAGGTCGTGGCCCAGCCCGGCGTTGAGGTGGCGGCGCATGGTGAAGGCGTCGAGCAGCGCCTGGGTGGGGTGCTCGTGGGTGCCGTCACCGGCGTTGATCACACTGCCGTGCAGCCAGTCGGACTGGGCGAGACGGGCCGGCGCGCCCGAGGCGTGGTGCCGGACGACGACCGCGTCGGCGCCCATCGCCTGGAGGGTGAGCGCGGTGTCCTTGAGGCTCTCGCCCTTGGAGACGGAGGAGCCCTTGGCGGAGAAGTTGATGACGTCGGCGGAGAGCCGCTTCTCGGCGACCTCGAAGGAGGTCTTGGTGCGGGTCGAGTCCTCGAAGAAGAGGTTGACGACGGTCCGGCCGCGCAGCGTGGGCAGCTTCTTGACGGCCCGTCCGGAGAGCTGGGCCAGCTCCTCGGCGGTGTCCAGGATCAGCAGCGCGTCGTCGCGGGTGAGATCGGCGGCGGAGACGAGGTGGCGCTTCACGCGGGTTACTCCGAAAGGTGCGGTTCGGACGGCTGGGAGGCCAGGGCCTGCGAACCCTGTTCATCGCGCGCGGAGCGCGACGCATCGGTGTAGTCGCGGTCGCCGACCAGCACGGCGTCCACGCCGTCGCTGTCGGACAGGCGCACCTGCACGGCCTCGCGCAGCGAGGTGGGGAGGTTCTTGCCCACGTAGTCGGCCCGGATCGGCAGCTCGCGGTGGCCGCGGTCGACCAGGACGGCGAGCTGGACGGCGCGCGGGCGGCCGATGTCGTTCAGCGCGTCGAGCGCGGCCCGGATGGTGCGGCCGGAGAAGAGCACGTCGTCGACGAGGATGACGAGCTTGCCGTCGATGCCGCCGGACGGGATCTCGGTGTGCTCCAGGGCGCGGGCGGGCTTGAGCCGCAGGTCGTCCCGGTACATGGTGATGTCCAGGGCCCCGAGCGGGATCTCGCGCCCGGTGATCTGGGCCAGCCGGCCGTGCAGGCGGCGGGCGAGGTGGACGCCCCTGGTGTGGATGCCGAGCAGCACGACGTCCTCTGCGCCCTTGGCGCGCTCGACGATCTCGTGCGCTATCCGGGTGACGACCCGGGCGATGTCCGTGCCGTCCAGCACCTGGTGCGGCGGTCGCGGCGTCGAATCTTGGTGTGTGGTCATGCCGAAGCGGACCTCCTTCCCCGCCTCACTGGACGGGCCTTAAAGGATGTCTGGGACTGCCCCCGCCGACCGGGCGCGGGCTTCGAGCCATCCTAGCAGCGGGCCGGGAGGCAACCGGACACGCACCATTCCGCTTCGCCGGGTTCACGCCCCGGACGCGCCGCGGATGCGGGCCATTCGCACGACTGCCCCATTCGGCTTGACGCAGCTACCTTACTCTACGTAACCTCACAGTGAGTTACGAGACGGACGTCGAACCCACCGGTAACGGCGTCGGCAATCGTCCGTGACCCACCACTGAACGCGAAGCAATCTCGTCCGGGGAGATCAATGTCCAGCGACTACGCGAAGCAACTCGGAGGCAAGCTCCGAGCGATCCGCACTCAGCAGGGTCTCTCCCTGCACGGTGTCGAGGAGAAGTCCCAGGGGCGCTGGAAGGCAGTCGTCGTCGGCTCGTACGAGCGCGGCGACCGTGCGGTCACCGTGCAGCGGCTGGCCGAGCTGGCGGAGTTCTACGGCGTCCCGGTGCAGGAGCTGCTGCCCGGCGGCACCCCCGGCGGCGCGGCCGAGCCGCCGCCGCGCCTGGTGCTCGACCTGGAGAGACTGACCCAGGTCCCGTCCGAGAAGGCCGGCCCGCTGCAGCGCTACGCGGCGACGATCCAGAGCCAGCGCGGCGACTACAACGGCAAGGTGCTGTCGATCCGCCAGGACGACCTGCGCACCCTGGCGGTCATCTACGACCAGTCGCCGTCGATCCTCACCGAGCAGCTGATCTCCTGGGGCGTGCTGAACCCCGACGCGCGCCGCGCGGTGCGCGAGGAGGAGGCGAGCTGACGCTCGCCGCACCGGCTCCCGCCGGCTCGGTCCGCGGTCCGGGCCACGCCCCGGGCCGTGCAGAAACGTCACGGCGCGGCACCCCGCATCCCGGGGGCCGCGCCGTCGCGCGTCCACGGCCGGCTCAGCAGACCGTCCCCAGGCTGTAGCCGGGCTGCGCCGCCACGCCGTCCAGCCGCACCGGCCCGGCAGCCGGCGCCCAGTCCTGCCCGCCGCTCGACCAGGCCCAGGAGGCCGGCAGGAAGTGCTCGTCGGCGGCTCCGCCACGGGCACCGCCCGCCGCCACCGAGCCCTGCGAGCCGTGCAGCACCGCCACCCCCGGCAGCTCCAGCGCCAATCCGGCGCACAGCACCGCGCAGACCAGCTCCAGGTCCTCGTCGTTGATCCGGACCACGCCGTCCTCCCACTGCAGCACCCGGGCCGCCGCGGTCAGCCGCCCGCCCGGCGCGTCCACCCGCAGCCGCAGCTCGTACACCCCGGCGCCCGCGCCGACCAGCATCCGGCGGAACACCTCGGCGCCGCGCTGGCGGGCGGCGCGCACCCAGCGGGCGTGCTCCTCGTCGACCTCGCCCGCGGCCCCGGACAGGCCGCCGTCCAGCAGCAGGTCGGCGTGGCAGAGCGTCAGCCCGTTCTCCCGGGCCCGGACCAGGCGCGGCACGAAGTCCCCGGCCAGTTCCTCGCCCTGATAGGCCAACAGCTGGGTCTGCAACGGCGGATTGACCAGGTAGCGGTCGCGGGCGAGCGGCTCGGCCGGGTCCAGCCCGTGCAGCACGCAGAACTCCGCGAAGTCCTGCGGGTGGAACATCCGGGCCCGCACGGTGTCGAAGCGCTCCAGGGCGTCGGCCAGCAGCTCGGCGGTCTCGGCCAGGTAGTGCTCGTGGTCGGCGGCGTTCGACAGCCCCCAGGCACGGGCCCGGGCGAAGTCGGCCGCGCTGGTCAGGATCCCGATGACGAACGCCTGCTCGGCCCCCTCGACCCGCCGCCGCTGGTGCGGCGCCCGCACCGTGGGTCGCGGGCCGCCGGCGGTGCAGTCGGAGTTGCGGCGGGCGCGGCCGTTGCGGCTCATGCGCCCACCTCGCTGCGCTCGGCACGGGCCTGCGCCCCTGCGCGCCTCTCGGTGGTTCGCTCGCTGCGCTCGCTCACGGGATGGCTCCTGACATCGACGGGTACCGTCGGCGGGTGACGGTCAGCGGCCGGCTCGCCGCTGACCGTCTATCTCCCCATCCGCGCGCGCCGCACACGTACGGCGTGTCACAGGAATGTAACCGACGGTAAGACGATGTGATTCACGCCGTCCGCGGCACCCGGGCGAGCTGGCGGGACTGCGCGACCAGGCGGCCGGACTCGTCCCAGACCTCGGCGTCCTCCTCGAAGTACCCGCCGGCCACGTTGCGGGTGGCGTGGGTGACCCGCAGCCAGCCCGGGACCGGCCTGGCCCGCAGGTGGACGGTCAGTTCGACGGTCGGGGCCCACCCGGGCAGGCCCAGGTCGAAGGTCACCGGCGGCAGCGCGTCGGCGACCAGCAGGAGCAGCAGCGGGTCGGGATCGCGGCCGTCGGCGAGCCGGAACCAGCCCTGGATCCGCCCGTTGCCGGACGGCTGCCCGAGCGCCCAGCCGATGGTGGCCGGGTCCAGCCGCAGGTCGAAGCGCTCCAGCAGCTCGGCCTGGGCGATCAGCTCCCGGGGCGCGTGCTCGACGCCGACGCACTGGTCCGGCGGCGGCAGCTGCGGCGGCACGGCGCTGGTGCGCACCTCGCCGTCGGCGGTGGAGAGGTCGCCGTGGCTGGCGACCACCCGCAGCCGCTCCACGCCGTCCTGGCTGAGCGAGGCGGTGCCGGTGGAGAGCCCGCGGCCGGTGCGCAGCACCTCGGTGCGGACGGTGGCCGGGCCGGGCGTGGAGGCGGACAGGTAGTAACCACTGATCGACACCGGGTCGGGGTGGTCGCCGTGCTCCAGCGACAGCGCGTGTCCGGCGACGGCGAGCAGCAGCCCGCCGTTGACCCCGCCGCCGATCTGCCAGCCGGCACCGAGTTCGGCCTCGTAGCGGCCGGGCTCGTCAGGGTGCCGGGTCAGGGCGATGCCCTGGTCGAACTCGCTGCGGGTCGCGGTGGTCATGGGGGTGGCCTGCCCTTCACTGCGGGTTTCCGAACGCCAAGTTACTGGCGAGTAGGGCACCACCTTACGCCGCCCGGGTGAAACGCGCGACGGCCGCCGGACCCGGAATCCGGGTCCAGCGGCCGTTCTGCGGGTCTCACCACCGCCGGTGGTCGGGACCTACCGGCGGATGCTCGGCTTCAGCTCCAGGAAGCGGGCGAGCAGGCCGTTGACGAAGGCCGGGGAGTCGTCCGTGGAGAACTCCTTGGCGATCTCCACGGCCTCGTCCAGGACGACGGCGTCCGGGACGCCGTCCTCCCAGATCAGCTCGTAGGCGCCGAGCCGCAGGACGTTGCGGTCCACGATCGGCATCCGGTCGAGGGTCCAGCCCACCGCGTACTGCGAGATCAGGTCGTCGATCCGGCGAGCGTGCTGGACGTACCCCTCGATCAGCTCCATGGTGTACTCGCCGACCTGCGGGGTGCCCTCGTCGGGCTTCGGCTCGCGGGCGCGGGCCACCCAGTCCGCGAGGACCCGCTGCGGGTCGACCCCGCGGTGGTCGGCCTCGAAGAGGATCTGGAAGGCCCGGGTGCGGGCCTTGCTACGTGCGGCCGACACGGACTTACTTCACCCGGCCGAGGTAGCTGCCGTCGCGGGTGTCGACCTTGATCTTCTCACCGGTGACGATGAAGAGCGGCACGGCGATCTCGGCACCGGTCTCCAGCGTGGCCGGCTTGGAGCCGCCGGTGGAGCGGTCGCCCTGGACGCCCGGCTCGGTGTGGGAGATCAGCAGCTCGACGGAGGCCGGGAGCTCGATGTACAGCGGGGAGCCCTCGTACATGGCGACCAGGGCCTCGAAGCCCTCCAGCAGGTACTTGGAGGCGTCGCCGACGACGGCCGGCTCGACCACGATCTGGTCGTAGGTGTCCGTGTCCATGAACACGAAGTTCTCGCCGTCCTTGTACGAGAACTGCATGCCGCGCTTGTCGACGTTGGCGGTCTCGACCTTGGTGCCGGCGTTGAAGGTCTTGTCGACGACCTTGCCGGTCAGGACCTCCTTGAGCTTCGTGCGCACGAAGGCCGGGCCCTTGCCGGGCTTGACGTGCTGGAACTCGACGACGGACCAGAGCTTGCCGCCCTCCAGCTTGAGGACCATGCCGTTCTTGAGATCGTTCGTGGAAGCCACGGGCGCACTTACTCCTGGATATAGCTGTCAAGGAACCAAGGCTTGCGTCCTGCCGCCGACGGCCGACGGGCGGCCGCGGTCACAGGGCGAGGAGCTCCTTGGTGGTGATGGTGAGCAGCTCGGGCCCGCCCTCCTCTGGGGGACGCACCACGAGCGTGTCCTCGATCCGGACACCGCCCTTGCCCGGGAGGTGGACCCCTGGGCCGACGGTGACCGGCACGCGGCTGTCCAGTTTACCCATGTCCGACAGGCCGAGGCGCGGCGCCTCCCGGATCTCCAGCCCGATGCCGTGGCCCACCGGGTGCGGGGAGGTCTCGGTGTGGCCGGCCGCCTCCAGGATCTGCCGCGCGGCCCGGTCGGGCACGCACTGCTCCACGCCCGGCCCGAGCGCCTCCCGGGCGGCCCGCTGGGCCCGGAACACCAGCCGGTGCAGCTCCACCTGCCAGGGCGCGGGGGCGGCGCCGATCACGAAGGTCCGGGCGGTGGAGACGCCGTAGCCCCGGTACTGGGCGCCCATCACCACGGTGAGGAAGTCGCCCTCCTCCACCCGGCGGTCGGTCGGCTGGTGGGCGGGCTGGCCGGAGTGGCTGCCGGTGCCGACGGACACCGGGTAGGCCGCCCGGTCCGCGCCGTGGTCGATCATCCGGCGTTCCAGCTCCATCGCCAGGTGCCGTTCGGTGCGGCCGACCAGGATCGACTCCAGCAGTTCGCCGAGCGCCTGGTCGGCGATCTCGGCGGCGATCCGCAGGTCGGCGATCTCGTGCTCGTCCTTGACCACCCGCAGCCGCTCGACCACCTGCCCCAGGTCGGCCAGCCGGGCCCCCTCCGCCAGGCCCGCCACCGCGCGGTGGCGGCTGACGGTCAGGTCGTGCTCCTCCACCGCCAGGTCCGCCACGCCCAGTCGCACGGCGGCGGCGGCCGCCGCCAGGGCGGTGTCCGCCGAGGCCGCCACCGGTACCTGGGTGACGTCCGGCGCGATCAGGTGTTCCCCGGTGTCGTCCGCCGGCAGATCGTCCGGCACTGCCAGCAGCACCCGCTCCCGGGTCAGCAGCAGCGTCGCCCCGCAGGGCGCGCAGCCCGTCAGATACCGCACGTTCGCCGCCCGGGTGATCAGCGCCGCATCGGCCCCGGCCGCACTGCAGTGCTCCCTCACCCGCTCCCGCCGACCCGCGTACGCATCAGACATGCGTCGAGCCTACGAACCCCCACTCCGATCCGCCCGCCGAGCACCCCCGACAGGGCGCGCCCCCACCCCCGCACGCCCCCTCCGTGGTCGCTACGCCCCCTCCGGGTCGATCAGGCCGCGGCGGTAGGCGGGGACCAGGTTCTGGGGGACGAGCAGTTCGCGGCCGTTGAGGGTGATCGGGACGAGCTTCGGGGCCTTGCCCTTCCACTGGGCCCGGCGGTGCCGGGTGTTGCTGCGGGACGTCTTGCGCTTGGGGACGGCCATCGGGGGCTCCTTGTCGGGTGGTGACGGTGGTGACGGTGGTGGCGGTGGTCCGGTTACCGGGTGGTGCCGGCGGCGTACGGGAGGAGGGCCATCTCGCGGGCGTTCTTGACGGCCCTGGCCACGGCGCGCTGCTGCTGGACGGTGAGCCGGGTGACGCGGCGGCTCCGGATCTTGCCGCGGTCGGAGACGAAGCGCCGCAGCAGGTCGGTGTCCTTGTAGTCGATGTACTCGATGCCGGCCGTGAACAACGGGTTCGGCCGGGCCTTGGGCGGGTTCGGTCGCTTACGCACAGTGACGGCTCCTCAGTGAACGGGGTCGAGCAGGTCCCGGAAGGCGTCCGGCAGGGCCTTCCAGCCGGGTTCGCCCGCCGCGAGTTCGGCGTCGGTGAGCAGACAGGAGTCGAGCAGCCCGGTGACGCCGTCGACGTCGAGGCCCTCCGCGGTGAAGCTGAGCTGCTGCACCCGGTCGCCGTGCAGAGGGTGCCAGTCGAGGGCGGCGGCGGCCCGGCGGGCGGGCGGGTAGAGCTCCCAGGCGGCGTCGGGCAGGGAGGTGAGCCAGGGGCCGCACTCCTCGACGGCGAGGTTGGCCCCGGCGGCGTCCCAGGCGAGCATCAGGTCGGGCCGGTTGGCCAGCCAGAAGCGGCCGCGGCTGCGCTGGGCGGCGGGGACGAGCAGTTCCAGCGCCCGGTGCAGCCGCTCGGGGTGCAGCGGGCGTCGGCGCTCCCAGACCAGCGTGGTGACGCCGGCCTCGTCTCTCTCCTGCGGGAGCAGCGCGATCGCCGGGTTGACCCGGTCGCGGGCGGCGGCGACGTCGAAGCCGCCGAGGGCGGCCCGGGTGAGCGCCCCGGTGCCGAGCCGGACGACCCGGGCGGTGGGGTGGAGCTGGCGGAGCAACGCGAGCCCGGGCGCGTGCGCCGTCGCCCGCGGGACGGCGAGGGTGGTGGCGTACTCGACCTGGTGGGCGAGCGCCTCCGCGCGGGTCCGCTGGTCCTGGACGGCGGTGTGCTCGCCGTGCTCCACCAGGTCGTCGGAGACGGAGAGTTCGCCGATCAGCCGGTCCGGGTCGACGGCCGTGACCACGCCCGCGAGTTCGACGGCGTCCTCCAGGTGGCGGCCGTCCGCCTCTCCCCCGGCGATCACCTCGACGGCCGGGTGCGGGTCGCTACCGCCCCACAGTTCGACGATCGCGAGCCCGTACCGGCCTTCGTCGGCGATCCGCAGCAGTCGCGGCAGCAGGTCCTCGCGCAGGGCGCAGCAGGGGCAGTCGTTCACCAGCGGGACGTCGGCGACGTCGAACCCGCCTCCCGCGTCGCGCAGTTCACGGCGGACGACGCCCTGCGAGGCCTCCCGCAGGTCATGGTGGAGGACCACCGCGTCCACCGCTGCCGCCGCCAACTCCCGGACGGCGGCGCGGCGTTCGTCGGCGTGCAGTCCGGCGACGACCACCACGGGCAGTTTGATCCCGTCCACGCCGCTCACCAGCTGGCCTTGCGGACGCCGGGCAGGTGGCCGGCGTGGGCGTGGACGCGGAGGTTGACCCGGGAGAGGCCGAAGGCGCGCAGGTAGCCACGGGGGCGGCCGTCGACGGCGTCGCGGTTGCGGATCCGGGTGGCGCTGGCGTCGCGGGGCTGGCGGGCGAGTTCGGCCTGGGCGTCCGCGCGTTCGGCGGGGGCGGTGCCGGGGTGGGCGGTGATCCGCTTGAGCTCGGCGCGGCGCTCGGCGTACCGGGACACGACGGCGCGGCGCTGCTCGTTCTTGGCGATCTTGCTCTGCTTGGCCATCAGACCTTCCCCCCTCGGGCGCGGATGCGGGCGACGGCGGCCTCGATGCCGATCGTGTCGATGGTGCGGATGCCCTTGGCGCTGAGGGCGAGCCGGACGTACCGGCCCTCACCGGGCAGCCAGTAGCGCTTGTGCTGGATGTTGGGGTCGAAGCGGCGGCGGGTGCGGCGGTGCGAGTGCGAGATCGCGTTGCCGAATCCGGGTTGGCGGCCGGTGAGTTGGCAGTGGGCGGACATGGGTGCTCCCTGGCGTCCGGGAATGGGCGGGACGGAGCCCACGTTACACCAGATGAAAATGACTTCCATTTCGGTGTACGGTTTCGCCCCAGCCCCGAACACCCCGCCAACCCGGGAGGACACCCATGGCCCGCAGCGAACTGCGCCCCGTCATCAAGCTCCGCTCCACCGCCGGCACCGGCTACACGTACGTGACCCGCAAGAACCGCCGCAACGACCCGGACCGGATGGTCCTGCGCAAGTACGACCCGGTCGCGCGCCGGCACGTCGACTTCCGCGAAGAGCGCTGAACCCCGCCCGCCCGACGACCGGCACCGGCCCGCAGCGACGAAACGGCGCCTCCCCCGGGATCCCGGGGGAGGCGCCGTCGCTGATCGCTGCCGTCGCTGATCGCAGCCGTCGCTACTCGGCGGCCACCCAGCGCTTCTCCACCCGGGCCAGCTTCCAGTAGGCGATCGCCGCGGCCCAGACCACCACGAACAGCCCGGCGATCGCGTAGCCGACGTTGTCCAGCGAGATGCCCGCGATCCAGCCGGTGACCGGGTCGGTCAGATCGAGCTTCTCGTGCAGCACGCCGACCAGTTCGATGGTGCCGATGACGAAGGCCACCGCGATCGACAGCCCAGTGATCGTCAGGTTGTAGTACACCTTCCGGACCGGGTTCGCGAAGGCCCACTGGTACGCGAAGTTCATGAACGTCCCGTCCAGGGTGTCGAACAGGCTCATCCCGGCCGCGAACAGCAGCGGCAGGCAGACGATCGCGTACCAGGGCAGCCCGGCCGCCGCGCCCGACCCGGCCATCACCATCAGGGTGACCTCGGTCGCGGTGTCGAAGCCCAGCCCCAGCACCATGCCCACCGGGAACATCTGCCCGGGCCGGGTGATCGACCGGGTCGCCCGGTTCAGCACCCGGGCCATGAAGCCGCGCGAGTTGAGGTGCTCCTCCAGCTGCGCCTCGTCGTACGACCCGGCCCGCATCGCCCGGAACACCTTGAGTATGCCGAGCAGCGCGGCCAGGTTGAGCGCGCCGATCAGGTAGAGGAACGCGCCGGAGGCCGTCGTGCCGACCATCCCGAGCCACTTGTGGGTGGCCGAGTCGTCGTCCATCAGCGTGCTGGCCAGCTGCGCGCCGCCCGCCACCAGGGCGGCCATCAGCACCACCATCGAGGAGTGCCCGAGGGCGAACCAGAAGCCGACCGAGACCGGCCGCTTGCCGTCCGCCATCAGCTTGCGGGTGGTGTTGTCGATCACCGCGATGTGGTCGGCGTCGAAGGCGTGCCGCATGCCGAGGGTGTACGCGGTGATCCCGAGGCCCACCCCGAAGACCTGGGTGCCGACCGCGTAGTTGTGGGGCGCGACCAGGAAGACGAGCGTCCCGAAGGCCACCACGTGCATGGCCAGGATCACCCCCATCAACCCGGCCGTGCGGACGGTGTCCTCGCGCTTCCAGCGGAACGTGGGCAGCACGGACGGTGTCGCCGGCGCCTCGGCGGCGGCGGTTTCGGGCAGGGTCATTCGGGTCACGCTCCAGCACCTCGTGGAAACACTTCGTGAGATGCCGTGGCCGGTCTCCTGGCTTACGGGGGTCCCGTACCCGCCTTCCCAGGTGCGCGAGGCTCCCAGTGGCGTCGTGGGTACGGACGTCTCTCCATCGTCGACGATCACGATGGCCCGATCACAGTGGCGAGGGCCGCTCCGGACTGGGACCCCTGAGGATCCGTCACCGGTCTTCCCGAGCACCACGGCGGGGAACACCGTAGGGGCCAGGACCCACCCTTGCAAGGCTGCGCACCTGCGCAGGTGTCCAGGATCACAGGCCCCCTCCTGCAACAATGTGCGCATGCATCTCGTACCGGCCGACCGCGCGGGCCACCGCACCATCGACGGACACCGGGTCTGCGAGGCCATCGCCGCGATCGGCGACCCCGCGCACGTCCGCACCTGGGCCGAGCGGTTCTCCCTGCTCGCCGACCCCGGGCGGCTCGCCCTCCTGCTCGCCCTCCACCGGGCCGGCCCGCTCGCCGTCTCCGACCTCGCCGTCGCCACCGGCATGCGCGACCCCGCCGTGTCCCAGGCCCTGCGGCTGCTCCGCACCGCGGGCGTGGTCACCGGGGACAAGGACGGGCGGATCGTGCGCTACCGGCTCGTGGACGAGGCCCTGCGCCCCCTCCTCGACGCGTGCGCCGCCGCCGAACACCACGAGCCCAGCGCGGCCGTCGTCTGACCGGCTCCTCCGGAGGACGCGCCGGGGCCCGGCCGGAGCAACCCTCGAACGCGGTCAGGCCGCCTGGCAGGCGGGGCACCAGAAGAGGTTGCGCGCGGCGTGCTGCTCCGTCCGGACCTCGGTGCCACAGACCAGGCAGGGCATCGCGGCCCGCCGGTAGACGTACACCTCGCCGCCGTGGTCGTCGACGCGCGGCGGGCGGCCCATCGCCTCGGGGGTGTGCTCGGGACGGACGGTGTCGATCCGGCCCGCGCCGACGCCCTCGTGCATCAGGGCGACCAGGTCGGCCCAGATCGCGTCCCACTCGCCCCGGGTGAGGTCGCGGCCGGCGCGGTGCGGGTTGATCCCGTGGCGGAACAGCACCTCGGCCCGGTAGACGTTGCCCACCCCGGCCAGCACCTTCTGGTCCATCAGCAGCGCGGCGACGGTCGTCCGGCTGGCCGATATCCGGCGCCAGGCGGCCTGCGGGTCGGCGTCGGCGCGCAGCGGGTCGGGGCCCAGCCGGGCGGCGACGGCGTCCTTCTCCGCGCCGGTGACCAGCGCGCAGGTGTTGGGGCCGCGCAGGTCCGCGTAGCCGTCGTCGTTGGCCAGCCGCAGCCGGACCAGGCCGACCGGCTCGGGCGCGGGCCCGGTACCGAAGGCGAAGCCGCCGTAGAGGCCGAGGTGGACGTGCACCCAGGCGCCCTCCTCGAAGCCGAGGAACAGGTGCTTGCCGACGGCTTCGGCCGCGGTGAGCAGCTGCCCGTCGATGGCCTTGGCCTCGTCGGCGAACCGGCCCTGCGGGCTGGACACCTCGACCGGGCGGCCGCCGAAGGCCTTCCGGTTCTCGGCGGCGAGGCGGTGGATGATGTGGCCTTCCGGCACGGGCGTCAGCTCCCCCGGGGTGGTTCGACAGGACCCGCACATCATCGCAGCCGGCACCGACACCGCCGGATCGTCGCAGGTCAGCGCACCGGCATGCCCATCAGCCGGGCCAGGATGACGCGGTCCAGCTCGGCGGCGGTGCCGGCCACGTCCAGGTACGAGTTGTCGATGATCGGCAGCCCGGAGTTGTACCAGCCGGCCATCCGGCCGTGGATCCGCGCCACCTCCTCGTCACCGAGCCGCCGGGTGCCGCCGCGCCGGGCGTTGCGGTGCAGCACGGAGTCCAGGCTGGGCAGCAGCACGACCGGGATCATGCCGGGGCCGATGTGCCGCTTCCAGCCGCCGAGGCCGATGGCCGGGCGGTCCGGGAAGACGGCGTCGTCGATGATGCAGGAGATGCCGTTGGCGAGGTAGTTGCGGCAGGCGAAGCCGCAGGTGCGGCGGGCCAGCCGGTACTGCGCCTCGGAGGCGTTGTTCCAGCCGGACTGCGGGTTGGCGAAGCCGGACTGCACCCACTCGCGGACGTCGTCCAGGCTGATGTGCGCGGTCGGGCTGGGCCGGCGCTCGGCCCAGTACCGGGCGACGGTGGTCTTGCCGGCCCCGGCCGGGCCGATCAGCAGGACGGCAATCGGACTGGTGGGCGCGTGCCGCTGCGGCGGGTGGGCGGGGAGTTGCACGGGCGTGCCGGAGGGCAGCACGAAGTGCCCGGTGGACCCGACGGGGACCGGCGCGCCGGGCGCGGGTGCGGCCGGGGCGGGCGCGGCAACAGGAGCGGGCGGCACCGGAGCGGCCGGAACCGGCGGCGCGGCGGCGGGAACAGGAGCCGGAGCGGGCGGCACCGGCGGCGGCGCGGCGGCCCCCGACGGCTGCGGCCCCGGCGGAGCGACGGGACGCGGCGGGACCTGCCCACCCCCGGCGTACTGCGTCACGGTCACCTCCCGACACCTCTCAGCGGGGAGACTACACGGCGGCCCGGCGGCGGGCACAGTCCGCCGCCGGGCCGCTGACCAGGCGTCAGCGCGTGGTGAGTTGCTCGGCCAGGGCGCGCAGGGCCAGCTCGTACGAGCCGAGCCCGAACCCCGCGATGGTGCCGGAGGCCACCGCGGCGATCACCGAGGTGTGCCGGAAGGTCTCCCGGGCGTACGGGTTGGAGATGTGCACCTCGATCAGCGGCGCGGTGCGCTGCGAGGCGGCGTCCCGCATCGCGTACGAGTAGTGCGTGAACGCGCCCGGGTTGATCACCACGGGCACCTTGCCGTCGGCCGCCTCGTGCAGCCACTCCACCATCTGCTGCTCGGAGTTGGTCTCGTGCACCTCGACCTCGAAGCCGAACTCCTTGCCGAGCGCGGTGCAGCGCTCGACCAGCCCGGCGTAGGAGGTGGCGCCGTAGACGTCCGGCTCGCGGCTGCCGAGCCGCCCGAGGTTGGGGCCGTTGAGCACCATGACCCTGGTCACGCCGAGACCTCCGCGTAGGCGGCGACCAGCAGGGACGGGTCGGGGCCCTCCAGGACGGAGGTCTTGCCGAGGCCGTCCAGGACGATGAAGCGGATCAGGTCGCCGCGCGACTTCTTGTCGATCTTCATGGCGTCCAGCAGCTTCGGCCAGGCGTCCGCCTGGTAGCGCAGCGGCAGGCCGACGGAGGCCAGCACGGTGCGGTGCCGGTCGGCCGTCTCGTCGTCCAACCGGCCCGCCAGGCGGCCGAGTTCGGCGGCGAAGACCATGCCGATGGAGATCGCGGCGCCGTGCCGCCACTTGTAGCGCTCGTTGCGCTCGATGGCGTGGCCGAGGGTGTGGCCGTAGTTGAGGATCTCGCGCCGGCCGGACTCCTTGAGGTCCCCGGAGACCACGTCGGCCTTGACCTGGATGGCGCGGCGGATCAGCTCGACGGTGTGCGTGCCGTCCGGGGTCTTGGCGCCCTCCGGGTCGGCCTCGATCAGGTCGAGGATGGCCGGGTCGGCGATGAAGCCGCACTTGATGACCTCGGCGAGGCCGGAGACGTAGTCGTGCTTGGGCACGGTCGCCAGGGTGTCGAGGTCGGCCAGCACGCCCACCGGCGGGTGGAAGGCGCCGACCATGTTCTTGCCCTCGGCGATGTTGATGCCGGTCTTGCCGCCGACGGCCGCGTCGACCATGCCGAGCAACGTGGTGGGCATGGAGATCCAGCGGACGCCGCGCAGCCAGGTCGCGGCGACGAAGCCGGCCAGGTCGGTGGTGGCGCCGCCGCCGAGGCCGACGACGACGTCGCTGCGGGTGAAGCCGGTCTGCCCGAGCACCGACCAGCAGTACGCGGCGACCTCGGCGCTCTTGGCGTCCTCGGCGTTGGGCACCTGGAGCGCGATCGCCTCGTAGCCCTCGCCGAGCAGGTCCTCGCGGATGGCGTCGGCGGTGGCGGCCAGCGCCTCGGGGTGGATGATCGCGACCCGCTTGGCGCCTCTTGTCCCCAGACTGGGGGGACTGATCAGCGCCGACAGCTCGCCGAGCAGCTGGTGCCCGATCAGCACGTCGTACGGGTCGTGGCCGGCGCTGCCGCCGACGTGAATCCTGACGATGGGGTCAGTCATGGGGGGTCTTCAGCTCCAGTGCTTCCAGTACGGCGTCCGCGACCTGCTCGGGGGTGCGGCCGGCGGTGTCGACGACGGCGGTGGCCACCTCCAGGTAGAGGGGCCGGCGGGCCTCCATCAGCTCGCGCCAGCGGGCCCGCGGGTTGATGGCCAGCAGCGGGCGCGGGGCGTCCAGGCCGACCCGCTTGACCGCGTCCGCCAGCGGGACCTCCAGGAAGACGACCGGCAGCTCGCGCAGCAGGGCGCGGGTGGCCTCGGCCATCACCGCGCCGCCGCCGAGTGCCAGCACGCCGTCGTGCTCCGTGGCGCCCGTGCGCACGGCCCGGACCTCCAGCTCGCGGAAGTGCGGCTCGCCCTCGTCGATGAAGATCTCCGGGATGGGCTTGCCGGCCAGCGCCTCGATGTCGGCGTCGGTGTCCCGGAAGCCGACGCCCAGGCGCTCGGCCAGGGCCCGCCCGACGGTGGACTTGCCACTGCCGGGCGGGCCGACCAGCACAACGACCGGAACGGTCATCGGATGATCAGGTTGTCGAGGTAGCCCTGCACGTTGCGGCGGGTCTCGGAGACGTGGTCACCGCCGAACTTCTCGTTCACCGCGTCGGCCAGCACCAGCGCGACCATCGCCTCGGCGACGATCCCGGCGGCCGGCACGGCGCAGACGTCCGAGCGCTGGTGGTGCGCCTTGGCCGGCTCGCCGGTGCGCACGTCCAGGGTCTGCAACGCCCGCGGCACGGTGGCGATCGGCTTCATGGCGGCACGCACCCGCAGCACCTCGCCCGTGGTCAGGCCGCCCTCGGTGCCGCCGGAGCGGCCGGATGTGCGCTTGACGCCCTCGGGGGTCGGGACGATCTCGTCGTGCGCCTGCGAGCCGGGCACCCGGGCCAGCTCGAAGCCGTCGCCGACCTCGACGCCCTTGATCGCCTGGATGCCCATCAGCGCGGCGGCCAGCCGGGCGTCCAGCCGGCGGTCCCAGTGCACGTGCGAGCCCAGACCCACCGGCACGCCGTACGCGAGCACCTCGACCACGCCGCCGAGGGTGTCGCCGTCCTTGTGGGCCTGGTCGATCTCGGCGACCATCGCCTTCGAGGCGTCGGCGTCCAGGCAGCGGACCGGGTCGGCGTCCAGCCGCGCCTCGTCCGAGGGCAGCGGCAGCACACCGGCCGGGGCCTTGGCGGCGGCCAGCTCGACCACGTGGCTGACGATCTCGATCCCGCAGGTCTCCTTCAGGTACGCGCGGGCGACGGCACCGAGCGCGACCCGGGCGGCCGTCTCACGGGCGCTGGCGCGCTCCAGGATCGGACGGGCCTCGTCGATCGAGTACTTCTGCATGCCGGCCAGGTCGGCGTGGCCGGGGCGGGGGCGGGTGAGCGCCTCGTTGCGGGCCAGACCGGCCAGCACCTCGGGGTCGACCGGGTCGGCCGACATGACCTGCTCCCACTTCGGCCACTCGGTGTTACCGACCATGACCGCCACCGGGCTGCCCATGGTCTCGCCGTGCCGGACGCCGCCGAGGAACGTCACCTCGTCCTGCTCGAACTTCATCCGTGCGCCGCGACCGTAACCGAGCCGGCGGCGCGCCAGCGCGTCGGCCACCACCGCGGTGGTGACCGGTACACCGGCGGGCAGGCCTTCCAGCGTCGCGACGAGTGCGGGGCCGTGCGACTCCCCCGCCGTCAGCCAGCGCAACGTACCCAACGGAGCTCCTTCATCAGCGGACCGGCCTCGGCACCTGCCGGGGCCCGCCCGGGCGTGCCTTTTCCCCTGAATCCTTTCACGTCCCGGCGGCACCCGGAGGCCCAGTCCGCGTGACGGACGGCAACCGGCCAGTCGGCGGGACGGTGGTCGGCACGATTCCGGCCACCCGGCCGGGCGGTGGTCGGCGCGATCCGGCCACCGGCCCGGCCTCAGCGCCCGGCGAGGGCCTTCTCGCCCGCCTCGCGCATCGCCGCCAGCGGCCCCGGCGCCCGCCCGGTGAAGGCCTCGCTCTGCAGCACCGCCTGGTGCACCAGCAGGTCCAGCCCGCCCAGGACGGTCGCCCCGCGCGCGGCGCAGGCCTCGGCCAGCGCCGTCGGCCACGGGTGGTACAGCACGTCGAACAGCGCCCCCGGCGCGGCGGGCAGTGCCCCGGCGAAGGCGTCGGTCGCACCGACCGGCGTGGTCGAGACGGTCAGCGGCCGCGCCAGCGCCTCCGCGCCGCGCTCCCAGTCGGCGGTGCGCACGGCGACGCCCAGCCGCTCGCCCAGCTCGGCCATCTCCCGGGCCCGCTCCGCGCTGCGCACGTAGACGGTCACCTCGCCGGTGCAGACCTGGGCCAGCGCCGCCAGCGCCGAGGAGGCGGTGGCCCCGGCACCCAGCACGGCCGCGGCCGGCACCTCGGTGATGCCCCGCTCGCGCAGCGCGTTCACCAGCCCGGGGACGTCGGTGTTGTCCCCGGTGCGCCGCCCGTCGGCGGTGAACACCACGGTGTTCACCGCGTCCACCGCGCGGGCCGTCGCGCTGACCTCGTCCAGCAGCGGGATGATCGCCCGCTTCAGCGGCATGGTCAGCGACAACCCGGCCCACTCGGCCTCGTCCAGCCCGGCGAGGAAGCCGGGCAGGCCGGCCTCGTCGACCTCGAAGCGGTCGTAGCGCCAGCCGTCCAGCCCGAGCGCCGCGAAGGCGGCCCGGTGCAGGTCCGGCGAGAGCGAGTGGGCGATCGGCGAGCCGAGGACGGCGGCCCGGTGCTTGCTGGTCAACGCTGCTCCTCCGTGAACGGCGGTGCGGTGGCGGCTACTTGGTGGTGCAGTGGAGACCGACCTTGTCGAAGCCCTGGCCCGCCGCCCGGCAGTACGCCTCGACGTTGGCCGCGTGCTCCTTGTCCGTCTCGGCGAAGAGGGTCTTGATCGGGGACATCGCGATGAAGTACAGCCACTTGCCGTCCGCCGGGTTGAGCACCGCCTTGAGCGCGTCGTCGCCGGGGTTGGAGATCGGCGTCGGCGGCAGACCCGGGTTGATGTAGGTGTTGTACTTGTTGGACCCGTCGTTGATGTCCTTCTTGTCCAGGTCCTTGCGGCCCAGCGAGTACTGCAGCGTGGTGTCCATGCCGAGCGTGTGGCGCACGGCATCGCTCGCCAGCCGGTTCTGGATGGTCCTGGCCATCTTGCCGAAGTCCTCGACGTTGTTGCCCTCGCGCTGCAGGATGCTCGCCTCGATGACCACCTCGTACGCGTTCTTGAGGCCCGCCTTGGACGCGTCGGCGTCCAGCGTCGCGTACTTGTCGGTGGCGTTCTTCACCATCTGCTTGAGCAGGTCCTCGGGCTTCATGCCGTCGGCGATGTTGTACCGGGTCGGCCAGAGGAAGCCCTCGACGTTGCCGTTCGCGTACGCCGGCAGGCCGAGGCTGCCGACCTGGGCCTTGGCGACACCCGCCGTGGTGCCCTGCGGCAGCTTCAGCTTCCCGTCGATCAGGGTGTAGATGTCCGCGGCGGTCTTACCCTCGGGGATGACCAGCGCCGCACCGCCGGCCCCGTTGAGCAGCTCGCTCAGCGCGGTGGCGGCCGGCAGCTCCTTCTTCAGCGAGTAGAAGCCCGGCTGGATGGTCGTGCACTTCGGCTCGGCGGAACAGACCTTGCCGAAGGCGTCGACGCTCTTGACCACGCCGGCGTTCTTCAGCGCCAGGCCGATCTGACCGCCGACCGCACCCGACTTGACCTCGACCTGGACGGGGCTGCCGCCCTCGCCCGTGAAGTCCGGCGGCGGGCCGAAGTGGTCCTGGTAGAAGCCGTAGCCCCACCAGCCGGCCCCGCCCAGGGCGCCGACCAGCACCAGCGCGACCAGCAAGCAGGCCCCGCCGTTGCGGCGGCCGGACTTCTTGCCCTTCTCCTTGCGCTTCTTCTGCGCGTCGCGGGAGGAGTCCTCCTCGCCGAGGAAGCCATCCTGCTCGGCGTGGCCGTCCTCGTCGCGGTGCTCGGCGTCCTCGTGGTGGCCGTCCTCCTGGAAGCCGTCCGGGTGGCCGTCCCACTCGTCGGTCTCGGGCGCGTGCCCGCCGACCGGGTCGGCGCCGGCCTCCAGCGCGGCGGCCTCGGCCTCCCAGTCGATGCCGTCCGGGCCGGGGCCGCTGACGGGCGCGACCGGCTCGGGCTCCGGCGCCGCGCGACGCCGCCGCCCGGGCTGCGCGCCCTGCTGCGGGATGCCCGGCTGCTGCTGCGCACCGGGCTGCTGAAGCTGTTGGGGCTGCTGCGGGGCCATCCCCTGCTGCTGCGCCATGCCCTGCTGCTGCGCCATACCCGGCTGCTGCTGACCGTCCGGGAACCCCTGCTGCTGATACCCCTGCGGGTACCCCTGCTGCGGCATCTGCTGCATCTGCTGCTGTTGCTGCGGGTACCCCTGCTGCGGGTAGCCCTGCTGCTGCATCTGCTGCTGGGGCACCTGCTGCTGCGGGTACTGCTGCTGTCCGCCCGGGAACCCCTGCTGCTGATACCCCTGCTGCGGCATCTGCTGCATCTGCTGCTGCGGATACCCCTGCTGCTGCATGTCTCCGTACGGCTGCTGGACCGGCTCGCCCTGCTGCTGGGGATACTGCTGGACCGGCTCGCCCTGCTGGGGATACTGCTGCCACTGGCCGTCCTGCTGGCCGGGGACCGGCTGCTGGCCGCCGTACCCGGGGTCACCGGGGTGCCACGGCTCAGAGCCCTGGGGGCCGTAGCCCCGACCCAGATCGGTCATTGATCCCCTTAACCGACGAAGACGGCCGGAGGATCGGACCGGCCGTCCGGGACGCGGTCCCGGCTGATTCTCGAACCGGCGTGCTAGCGCAGCGCCTGGGAGGAGACGTTACCGTACCGCACACGTGCCCCCGGCAGGGCGGACGTGCCGTCAGTGTCCGACCTCACCCGCCCGCGCTCGGCTCGGGCGCCGGCGCCGGCGGCCCGGAGGCGGGGGCGGACGCGCCGGCCGAAGCCGACGGCAGGGCCGAGGCACTCGGCTTCGCCGACGCCCGGTTGGCGTTGAACTCGGCGACGTTGCGCTGCTGCACGTCGAAGCTGTCGGTGAAGCGGGTGTCCCCCGGTTTCACGGTGACGAAGTAGAGCCAGTCCCCCTGCGCCGGGTCCAGCGCCGCCATGATCGCCTGCCGCCCCGGGTTGGAGATCGGCGTGGGCGGCAGCCCGGGGTGCAGGTAGGTGTTGTACGGGGAGTCCAGCCGGGTGTCGGTGACGGTGGTGTTCAGGGTCGACCGGCCGAGCGCGTAGTTGATCGTGGAGTCGAGCTGCAGCGGCATGCCCTTGGCGAGCCGGTTGTAGATGACCCGCGCCACCTTGCCCATGTCCTCGTTGTTGTCGGCCTCGCCCTGGACCATGCTGGCCACGGTGACCAGCCCGTACAGGCTCTGCCCGAGGTTCTGCGCGACGACGTTCGCGTCGTCCCGGCTGAACTCCTTGCCGGCCCGCTCCACCATCTGTTTCAGCAGGTCGATCGCGGTGGTCCCGTCGGTGACGCTGTACGTCGCGGGGAAGAGGTAGCCCTCGGGGCTGCCCTTGGCGAAGTCCGGCAGACCCAGTTCGGCGCCCTGCTCCTGGGCGGTGCGCTGGGTGGTGCCCTCCGGCAGGCGCAGCTTGTGGTCGATGGCCACGTAGATCTGGTAGCCGCGCCAGCCCTCGGGGATGGTCAGGCCGTTGGCGTTGGCCGGGTCGATCAGCACGGTCAGCGCGGCCGCGGCCGACATCCGCTGCTTCAGGGTGTAGGTGCCGGGCTGGATCCGCCCGGCAGCCGCGGCGCTGCCCTTGGCCGCCCGGGTGAAGGCGAGCGAGCTGGCCACCACCCCGTTGCGGACCAGGGCGGACGCGATCTGGGACAGGCCCGCGCCCTCCGGCACCGAGACCTGGACGCTGCCGGTGCCCTGCCCCGCGTAGTCGGCGGCGGCCGGGGGTGTGCGCTGTCCCTGGAACCAGGTGTACCCGGCGAGGCCCGCCCCGCCGAACACCGCGACCAGGGCGAGCGCGGTGAGCGCGCAGGCCAGTCCGTTACGCCGTCGGTGCGGATCGGGTGCATCGGGGCGCATGCGGGGCGCGCCCGGCGGCCGGCCCTCCGGCTCCAGCACCGGCGCACCCAGGTGCCCGGGCGTGAGCCCCGGATGGAAGTCCTGGTCGGTCATGGCTCGCGTCCCCTCGGCAGTGCCGAAACGTTCGAAGGGGTCCGTGCGGACGCGTCCGCACGGACCCCTCGACGGGACGTTAGATCAGGCCGGTCAGCCGACCGCCTCGACGCTCTCACCAGGCGGGTTCCCGCTCACCCGTTCGGACTCAAGGGCGGTCTGCAGGATCACCACCGCGGCGGCCTGGTCGACCACCGAGCGGCCCTTCTTCGCCTTGACGCCCGAGGCGCGCAGCCCGTGGGTGGCGGTGACGGTCGACATCCGCTCGTCGACCAGCCGGACCGGCACCGGGTACAGCCGGTTGGCCAGCCGCGTCGCGTAGGCGCGGACCTTCTCCGCCGCCGGGCCCTCCTTGCCGCTCAGCGAGCGGGGCAGCCCGACGATCACCTCCACCGCGTCGTACTCCTCGACGATGGCGGCGATCCTGGCCTGCGACTTCACCCCGGCCGGAACGGTCTCCACGGGCGTGGCGAGCACCCCGTCGGGGTCGCAGGACGCGACCCCGATCCGGGCGTCACCGACGTCGACGGCGATCCGCCGCCCCCGTCGGAAGGGCCGCTCCACCTGAGGCTCCTCGACCATCAGCTGGCGCGCTCCGCGACCAGGCCGCGCACCGCGGCGACGGCCTCGCCGACCGCGGCCGGGTTGGAGCCGCCGCCCTGGGCGACGTCGTCCTTGCCGCCACCGCCGCCGCCGAGGGTCTTGGCGGCGACCCGGACCAGCTCGCCGGCCTTGATGCCGCGGGCGCGGGCGTCCTCGTTGGTGGCGATCACGGTCAGCGGGCGGTCGTTCGCCACGGTGAAGGCGGCGACCACGGCCGGGCGCGAGCCGAGGCGGCCTCGCACGTCCAGCACCAGCTTGCGCAGCTCGTCCGCGCCCACGCCGTCGGCGACCTGCGCGGCGACCACCGAGATGCCGTGCACGTCCTCGGCCGAGTCGGCCAGACCCGCCGCGGCGGCCAGCACCTTCTCGGCGCGGAAGCGCTCGATCTCCTTCTCGGCGTCCTTGAGCTTGGCGAGCATGCCCGAGATCTTCTCCGGCAGCTCCTCCGGGCGCCCCTTGACCAGCTCGGTCAGCTGGGAGACCACGGTGTGCTCGCGGGCCAGGAACTTGTACGCGTCGACGCCGACCAGCGCCTCGACGCGACGCACGCCGGAGCCGATCGAGGACTCGCCGAGCAGCTTGACCAGGCCCAGCTGGGCGGTGTTGCCGACGTGCGTGCCACCGCACAGCTCCTTGGAGAAGTCACCGATGGTGACGACCCGGACCTCGTCGCCGTACTTCTCGCCGAACATCGCGATGGCGCCGGCCTTGCGGGCCTGATCCATCGTCATGACCTCGGCGGTGACGTCGAGTTCGCGACCCAGCACGTCGTTGATCTTCTGCTCGACGTCGACCAGCACGGTGCCCGGGACGGCGGCGGGCGAGCCGAAGTCGAAGCGGAAGCGGCCGGGGGCGTTCTCGGAACCGGCCTGGGCGGCCGTCGGGCCGAGCGCGTCACGCAGCGCCTGGTGGGTCAGGTGGGTGGCCGAGTGGGCGCGGGCGATCGCCCGGCGGCGCTCGGTGTCGATCGTGGCGTACGCCGAGGCGCCGAGCACGACCTCGCCGAACAGCACCCCGCCGGAGTGCACGATGACACCCGGGACGGGCTGCTGCACGTCGCGGATCTCCACCACCGCGCCGGACTCCAGCCGGATCCGGCCGTGGTCGGCGAGCTGGCCGCCGCCCTCGGCGTAGAACGGGGTGCGGTCGAGGATGATCTCGACCTCGTCGCCCTCGGAGGCGGCCGGCGCCGGAACGCCGTCCACCAGCAGGCCGACGACGCTGGCCTCGCCCTCGGTGAGGTTGTAGCCGGTGAAGACGCTCGCGCCGGACTTGTCGGCGACCTCGCGGTACGCGGCGACGTCGGCGTGGCCCATCTTCTTGGCCTTGGCGTCCGCCTTGGCGCGGTTGCGCTGCTCCTGCATCAGACGGCGGAAGCCGGCCTCGTCCACCTGGAGGCCCTGCTCCTCGGCCATCTCCAGGGTGAGGTCGATCGGGAAGCCGTAGGTGTCGTGCAGCTTGAAGGCCTGGTCCCCGGAGAGGACCGCGCCGCCGGCCTGCTTGGTCTCGGTGACCGCGGCGTCCAGCAGGCTGGTGCCGGCCTTGAGGGTCTGCAGGAAGGCCGCCTCCTCGCCGACGACGACCGTCTCGATGCGCTTGCGGTCGCTCTCCAGCTCCGGGTACTGCGGAGCCATCGCCTTGATGGCGATGTCGGTGAGGTCCTTGGCCACCACGCCGGTGGCGCCCAGCAGGCGCATGTTGCGGATGGCGCGGCGCAGGATGCGGCGCAGCACGTAGCCGCGGCCCTCGTTGCCGGGGGTGACGCCGTCGCCGATCAGCATCAGCGCGGTGCGGATGTGGTCGGTGACCACGCGCAGCGAGACGTCCGACTTGTGGTCGGCGCCGTAGGTGTGGCCGGTGAGCTCGGCGGCGCGGTCGAGGATCATCCGACTGGTGTCGATCTCGAAGAGGTTGTCGACGCCCTGGAGGATGGCGGCGAGGCGCTCCAGGCCGAGGCCGGTGTCGATGTTCTTGCTCGGCAGGTCGCCGAGGATCTCGAAGCCGTCCTTGCCGTCGCCGTGGCCGCGCTCGTACTGCATGAAGACCAGGTTCCAGATCTCCAGGTAGCGCTCGCCGTTGACGGCCGGGCCGCCCTCCTCGCCGTACGCGGGGCCGCGGTCGTAGTTGATCTCCGAGCACGGGCCGCAGGGGCCGGGGACGCCCATCGACCAGAAGTTGTCCTTCATGCCGAGGCGCTGGATGCGCTCGGACGGGACGCCGATGACGTCACGCCAGATCAGCTCGGCCTCGTCGTCGTCCTGGTAGACGGTGATCCAGAGCTTCTCCTTCTCCAGGCCGTAGCCACCGTCCGCGACGGAGCTGGTGAGCAGCTCCCACGCGAACTTGATGGCGCCTTCCTTGAAGTAGTCGCCGAAGGAGAAGTTGCCGCACATCTGGAAGAAGGAGCCGTGCCGGGTGGTCTTCCCGACCTCCTCGATGTCCAGGGTGCGCACGCACTTCTGGACGCTGGTGGCGCGCGAGAACTGCGGCTTGACCTCGCCCAGGAAGTAGGGCTTGAACGGCACCATGCCGGCGTTGACCAGCAGCAGGGTGGGGTCGTCGGCGACCAGGGACGCCGACGGAACGACGGTGTGGCCGCGCTCCTCGAAGAAGCGCAGCCAGCGGCGGCGGATCTCAGCCGACTCCATTATTGGTCCTTCCGGTTCGGGGTGCCGCCCCGCTGCGGCAGGGCGCGGCGGGGCGTTTCTTCAATGGCTCGGGTGGTGGTGCGGGCCCCACGGGATACGGGGCGGGGGCCGGACGGGGGCAGGGCGGCGGCCGGGCTGCCGGGCGCCGCCGAGATAGCTCGGTACTGCGGCTCGCCGCGCAGGACCCGGCGGGTGCTCCCGGGCTCGACGACGGCGGTGCCGTGCAGTCCGAGGTCGTCCTTCAGCTGCTCCTCGCGCTCGGCCATGCCGGCCCGCACGTCCTGGGCGAACTGCTTGGCCAGGTCGCCCAGGTGCAGCGCACCGCGCGTGGCGGTGCCGGAGAGGCTGTCCGGGGTGAGCCGGTGCACGGCCTCGTTGGCCTTGTTCATGGCCCACACGGTCGCACCGGCGCCGACCGCCATCCAGAAGACGCGTCGCACCATGCCGTCAGCCCCTCACCGCGCGCCGGACCCGGGAGAACAGGCCGTTCCTGGGCGCGGTCGCGGCGCGCACCTCGGCCCGGATCAGCCGGGCCAGCTCCTCGCGCTCGCCGCTCTGCGACGGCACGGACGGCTGGCCGCCCTGCTGCTTGGCGACGGCCTTGCGGACGCCGTAACTGAAGGCCGCGACCTTCACCAGCGGCCCGCCCAGGGTGGCGGCGACGGTGGAGGAGAGCGCGTTGGCGTTGGCGGCGGCGTCCTGCACGTTGGCGGTGATCTCGTCCACCCGCTCCAGCTGCTGGTTGGCACTGCGCACGGCGGCGCCCGCGTCGCTCAGCAGCGGGACGGCCTGCTCGGTGACGGCGGAGACGAGGACAGTGGCCTCCTTCAGCACTCGCGAGAGGCGGACCAGCACCACGGCGAGCAGGGTGACCAGGACCGCCCAGAACACGGCGACGAGCAACCCGGCCAGCTCTCCCACGGACACCTTTGCGCGCTCCCTCGCCTTGCTGTTCTCCAAACGGAACCCTATCGCGCCCACGCCCGGTTTCCGGACCGGGTTGTCGCCGGGCCCCGGGGTCCGCCGTCGCGTCGGCCCCCGGCCGAACCGGTCGGATGTGCGAACCGCGCGCGTAACCTACCGGCCGGTCACCTCGTTCTGCCAGGCGGGCCGTCGCCCGTACGGCCCGACGAACGTCCGGGCCCCGACGGTCCGGGCCAGGAACACGGGGAGCAGCGCTTGGCCGGCGACTGGAGAGCACAGTCCGGGGAACCCGCGGCGCGGCCGCGCGAGCCGGAGCCCGGTCGGCTGCCGGCCGAGGTGACGGGCTTCGTCGGGCGGCAGCGGGAGCTGGCCGAGCTGGCGGGCCTGCTGGCCGGCGCCCGGCTGGTGACGGTGACCGGGCCGGGCGGGGTGGGCAAGAGCCGACTGGCCCTGCGCGCCGCCGCCCGGGCGGCCGGCGCCTTCCCGGACGGCACCTGGCTGGTCGAGCTGGCCCCGGTGCAGGACCCGCTGCTGCTCGGCCGCGCGGTGCTGGAGGCGCTGCGGCTGACCGACGGCACCGCCCGCCCGCCGCTCGACCTGCTCACCGAGCGGCTGTCCGGCCGGTGCACGCTGCTGGTGCTGGACGGCTGCGAACACCTGGTGCAGGCCTGCGCCGAACTGGCGGACGCGCTGCTGCGGGCGCTGCCCGGCCTCCGGGTGCTGACCACCAGCCGCGCCGCGCTGCGGGCCTCGGGCGAGCACCTGCTCACCCTGGCCCCGCTGCCGGTCGACCCGCGGCCGAGCGATCCGGGCGGTCCGAGCGATCCGGGCGGACTGCCGGACGCGGTGCGGCTGTTCGCCGAGCGGGCCCGGGCGGTGCTGCCCTCCTTCGCGCTGACCGAGGCCGACGCCGAGGCGGTGAGCCTGCTCTGCCGCCGTCTGGACGGCCTCCCGCTGGCGGTGGAGCTGGCGGCCGGGCGGCTGCGCGCGCTGTCGGTGGAGCAGATCACCGCCCGGCTGGACGACCGGTTCCGGCTGCTCACCGGCGGCTCCCGGACGGCCCTGCCGCGGCACCGGGCGCTGCGCACCACGATCGGTTGGAGCCATGAGCTCTGCACCGTGCAGGAACGTTTACTCTGGGCCCGCCTGTCGGTCTTCGCCGGCAGTTTCGACCTGGAGGCCGCCGAGTACGTCTGCGCCGGTGACGGCCTGGAGGCCGAGGACGTGCTCGACCTGCTCGACGAACTGGTCGGCAAGTCCGTGGTGCTGGGCGAGGACAGCGCCTTCGGCGTCCGCTTCCGGCTGCTGGACACCCTGCGCGACTACGGCGGCCAGTGGCTGCGGGCCGCCGGCCAGGAGCAGCGGCTGCTGCGCCGCCACCGCGACTGGTACCTGGGCGTGGCCACCTGGGGCGAGGTCGAGTGGTTCGGGCCCCGGCAGGCCGAGACCGCCGAGCGCACCGAACTCGCCCACCCCAACCTCCGCGCGGCGCTGGAGTTCTGCCTCGCCGAGCCCGGCGAGGAGCAGATCGCCCTGCTGCTGGCGGGCACGCTGTGGTTCTACTGGGTCGGCTGCGGCCACCTCGGCGAGGGGCGGCACTGGCTGGACCGCGCGCTCGCCCTGGACCGCGAGCCGACCGAGGCCCGCGCCAAGGCCCTCTGGGTGACCGGCCATCTGGCCACCCTGCAAGGCGACCTGGAGACGGCCCGCCCGGCACTGGAGGAGTGCCGCCGCCAGGCCCTGGACACCGGCGACGACCGGGCGCTGGCCTACGCCGTCCACCGGCAGGGCAGCGCGGCCCTGATCGGCGACGAGCCGGACCGCGCCGCCGAGCTGTTCGAGGAGGCGCTCTGGCACTACCGGACGATCGGCGAGCTCAACAGCAACGTCGTGCTGGCCATGGTCGAGCTGGGCCTCGCGTACCTCTTCCAGGGGGATCCGGAGAGCGGGGAGCTCTGGTTCGGCCAGGCCCGCGAGCTGTGCGAGGAGCACGGCGAGCAGTGGGCGTACGCGTACGTGCTGTACGCGATGGCGTACGCGCACTGGATGGACGGCGCAGTCCGGGCGGCCCGCGCCCTGGCCCGGGAGGGCCTGCGGCTGAACCACCTGTTCCACGACCTGCTGGGAATCGCGCTGGCGATCGACCTGCTGGCGCTGCTGGAGACCGAGCCGGGCGGCCCGGGCGCGCCGGGCGACCTGGGCGGGGCCCGGGTGCTGCAGGGCGCCGCGCACCGGATCTGGGGCGCGGTCGGCCTGCCCTTCCTGGGCTCGCGGTCCTTCTTCGGCCCGCACCAGGAGTGCGCGGAGCGGGCCCGGGCGGGGCTGACCGCGCAGGAGTACGAGCGGTGCTACCAGGCCGGGGCCCGGCTCGACCTGGACGCGGCGGTCTCCCGGGCGCTGGGCGGCAGCGGGTCGGCGGGCGGCCCGGAGCCCGGGTCCGGGCCCTGCTCGGTGCCGTCTGCACCGACGCCCGCACCGGCCAGGAATAGCTGAAACTTGCCGATTGCTTGAGGAGGCAAGGAACCACCCGGAAGGAGCACCCCGTGGCCGTGACCACCGCCGCCGACGAGTACCGCCTCGCGACGTTCCACTTCGAGTCCAAGGCCTACGCCGACGCCGCCCGCATGCTGGAGGGCGTGCTGGCCGAGGAGCCGGCCAACCTCTCGGTCCGGCTGCTGCTGGCCCGCAGCTACTACCACTCCGCCCAACTCGGGCGCGCCGAGGCCGAGTTGCTCCGGATCCTGGACACCGACCCGGCCGAGGACTACGCCCGGCTGATGCTCGGCCGCACCCTGGAGCGCCAGGGCCGCGCCGAGGAGGCCCGCCCCCACCTGCGGCTGGCCGCGGCGATGACCGGCGAGAACCGCTAGGTCCTGTCCGACCGGCACCAGGAGCTGCCACCGGGAAAGGGGCGAGCCCCCGCCGCCTCGAAAGGCGACGGGGGCTCGCTGAGGTACCGCAGATGCGGAACCGCCGCGGGTCAGCGCGAGTAGTACTCGACCACCAGCTGCTCGTCACAGATCACCGGGACCTCCTTGCGCTGCGGCGCACGGTCCAGGCGGAAGGCCAGGGCCTTCAGGTTGACCTCGAGGTACTTCGGGGTCTGGCCCTCGCCCGCGTAGCCACCCTCACGGGCGACCTGGAACGGGACCTTCTCCTTGCTGCGCTCGCGGACGGTCACCACGAAGCCCGGCTTCATCTGGTACGACGGCTTGTTGACCTTGCCACCGTTGACCTCGATGTGGCCGTGGACGACCATCTGGCGGGCCTGGTAGATGGTGCGGGCAATGCCCGAACGCAGCACCAGCGAGTCCAGACGGGTCTCCAGCTCGGCGACGAGCGCCTCACCGGTCTTGCCCTCGGCCTTCTTCGCGCGGTCGAACGCGCGCGCCATCTGCTTCTCGCTCAGGTCGTACTGGGCGCGCAGACGCTGCTTCTCGAGCAGACGGACCTTGTAGTCCGAGTTCTGCTTGCGACCACGGCCGTGCTGGCCGGGCGGGTACGGGCGGGCCTCGAAGTACTTGACGGACTTCGGGGTCAGCGGCACGCCGAGCGCACGCGCGATCTTGACCTTGGGACGCTTCTGGTTCGCCATGAACCAAACCTTCCTTGCTTACGAATACGGCTTCACCAGGTGTTGACGGAGGTCGCATCTCGCGACCCGGAGACAACCCATCGCCGAGGCGATGCGGTCAGCCGCTCTCCGGAGCCGGGCACAAAAGTGCTGGTCACACGGAACAGCCCGGAAATCCGGGCCGTCCGCGACACCGAAACGGTGCGCGACGCTCCTGGTGCGGGCCTCCCGGAGGAGGCCTACGGCCGATGCCCCGCTGGTGTGGCCGGTCGGTGGGGTCTCCCCCGCCGCCGTCCCGGGACGTGGCACTCCGACCGATTGTACCGGGTGCTCGACCGCCCCTTCTCACTCACCCCTGAGCCGGCCCCGCGTCCACTCCACGACGTCCGCGTAGCGGGCCTCGCCGCCGCGCCGGGTCGGCTGGTAGTAGTCCTTGCCGTGCACCGCGTCCGGCGCGTACTGCTGGGCCGCGATGCCCTCCGGCAGGTCGTGCGGGTACTGGTAGCCCCGGCCGTGGCCGAGCTTGCCCGCGCCGCCGTAGTGCGCGTCCCGCAGGTGCGGCGGCACCGCGCCCGCGAGCCCCTGCCGGACGTCCGCCAGCGCCGCGTCGATCGCCAGGTAGGCCGCGTTGGACTTGGGCGCCAGGGCCAGCGCGATCGCCGCCTGGGAGAGGATGATCCGCGCCTCCGGGAAGCCGATCAGGGCCACCGCCTGGGCCGCCGCGACCGCGGTCTGGAGCGCCGTCGGGTCGGCCAGGCCGACGTCCTCGCTGGCCGAGATCATCAGCCGGCGGGCGATGAACCGCGGGTCCTCCCCCGCCTCGATCATCCGGGCCAGGTAGTGCAGGGTGGCGTCCACGTCGCTGCCCCGGATCGACTTGATCAGCGCGCTCGCCACGTCGTAGTGCTGGTCGCCGTCCTTGTCGTAGCGCACCGCCGCCTGGTTGACGGCCGTCTCCGTGGTGGCCAGCGTGATGCTCGCCTCGCCCTTCTCCAGCGCCGCCCCGGCCGCGGCCTCCAGCGTGGTGAGCGCCCGCCGGGCGTCACCGCCGGCGAGGCGCACCAGGTGGTCCTCGGCCTCCGCCGTCAGGTCCAACGCGCCCCCCAGGCCGCGTTCGTCGGCCACCGCGCGGCGCAGCAGGGCGCGGACGTCCTCGTCGGTCAGCGACTCCAGGGTGAGCAGCAGCGAGCGGGACAGCAGCGGGGAGATCACCGAGAAGTACGGGTTCTCCGTGGTCGCCGCGATCAGGGTGACCCAGCGGTTCTCCACGGCCGGCAGCAGCGAGTCCTGCTGGGCCTTGGAGAAGCGGTGGATCTCGTCCAGGAACAGCACCGTCTCCCGGCCGGACATGCCGACCGCCCGCCGGGCGCCGTCGATCACCGCCCGGACCTCCTTGACCCCGGCGGTGATCGCGGACAGCTCGACGAAGCGGCCCTCCACGGCCTGGCTGATCACGTGCGCGAGGGTGGTCTTGCCGGTGCCGGGCGGGCCCCAGAGGATCACCGAGCTGGTCGCCGCCGGCCCGCGCGAGCCCGAGACCAGCCGCCGCAGCGGCGACCCGGGCTTCAGCAGCTGCCGCTGCCCGGCCACCTCGTCCAGGGTGCGCGGACGCATCCGTACGGCCAGCGGCGCCCGGCCGGGCTCCCTGCTCTGGCGTTCCTCGGCGGCGGCGGTGAAGAGGTCCGGTTCGTCCACACCGAAAGCCTATGCGAGGCCGCCGACACACCCGCCGGAGCGAGCCGGCCTCATCGCGCCCGGGCCGCCCGCCGATCGAGGCGGGCCGCGTGGTCCGGGACGTACTTCTGCAGGTCGCGCGGGGGCCGCTGGTAGCCGCGCGGGGCCGGGCGGGGCGGCAGGTCGATCTGCGGGGCGGTGATCTCGCGGTACGGCACGGTGGAGAGCAGGTGGGCGATCATGTTGATCCGGGCCCGCCGCTTGTCGTCGCTCTCCACCACGTGCCAGGGCGAGTCCGGGGTGTCGGTGTAGACGAACATCTCGTCCTTGGCCCGCGAGTAGTCCTCCCAACGGGTGATCGACTCGACGTCCATCGGGGAGAGCTTCCAACGCTTCATCGGATCCTCCAGCCGGTCCCGGAAGCGCCGTTCCTGCTCGGTGTCGCTCACCGAGAACCAGTACTTGCGCAGCAGGACGCCCTCCTCGATCAGCATCCGCTCGAAGGTCGGGCACTGGTGCAGGAACTGCCAGTACTGCTCGTCCGTGCAGAAGCCCATGACCCGCTCGACGCCGGCCCGGTTGTACCAGCTGCGGTCGAACAGCACGATCTCTCCCGCGGCCGGCAGCTGCTCGACGTACCGCTGGAAGTACCACTGGGTCTTCTGCCGCTCGGTCGGGGTCGGCAGCGCCACGACCCGGGCGATGCGCGGGTTCAGGTACTCCGTCACCCGCTTGATCGCGCCGCCCTTGCCGGCGGCGTCGCGCCCCTCGAAGACCACCACCAGCCGGGCGCCCTCGACCCGCACCCACTCCTGGAGCTTCACCAGTTCCTGCTGGAGCCGCAGCAGTTCCCGCTCGTACGGCTTCCTCGCGAGTCGTTCCGGCTTCGCGGTCCGCTGCTCCTCGGCCACCTGGGGTCCTCCGTCCGGCTGCTGCTGATGAGCACTCACCGTAGGCGCTGGAGACCGCCCCCGCAGGTCGGCGGACGGGTGGGCGGCAGCGGCGGCCCCCTGAACCGCCGCTGCCGCGCTCCCCCGTCCGGTCGGCGTGAACGCCGAACGACCAACCTTGACCCACACCTGCCGGACGGGTCCAATATCCGGTTCCATAACCTTGGGGCATGGATGTCGACACCCGCCTGCTGCGCAGCTTCGCCGCGGTCTGCGAGGAGGGTCAGCTGACCGCCGCCGCGGCCCGGCTGTTCGTCTCCCAGCCGACGCTCACCAAGCAGATCCGCCAGCTGGAATCGCTGCTCGGGGTCGCGCTGTTCGAGCGCTCGCGGCGCGGCATGGCGCCCACCCCGGCCGGGCGGGCGCTGGCGGACTACGCCGGGGCGATGCTGGCCGGCTGGGAGGACGCGCTGCGTGCCACCCGGGCGGCCGCCGCCGAGCAGGGCTCGGTGCTGCGCGTGGGGTTCGAGGGCGGCATCATCAACCTGATGACCCGCAGCACCGTCGCCGACTTCGCCCGGCGGATGCCCGGCTGGCAGGTGGAGCTGCGGCAGAACAACTGGTTCGACCCGACCTCGGGCCTGGCCACCGGCGAGATCGACCTGACGCTCTGGCACGGCCCGGCGTGGCTGGTCGAGCACTACAACGTCGCCGTGCTCGGCGAGGAGGCGCGGGTCGTGGCGCTGCCGACCGGGCACCGGCTGGCGGACCGGGCCGAGCTGTCCGTCGAGGACCTGCTGGACGAGCCGTTCGTGGCGATACCGCACGAGGCCGGGCACTGGCGCGAGTACTGGCTGGCGGGCCGGGAGCGGGGCGGGCGTCCGGTGCGGATCGGCGCGGTGGCGCACAACACCGACGAGTGGCTGGCCGCGGTGGTGTGCGGTCAGGGCGTCGGCTTCGCACCGGAGACGATGAGCCGGCTGGCCGTACGGGATGACGTCGCGTACCGGCCGGTGCGGGGGCTCAGCCCGAGCCTGGTCGGGCTGTACTGGCCGAAGGACCGCGAACTCACGCCGGCGATGGCCGCGTTCGTGCGCAGCTGCCGGGTCACGGTCCCCTTCGGCCGGCTGGGATCGTCGGGTGGGACGGAGCCCCGGGTGGGAACGTCGGGTGGGACGGAGCCCCGGGTGGGAACGCGGTCGGTGGAGCCGACCTGACGGTCTACACCGCCACGAAGGCCTCGGGGTAGCGGCAGAGCCCGCGCGGAGCGCCGTCGTACCCGGGCAGCGGCAGCGCCTGGAAGTAGGCGTCCGGCACCTCGAACGGCCCGCTGACCTCGTGCCGACCGGCCGCGCTGAAGCCGAACCGCCCGTAGTACTCCGGGTCGCCGAGGACGACCACGAGCTTCTCCCCCGCCTCCTCGGCCGCCGACAGCGCGGCCCGGACGACGAGTTCGCCGACGCCCTTGCGCTGCCACTCGGGCGCGACGGCGACCGGCGCGAGCGCGAGGCCCGCGCCGTCCTCGCCGACCCGCAGCCGGGTCAGCAGCGCGTGCCCGATCACCAGCCCGGTCTCGTCGACCGCGACCAGCGACAGCTCGGGCAGCCAGGCCGGATCGCGGCGCAGCGCGTCGACCAGGTCCGCCTCGTCGGGGCCGGGGAACGCGGCCATGTGGACGCGTCTGGTCGCCGGGGCGTCATCCGGACACTCGACCCTTGTGATCACCTGCATGAGTCAACCCTCCTTGTGTCACACGTCATTGTGGACCGGCCCCGGACGGTGGGTGGACCGTCCGGGGCCGTTGAAGGTTAGCGGATCCGGTGTCAGGCCTCGGACTTCGCGGCGTCCTCGCGCAGCTTCGGCTTGGCGTCCACGCCGGCCTCCCGGCGCTGGGCCGGGGTGATCGGGGTCGGGGCGCCGGTCAGCGGGTCACCGCCGGTGGACGTCTTCGGGAAGGCGATGACGTCGCGGATGGTGTCGTACCCGCCGAGCAGGGTGACGATGCGGTCGAGGCCGAAGGCGACGCCACCGTGCGGCGGCGGGCCGTAGTTGAAGGCGTCCAGCAGGAAGCCGAACTGCGAGGCCGCCTCCTCCTCGGAGAGGCCGATCGCGTCGAACGCCCGCTTCTGCACGTCGCGCTGGTGGATACGGATCGAACCGCCGCCCAGCTCCGAGCCGTTGAGGACCAGGTCGTAGGCGTTGGACAGGGCCGAGCCCGGGTCGGTGTCGAAGGTGGCGAGCGACTCGGCGGTCGGGGCGGTGAACGGGTGGTGCACCGCGTGCCAGCCCTGGAACTCGCCCTTGTCGTCCTCGATCGGCTCGAACATCGGGAAGTCGACGACCCAGAGGAAGGCCCACTGCGACGCGTCGATCAGCTCGCAGCGGCGGCCGATCTCCAGGCGGGCGGCGCCCAGCAGCTCCTGCGAGGGGCGCTGCTTGCCGGCCGCGAAGAAGATCGCGTCGCCGTTCCTGGCACCCGCGGCGGCGGCCAGGCCGGCCAGGTGCTCCTCGGACAGGTTCTTGGCGACCGGGCCGCGCAGCTCGCCGGTCTCGGCGTCGATGACGACGTAGGCCAGGCCGCGGGCGCCGCGCGCCTTGGCCCAGTCCTGCCAGGCGTCGAGCGCCTTGCGGGGCTGCGAGGCGCCGCCGGGCATCACCACGGCGCCGACGTACGGGGCCTGGAAGACGCGGAACTCGGTGCCCTTGAAGTACTCGGTGAGGTCGGTGAGTTCCTGTCCGAAGCGGACGTCCGGCTTGTCGGAGCCGTAGCGGGCCATGGCGTCCGCGTAGGTCATCCGGGGCAGCGGGTTGGGGAGCTCGTAGCCGTGCACCTCGCGCCAGATCGAGCCGACGATCTTCTCGCCGAGGGCCAGGATGTCCTCCTGGTCGACGAACGAGGCCTCGATGTCGAGCTGGGTGAACTCCGGCTGCCGGTCGGCGCGGAAGTCCTCGTCGCGGAAGCAGCGGGCGATCTGGTAGTAGCGCTCCATGCCGGCCACCATCAGCAGCTGCTTGAACAGCTGGGGCGACTGCGGCAGCGCGTACCAGTGGCCGGGCTGCAGGCGGACCGGGACGAGGAAGTCGCGGGCGCCCTCGGGGGTGGAGCGGGTGAGGTACGGCGTCTCGATGTCGAGGTAGTCGTTCTCCTCCATCACCCGGCGGATGATGTTGTTGACCTTCGAGCGCAGCCGCAGGCCCTTGGCCGGGCCCTCGCGGCGCAGGTCCAGGTAGCGGTAGCGCAGCCGGACCTCCTCGTTGACCGTGCCCGGCTCGTACTCGGCGACCGGGAAGGGCAGCGGGGCGGCCTCGGAGAGGACCTCGATCTCGCTGACGACGACCTCGACCGCGCCGGTCGGGATGTCCGGGTTCTCGTTGCCGTCGGGGCGCACCCGGACGTCGCCGACGACCTTGACGCAGTACTCGGCGCGAAGGCCGTGCACCGAGTCGAGGTCGCGGACCACGATCTGCACGGTGCCGGAGGCGTCGCGCAGATCGATGAAGGCGACACCGCCGTGGTCGCGGCGGCGGGCGACCCAGCCGGCCAGGGTGACGGTGGTGCCTGCGTGCTCCGGGCGGAGCGTGCCCGCGTCGTGCGTGCGGATCACAGCTGCTTCTCCTTCAGGGTGGTGACGAGTGCGTCGAGGGCGACGGGGTTCTGCTCGCCGGTGGTCAGGTCCTTGAGCTGGACGACGCCGTCGGCGAGGTCCCGGTCCCCGGCCACGAGGGCGAAGCGGGCGCCGGACCGGTCGGCGGACTTCATGGCGTTCTTGATGCTCTTGACGCCGAAGGCGAGGTCGGTGGCGACGCCGGCCCGGCGCAGCTCGACCACCTTGGCGAACAGGACGTTCTTGGCCTCCTCGCCGAGCGCGACGGCGTACACGGAGGTCGCGGCGGGCAGGTCGAGGACGATGCCCTCGGCCTCCATCGCCAGGAAGGTGCGGTCCACGCCGAGGGCCCAGCCGACGGACGGCAGCGCCGGGCCGCCGATCATCTCGGACAGGCCGTCGTAGCGGCCGCCGCCGCCGATCGCGGACTGGGCGCCGAGGCCGTTGTGCACGAACTCGAAGGTGGTGCGGGTGTAGTAGTCCAGGCCGCGGACCAGCTTCGGGTCGTCGACGAAGGCCACGCCGTTCGCGGTGAGCAGCTCGCGGACCTTCTCGTCGTACGCCTTGCACTCCTCGCACAGGTAGTCGCGCAGCTTGGGCGCGTCGACCAGCTGGGCCTGCACCGACTCGCGCTTGTCGTCCAGGACGCGCAGCGGGTTGATGTCGGCGCGGCGGCGGGTGTCCTCGTCCAGGTCCAGGCCGGCGAGGAACTCGACCAGGGCGGCGCGGTAGACCGGGCGGCACTGCTTGTCGCCGAGGCTGTTGAGCAGCAGCGAGTAGTCGCGCACGCCCAGCGAGCGGAAGGCGTCGTCGGCGAGGATGATCAGCTCGGCGTCCAGGGCCGGGTCCTCGGCCCCGATCGCCTCGGCGCCGACCTGGGAGAACTGGCGGTAGCGGCCCTTCTGGGCGCGCTCGTAGCGGTAGTACGAGCCGGAGTACCAGAGCTTGACCGGCAGGTTGCCCTGCTTGTGCAGGTTGGCCTGGAGGGCGGCGCGCAGCACCGAGGCGGTGCCCTCCGGGCGCAGCGCGAGCTCGTCGCCGCCGCGGGTGGTGAGGTTGTACATCTCCTTGCTGACGATGTCGGTGGACTCGCCGACGCCGCGGGAGAAGAGCTTCACGTCCTCGAAGACCGGGGTCTCGACGTAGCCGTAGCCGGCCCGGCGGGCGGGCGCGGCGATGCGCTCGCGGATCGCCAGGAAGGTCGCGGAGCTGGGGGGCAGCAGGTCGTAGGTGCCCTTGGGGGCGGTGAAGGTGCTCAACTTCTCTTCCGTCACATTCCTCGTCGCGGGAAAGCCTGGGCGCCGGCCGCCCCTGCTGCCTGTCGGAGGTAGGGGTTGGTGGCGCGCTCGTGGCCGATGGTGGTCTGTCCGCCGTGGCCGGAGAGGACCACGGTGGTGTCGTCGAGGGGCAGGCACACCCGGGCCAGCGACCGCATGATCGCCTCGCTGTCCCCGCCCGGGAGGTCGGTACGCCCGATGGAGCCGGCGAACAGCAGGTCGCCCGAGAACAGCACCGGGGGGAGGTCCTCGGCACCGGGCGTCCGGAAGGTCACCGACCCCCCGGTATGGCCCGGGGCGTGGTCCACGGTGAGCTGCAGGCCGGCGAGCTCCAGCACGGCGCCGTCGGTGAGCTCGCGCACGTCGTCGGGCTCGCCGACGGTGAGCTCGCCCATCAGCTGGGTGCCCAGGGCGCGGCCGAGGGCCTTCTCCGGGTCGGACATCATGTACCGGTCCTCGGGGTGGATCCAGGCCGGGACGCCGCGGGCGCCGCAGACCGGGACCACCGAGGCCACGTGGTCGATGTGGCCGTGCGTGAGCACCACGGCGACGGGCTTGAGCCCGTGCTCGCGGACCATCTCCTCGACACCGCGCGCCGCCTGGTGGCCGGGATCGACGATGACGCACTCCTCGCCCGCCGCCGGGGCGACCAGGTAGCAGTTGGTGCCCCAGGCTCCAGCGGGGAATCCGGCGATGAACACGCGCGTCCTTCGTGATGCGGTCGGCAGTGGCGGCTACGGTCGCGGCGGCCGGGTCGGATGCAGCCACCAGTCATGCAGCAAACCAGTGAGGTAAAGGCAGCCTACCGGCGGTGCGGGTGCGGTTGCGAACCAGATAGGGGTGGCGCGCGCGGTTCGCACTGACAGGTTCACCGCGTTCTTACAGGCCCGGTCCCTACACTTGGCCGCCGATGGATGCGATGATCCGCTTCGGTACCCATCCACTTTCCCAGCACATCCGTAGGAGACACGGCCGGTGGTCAGCAGCGAACAGCGGCGGCGGCAGCTCGCCCGAGAGAAGTACGAGCGCCAGATGGAGCGGCGGGTCGCCGCGCGGTCCGCGCGCAGGCGCCGCAACACGATCCTGGGCGCCGCGCTCGCCGTCGTGGTGCTGGCCGGCGGCGGTGCGCTGGTCGGCACCGGGGCGTTCGGCTCGGACAAGGACAAGTCGGCTTCGGCCGCCTCCTCCGCCCAGGCCGCGCCGAGCCAGAGCGCCGAGCCGACCACCCCGACCCGCAAGCCGGTCGAGGGCTGCGCCGATCCGGCGCCGGGCGCGCCGAACGGCAAGCAGTGGCAGGCCGAGCCGGCCATGGCGATCGACGCGGGCGGCTCGTACACCGCGACGCTGGACACCAACTGCGGCAAGGTGACGCTCGCGCTCGACGCGGCCAAGGCCCCACACACGGTGAACTCCTTCGTCTTCCTGGCCGGGGAGAAGTACTTCGACCACACCAAGTGCCACCGCCTCACCACCGACGGCATCTTCGTGCTCCAGTGCGGCGACCCGACCGCCAGCGCGACCGTCCCGGGCGGCACCGGCGGCCCCGGTTACAAGTTCGCGGACGAGAACCTGACCGGCGCGACCTACCCGGCGGGCACCGTGGCGATGGCCAACTCCGGCCCCGGCACGAACGGGAGCCAGTTCTTCCTGGTCTACAAGGACACCCAGCTGCCCCCGAACTACACCCCCTTCGGCAAGATCACCGGGGGCCTGGACGCGGTGCAGAAGATCGCCGCCGCGGGCACCCTGGAGGGTGCCCCGGACGGCCACCCGATGGCCGACGTCACCTTCAACTCGGTGACCACCGCGAAGAGTTGACATCTCCCGGGGCCGCCCGCAAGGGGCGCCCGAAGCGCCTCGGCGCGGCCCCGGCCCGAAATCGCCCGGCCCGGATGCGGACAGCACCGGGGCTGGTCGCCTATGTTGGCGTTGTATCAGGGTGCCCGCACCCGCCTGGCCGTCACCCTCGGCAGCAAGTCACGGCGGACGGGGACGGCGGACTCATCGGTCCGCCGCACATCAACTGTGGACGACGGACGCGCGCCGCCCCGGCGCGGGCGCGACGTCATGTGGAGGACGCGCTATGAGCAGCGACCCGTGGGGCCGTGTCGACGAGCAGGGCACGGTCTACGTCAGGACGGCCGACGGCGAACACGTCGTGGGTTCCTGGCAGGCCGGCTCGCCCGAGGAGGCCCTCGCCTACTTCGAGCGCAAGTACCAGGGCATCGAGGTGGAGATCGGCCTGCTGGAGAAGCGGGTGCGCACCACCGACCTGGCCGCCAAGGACGCCCAGGCCGCGCTGGACCACCTGCGCGCCCAGGTGACCGAGGGGCACGCGGTCGGCGACCTGGCCGCCCTGGCCAAGCGGCTGGACACGCTCGCCGGCGAGATCGAGAGCCGGCGCGAGGAGCGCAAGGCCGCCCGCGCCAAGGCCCAGGACGAGACCCGCACCGCCAAGGAGACGCTGGTCTCCGAGGCCGAGCAGCTCGCCGAGTCCACCCAGTGGCGGGAGGCCGGGGACCGGCTGCGCGCCCTGGTGGACACCTGGAAGGGCCTGCCCCGGCTGGACCGCAAGAGCGACGACGAGCTGTGGCACCGCTTCTCGCACGCCCGCTCGGTCTTCTCCAAGCACCGCAAGGCGCACTTCGCGACCCTGGACGCCGAGCGCGAGCAGGCCCGGCAGACCAAGGAGGCGCTGGTCGCCGAGGCCGAGGCGCTGTCCTCGTCCACCGAGTGGGGCGACACCGCGGCCGCCTACCGCGACCTGATGGCGCGCTGGAAGTCCGCCGGCCGGGCCCAGCGGGACATCGAGGACGAGCTGTGGGCGCGGTTCCGCGGCGCGCAGGACGTCTTCTTCCAGGCCCGTTCCGCGGTGTTCAGCGAGCGGGACGCCGAGCAGGTGGCCAACCAGAAGCTCAAGGAGGCACTGGCCACCGAGGCCGAGGCGATCCTGCCGATCACCGACCTGAAGGCCGCCAAGGCGGCGCTGCGCGAGGTCAACGAGCGCTGGGAGGCGATCGGGCACGTGCCGCGCGACGCCCGTCCGAAGCTGGACGGCCGGCTGAACACGGTCGAGCGGGCCATCCGCGAGGCCGAGGACGCCGAGTGGAGGCGCTCCAACCCGGAGGCCAAGGCGCGCGCCGCCGGCATGGTCGGCCTGTTCGAGGCGAAGGCCGACAAGATCCGGGCCGATCTGGACAAGGCCCGCGCCGCTGGCAACGCCGGCCGGATCGCCAAGCTGGAGAACGAGCTGGCCGGCGTGCAGACCCTGCTGGAGCAGGCGCACCGCAGCCAGGAGGAGTTCAGCGGCTGATCCGCCGAACGCACGAGAGAGGGCCCCGGGAGATCCCGGGGCCCTCTCTCGCGCTCGGGGCGCTACTTGCGGGCCGAGGTGACGCGGTAGACGTCGTAGACGCCCTCGACACCGCGCACGGCCTTGAGCACGTGGCCGAGGTGTTTCGGGTCGCCCATCTCGAAGGTGAAGCGGCTCATCGCGACCCGGTCGCGGGAGGTCTGCACCGCCGCCGACAGGATGTTGACGTGCTGGTCTGAGAGCACCCGGGTGACGTCCGAGAGCAGCCGGGAGCGGTCCAGCGCCTCGACCTGGATGGCCACCAGGAACACCGAGGACTGGGTGGCGGCCCACTCGACGTCGATCATCCGCTCGGGCTGCTGGCTCAGCGACTCGACGTTGACGCAGTCGGCGCGGTGCACCGAGACGCCGTTGCCGCGGGTCACGAAGCCGACGATCGGGTCGCCCGGCACCGGGGTGCAGCAGCGGGACAGCTTGACCCAGACGTCCTCGACGCCCTTGACGATCACGCCCGGGTCGCCCTTGGCCCGGCGGCGCGCCGCCCGGCGGTTGTCGTGCGTCGGGGTCGCGGTCTCGGCGAGGTCCTCGGTGGCGCCCTCCTCGCCGCCGAGCGCCTGGACCAGCTTCTGCACGATGTTCTGCGCGGTGACGTGGCCCTCGCCGATCGCGGCGTAGAGCGAGGAGATGTCGGGGTAGCGCATCTCGTGGGCCAGGGTGACCAGCGAGTCGCCGGTCAGGATCCGCTGGATCGGCAGGCCCTGCTTGCGCATCGCCCGGACGATCGCCTCCTTGCCGTGCTCGATCGCCTCCTCGCGGCGCTCCTTGGAGAACCAGGCGCGGATCTTGTTGCGGGCGCGCGGCGACTTGACGAAGCCCAGCCAGTCCCGGGACGGTCCGGCGTTCTCCGCCTTGGAGGTGAACACCTCGACGGCGTCGCCGTTCTCCAGCGTCGACTCCAGCGGCACCAGCCGCCCGTTGACCCGGGCCCCTATCGTCCGGTAGCCCACCTCGGTGTGCACCGCGAAGGCGAAGTCGACCGGGGTCGCGCCGGCCGGCAGGGCTATCACGTCGCCCTTGGGCGTGAAGACGAAGACCTCGTTGCTGGCCAGGTCGAAGCGCAGCGACTCCAGGAACTCGCCCGGGTCGGCGGTCTCCTTCTGCCAGTCCAGCAGCTGCCGCAGCCAGGCCATCTCGTTGACGGCGCCGGCCTTGTCGTCCTTGCGGACCTGGGTCGGGGTGTCGGTGCGGACCTTGGACGCGCCGGCCACGGCGCGCTGCTTGTACTTCCAGTGCGCGGCGATGCCGTACTCGGCCCGGCGGTGCATGTCGAAGGTGCGGATCTGGAGTTCGACGGGCTTGCCGCCGGGGCCGATCACCGTCGTGTGCAGCGACTGGTACATGTTGAACTTGGGCATCGCGATGTAGTCCTTGAACCGCCCCGGCACCGGGTTCCACCGCGCGTGGATGGTGCCCAGCGCCGCGTAGCAGTCGCGGACGGTGTCGACCAGGACCCGGATGCCCACCAGGTCGTAGATCTCGGCGAAGTCCCGGCCCCGGACGATCATCTTCTGGTAGACCGAGTAGTAGTGCTTCGGCCGGCCGGTGACGGAGGCGGTGATCCGGGCGCCGCGCAGGTCCCCCTGGACCTGGTCGATGACGGTCGCCAGGTACTCGTCCCGCTTGGGGGCGCGCTCGGCGACCAGCCGGACGATCTCGTCGTACATCTTGGGGTAGAGGATCGCGAAGGCGAGGTCCTCCAGCTCCCACTTGATGGTGTTCATGCCCAGCCGGTGCGCCAGCGGGGCGTAGATCTCCAGCGTCTCGCGGGCCTTCTTCTCCTGCTTCTCCCGCTTGAGGTAGCGCATCGTGCGCATGTTGTGCAGGCGGTCGGCCAGCTTGATCACCAGGACCCGCGGGTCCTTGGCCATCGCGACGACCATCTTGCGGACGGTCTCGGCCTGCGCGGCCTCGCCGAACTTGACCCGGTCCAGCTTGGTGACGCCGTCCACCAGCAGCGCCACCGAGTCGCCGAAGTCCTTGCGCAGGGTCTCCAGGCCGTAGTCGGTGTCCTCGACGGTGTCGTGCAGCAGCCCGGCCATCAGGGTCGGGGCGTCCATCCCCAGCTCGGCCAGGATGGTGGCCACCGCCAGCGGGTGGGTGATGTACGGGTCGCCGCTCTTGCGCTTCTGCCCGCGGTGCCACTTCTCGGCGACGGCGTAGGCCCGCTCGATGTCCCGCAGCAGCGCCGGGTCGGCCTTCGGGTCGTTCGCCCGGATCGACCGGAACAGCGGCTCCAGCACGGGGTTGAGCACGCTGGAGCGCTGGCCGCCGAGGCGGGCCAAGCGGGCACGCATGCCACCCGAGGAGGAGCCTCGCCCGGTGGGGCCGGTCGGTCGCGAGGAGGTCGGCGCCGGGCGTGCCGGGGTGGCCCCCGAGGGCGTGGGACGGTTGTCGGGGGCGGCCGCTTCGGCCGTGGGCACAACCTCGTCGGGCAAGGACTCTCCTCGGGGCACCGGGGCCGACCCCTGCCGCGGCCCGTACGGTCGGACGCAACCGGGAGGGGGTGAATCTTCATGGTACCGAGCCGGGCGCCCCGGCGTTCATCCACCCGGGCCGGAAACGGAAGGGCGGCGGTCGGATGATCCGACCGCCGCCCTTCGTTCAGGTCCCTCAGACCGTGACCAGCGTCTCCAGCGGGGCGCCGTTCAGGTGCCCGGACAGCCGTTCCCGGCCGTCCAGGAAGCCCAGCTCCATCAGCACCACGACGCCCACCAGCTCGGCGCCGGCCTCCTTCACCAGGTCCAGCGAGGCGCCGATGGTGCCACCGGTGGCCAGCACGTCGTCCACCACCAGCACCCGCTCACCGGGCGCGAAGGCGTCGCACTGCACCTCCAGCGTCGCCGAGCCGTACTCCAGCTCGTACGAGCGCCGGAACACCTCACCGGGCAGCTTGCCCTGCTTGCGGATCGGCACGAAGCCGAGCCCGGCCGCGAAGGCCGCCGGAGCCGCCAACACGAAGCCGCGCGCCTCCAGGCCCACCACCTTGGTCGCCCCGAGCTCCCGCGCCCGGTCCGCCAGCGCCCTGGTGAGGGCGCCGAAGGCCTCGGCGTCGGCCAGCAGCGGCGCGATGTCCTTGAACAGCACACCCGGCTTCGGGTAGTCCGGGACGTCCCGGATCCGGCTGTTCAACAGATCGGCCAGTGCGGTGTCGGCGGTGGTCACGGCGTGTCCTTACGATCGGGTCGGTTCAGCGCTTGGTGGACGGACGGCCCTTGGCACGCGTGGTGCCGGCCGCCCGGCCGCGCTGACCGACCATACCCGCAGGCAGGTCCTCGTCCGCGATCTCCTCGTCCGCCGGCACCTCGCCGGCGGCCTTGGCAGCGGCCGCGGCCCGGTGCTGCAGGACCCGCTTGCGCAGCGCCTTCATCTCCGGCTGCTCCTCCTTGAGCTGCGCCAGCAGCGGAGTGGCGACGCAGATCGACGAGTAGGCACCGGCCGCGAGGCCGATGAACAGCGCCAGCGAGATGTCGTTCAGCGTGCCGGCACCCAGGAGGCCACCGCCGATGAACAGCAGCGCGGCGACCGGGAGCAGGGCGACCACGGTGGTGTTGAGCGAACGCACCAGGGTCTGGTTGAGGCCCGCGTTGGCCGCCTCGCTGTAGGTGAGCTTGTTCTGCTTGGTGAGGTCCTTGGTGTTCTCCTTCACGGTGTCGAAGACGACGACCGTGTCGTAGAGCGAGTACCCGAGGATGGTCAGGAAGCCGATCACCGTACCGGGGGTGACCTCGAAGCCCACCAGGGCGTACACGCCGATGGTGATCAGGAGGTCGTGGATGAGGGCGACCAGGGCCGCCACCGCCATCCGCCACTCGAAGGCGATCGCCAGGTAGACCGTCACCAGGACCATGAAGATGATCAGGCCGGTGAGCGCCTTCGAGGAGATCTGCTTGCCCCAGCTGGGGCCGATCACCTGGGCCTCGACGGTGTCCAGCGGCACGGCCAGCTTCTCGGAGAGCTGAGCGCGGATCTCGTCCGAGCTCTTCGGCTCCTCGGTGCTGACCTGGATGCGGATCTTGCCGTTGTCGGTCGACTGCACCAGCGGGTGCGAGGAGACGATCTTGTCGGACGTCTCCTGCGCCTGCGAGACGGTCAGCCCCGGCTTGGTCACGGTGTAGACCGAGCCGCCCTTGAACTCGATGCCCAGGTGCAGGCCCATCGCCAGACCGATCGCCGCGATCAGCACGATCACGCCGGAGATGGAGTACCAGAGCTTACGGCGCCCGACGAAGTCGAAGCTGACCTCGCCCTGGTAGAGCCGGTGTCCCAGATTGGAGAAGCGTGACACGGTGTCAGGCCTCCTTCACGGCGGCAGAGGAGGGGCTACGGCGACGGCTGCTGCGCAGCGGCGGGCGGGCGCCCAGCCGCTTCGGGTCCAGGCCGGACCACGGGTGACCGTTGGCGAAGAACTTGCGCCGGGCCAGCAGCGTGATCACCGGCTTGGTGAAGAGGAAGATCACCACGACGTCCAGCGCGGTGGTCAGCCCCAGGGTGAACGCGAAGCCCTGGACCTTGCCGACCGAGACCACGTAGAGCACGGCGGCACAGAGGAAGGACACGAAGTCCGACACCAGGATGGTGCGCCGGGCGCGCGGCCAGGCCCGCTGGACCGCCGGGCGCAGCGGGGCGCCCTCGCGGACCTCGTCGCGGATGCGCTCGAAGTAGACGATGAAGGAGTCGGCGGTGATGCCGATCGCGACGATCGCACCGCAGACCGCGGGCAGGTTCAGCGCGAAGCCGATCCCGGCGCCGAGCAGGCTCATGATCGAGTAGGTCAGGGCCGCCGAGACGAGCAGACCGGCGATCGAGACCAGGCCGAGGCCGCGGTAGTAGACCAGCGAGTAGAGCACCACCAGCAGCATGCCGATCACGCCTGCGACCAGACCGGCCATGAGCTGGTCGCCGCCGAGCGCCGGGGAGACGGTGGTGATCTCGCCCTTGCTGAATTCCAGCGGCAGGGCGCCGTAGCCCAGCACGTTGGACAGGTCCTGCGCCTCGGCCTGGCTGAAGCGGCCGGTGATCACGGCACTGCCGCCGGGGATCACGTTCTTGACCTCGGGGTGCGAGACGACCTGGTTGTCCAGCACGATCGCGAACTGGTTGTTCGGCGGGGCCTGGGTGGCGAGCTGGCCGGTGACCTTGGTGAAGGCGTCGGTGCCGGCGCCGTTGAACTGCAGCTGGACCTGCCAGCCGGCACCCGTCTGGGTGTCGAGGCTCGGCTGGGCCTTGGAGACGTCCGAGCCCTTCACGGCGACGGGGCCGAGGACGAGCTTCTCGTAGTAGCCGTTCTCGGGCTTCTGCGAGCAGGCGACGACGGCCTTGTCCTCGGGGCCGGTCTGGGCCGCGCGGGCCTCCGGCTTGGTGCAGTCGAGGTTGGTGAAGGCCGTGGCCAGCTCCGGCGGCACGGTGCCCTGGGTCATCGCGGCGCTGACGTCCGCGGCGCTGGGCGGGGTGGCGGGCGCGGACGGCGTGGTGGCGGCGCTCGGGGCGGTGCTCGCGCCCGTCGCGGCGGCGCTCGGGCTGGCGTCGGCGGCCAGCGCCTCACCGGCCGGGCGGCCCTGCTTGCTGCCGCTCGCGCTGGGCGTGCCGGACGCGCTCGCGCCGGCCGAGGCGGTGGACCCGGCGGACGGGGCCGCGCTCGGAGTGCCGGTGGCCGAGGGGGAGCCGGTGGGCGCCGGCGGCGTGAAGCCGCTGGGCGCCACCGCCAGGACCGGGCGGAAGAACAGCTTGGCGGTGGTACCCACCTGGTCCGCCGCGTTCTGCTGGTTGCCGCCCTTGGGGATGTTCACGATGATCGTGTTGTCGCCCTGGGTCTGCACCTCCGCCTCGGAGACACCCATGCCGTTGACGCGGCGCTCGATGATCCCGGTGGCGATGTCCATGTTGGACTTGGTGATCGCCTTGGGGTCTGTCGACTTCGCGGTCAGCGTGATGCTGGTGCCACCGGCGAGGTCGATTCCGAGCCGGGGCTTGGTGTGGCCCGTCCCGAACATGAGGGCGACCAGTCCGACGGTGACGACCAGGATGAGGGCCAGCGCCCGCCCTGGGTAGCCGTCGCGCGGGCGCGACTTGGGTGTTGCCACCTTGCTCGTTTCTCCCTGTCCATGCCACTCCCCCAACCGGACCCCCGTCCGGCTTGTGGCGGGACGGGGGCATGGCGGTTCTGCGGCCCTGAGGTCCTGTGGGCTCGCGGCACTGGGCCGCGCGGCCGGGCTGGTGCCCGACCGTACTACTTGCTCGCGGGAGCCCCGCCCTCGACGTCGCCCTTGGCGCCGCCGTCCTTGGTGAGCGTCAGCGGCTTGTCCTCGACCGGCTCGGCGTCGGCGTCCTCGGCCTCCGGCTCGGCCAGCTCGTCATCGGCGGGGCGGCCGTTGATGATCGCGTCGTACTCCTGGGGGTCCAGGACAGCGGCGATCGCGCTCTTGGTGAAGTGGGTGACCACGCCGGGCGCGATCTCCAGCTCGATGGTCTCCTCGTTGACCGCCTTCACCTGGGCGTACAGGCCGCCGATGGTGCGCACCCCCGCCCCTGGCTCCAGCGAGGTCTGCATCTGCTGCATCTGCGACTGGCGCTTCTTCTGCGACCGGAACATGAGCACGATCGCGATGATCGGGAGGAGAAGGATGATGAAGTTCACTGCAGCCAGGGTCCTTTACGGGCCGCCGACCGGCGGCCTGTGTGGTATTGGTCGGCCCGTCAGGTGAGCGGGGCGGTCCGGCGGAGTCTAGGCGACCCCGAACTGATCGGACAACGCCAAGCATCGCATCCTGCCGCCAAAAGTGGCGACCCTCCGCCTGTACAGTTTCCCCGGACTTCGCCCCCGGCTCGCACGCGGGCCACTCACCGGGGTGGCGCATCGGACGCCTCCCGGGAACCGGCGGGCGGCGATCACCCGTTCAGCCCTCGTCGGCCCGGAGGAGTTCGGATTGCGCGGGCACGGCGCCCCGGTTGGCCTGGACCGGCGGGGTCAGCCCGAGGTGCTGCCAGGCCGCCGCGGTGGCGATCCGGCCGCGCGGGGTCCGGGCGAGCAGGCCCTCGCGGACCAGGAAGGGCTCCGCCACCTCCTCGACCGTCTCGGACTCCTCCCCCACCGCGACCGCGAGAGTCGACAAACCGACCGGCCCGCCGCCGAACAGCCGCAGCAGCGCGGTCAGCACCGCGCGGTCCAGCCGGTCCAGACCGCGGGCGTCCACCTCGTAGACGTCCAGCGCCCGGGCGGCGATCTCCGCCGTGACCTGGCCGTCGTGCCGCACCTGCGCGAAGTCGCGGACCCGGCGCAGCAGCCGGTTGGCGATGCGCGGCGTCCCCCGCGAGCGGCCGGCGATCTCGGCGGCGCCGGCCGGGTCGATCTCCACGTCCAGCAGGGTGGCCGAGCGGCGCACCACCCGTTCGAGCTCGGCCGGGGCGTAGAACTCCATGTGCCCGGTGAAGCCGAAGCGGTCGCGCAGCGGGGGCGGCAGCAGGCCGGCCCGGGTGGTGGCGCCGACCAGGGTGAAGGGCGGCAGTTCCAGCGGGATGGCGGTGGCGCCCGGGCCCTTGCCGACGATCACGTCGACCCGGAAGTCCTCCATCGCCATGTAGAGCATCTCCTCGGCCGGACGGGACATCCGATGGATCTCGTCGAGGAAGAGCACCTCGCCCTCGGCGAGCGAGGAGAGGATCGCCGCGAGGTCCCCCGCGTGCTGGATCGCCGGACCGGAGGTGATCCGGATCGGGGCGCCCAGCTCGGCGGCGATGATCATGGACAGGGTGGTCTTGCCCAGCCCGGGCGGCCCGCTGAGCAGCACGTGGTCGGGCGCGCTGCCGCGCTTGCGGGCCGCCTGGAGCACCAGGGACAGCTGCTCGCGCACCCGCTCCTGACCGATGAACTCGTCCAGCGCCTTGGGGCGCAGCGCCGCCTCGACCGCCTGGTCCTCCCCGTCGGCGGCGGCCGTCACCAGCCGGTCGCCCGGGTCCGAGTCGTACGGACTCATCAGCACATGCTCCAAAGTCGACAAGAGGACAGATCGCCAGATGGCTTTAGCGGGATCGGTTGAGGCCGCGCAGGGCGAGCCGGAGCAGTGCGCCGACGTCCGGCGTCTGCTGGGCCTCCGCCTCGGAGGTGACGGCCACGACCGCCTCGTCCGCCTCGCGCGGAGCGTAGCCGAGACCGGTCAGCGCCGAGTGCAGCTGCTCGCTCCAGGGGGCCGGACCGCTCGCGATCGGCTTCTGCGCCGGCACCGCGCCGTGCGGGGCTCCCAGCTTGTCCTTGTACTCCAGCAGCAGCTTGGCGGCCTTCGCCTTCCCGATGCCGGGCACGGCCACCAGCGCCTTCTCGTCGCCGCCGGCCACCGCGGCCCGCAGCGCGTCGGGGCTGTGCACCCCGAGGATCGCCTGCGCCAGCTTCGGGCCGACGCCCGGCGCGGCCTGGAGGATCTCGAAGACGGCGCGCTCGTCGTCGTCCGCGAAGCCGAACAGGGTCAGCGAGTCCTCCCGGACCACCAGCGAGGTCGCGAGCCGGGCGGGCTCACCCAGCCGGAGCCCGGCCAGCGTGTTCGGCGTGCACTGCACGGCCATGCCGACCCCGCCGACCTCGACCACGGCGAGTCCGGAGGAGATGGCCGCCACGGGCCCTTGCACGAAGGCGATCACCGGCTGCTTCCTTTCAGGGGGGTGGCGCGGGCCGCCCGTACCGCGGCCTCCAGGCGGTTGACCGCCCCGCCGCGCCAGATGTGGCAGATGGCCAGCGCCAGCGCGTCGGCGGCGTCGGCGGGCTTGGGCGGGGCGTCCAGCCGCAGCAGGCGCTGCACCATGGCCGTGACCTGCGCCTTGTCGGCCCGGCCGGAGCCGGTGACGGCGGCCTTGACCTCGCTCGGGGTGTGCAGGGTGACCGGGATGCCGCGCCGGGTGGCGCAGAGCATCGCGACCGCGCTGGCCTGGGCGGTGCCCATCACCGTCCGGACGTTGTGCTGGGCGAACACCCGCTCGACGGCGACCAGCTCCGGCTCGTGCTCGTCGAGCCAGGCCTCCATGCCCTGCTCCACCAGCAGCAGCCGCCGCCCGATCTCGTCCTCGGCGGGGGTGCGCACCACGCCGACCCCGACCATCCGCAGCGGCCGCCCCGGCGCACCCTCGACCACGCCGATCCCGCACCTGGTCAGCCCCGGGTCCACGCCCAGTACCCGTACCACAGCCCCGCCTCTCGTTGGTCGCCGCCCGCCTCCGGGCGCTCCGGCCCGGGCACGCCCTCCGGCCCACGGCGGGCGACCTGCGAAGGCTACCGTCCGGGTCCGACAGCGCCCGCAAAGACACCGGCCCGGCGGTCGGAAGACCGCCGGGCCGGGGAGTGAGAACGATCACTCGGCGTCGAGCTGCGCACCGACCTCGTCGGAGATGTCGAAGTTGGCGAAGACGTTCTGCACGTCGTCGCTGTCCTCCAGCACGTCGATCAGCTTGAGGATCTTGCGGGCGCCGTCGACGTCCAGCTCGACCTGCATGCTCGGGAGGAAGTTGGCCTCGGCCGAGTCGTAGTCGACGCCGGCGTCCACCAGCGCGGTGCGCACGGCGACCATCTTGGCGGCCTCGGAGACGATCTCGAACGAGTCGCCGAGGTCGTTGATCTCCTCGGGCTCCTGGTCGAGGACGACCTCGAAGAGCTTGTCCTCGTCCACGCCGTCAGCCTTGGGGACGATCACGACGCCCTTGCGGGTGAACAGGTACGACACCGAGCCCGGGTCGGCCATCGAGCCGCCGTTGCGGGTCATCGCGACGCGCACGTCGGAGGCGGCGCGGTTGCGGTTGTCGGTGAGGCACTCGATCAGGACGGCGACGCCGTTCGGGCCGTAGCCCTCGTACATGATGGTCTGGTAGTCGGCGCCGCCGGCCTCCAGACCGCCACCGCGCTTGACGGCGCGGTTGATGTTGTCGATCGGGACCGAACTCTTCTTCGCCTTCTGGATGGCGTCGTAGAGGGTCGGGTTGCCGGCCGGGTCGGGACCGCCGGTGCGCGCCGCCACCTCGATGTTCTTGATCATCTTGGCGAAGAGCTTGCCGCGCTTGGCGTCGATCACGGCCTTCTTGTGCTTGGTGGTAGCCCACTTAGAGTGGCCGGACATTCGCCAGCTCCTTTACGTCGCCAAAGGGAAATGAAACAGATGAGATCTTACCGGTGTCGTCACCGGAAAGGCGCACACGGTCAGCGCCGCCCCAGGTGCTCCTCGACCATCGCGACGAAGTAGGCGTGCACGCGGTGGTCGCCGGTGAGCTCCGGGTGGAAGGAGGTCGCCAGCAGGTTGCCCTGGCGCACGGCCACGATCCGGCTCTCCGGACCGTCCGCGGCGGGCAGCTCGGCCAGCACCTCGACACCCGCGCCGACGCCCTCGACCCAGGGGGCCCGGATGAAGACGCCGTGCACCGGCGCGTCGCCCAGGCCCTCGAAGGCGACACCGGACTCGAAGGACTCGTTCTGGCGGCCGAAGGCGTTGCGGCGCACGGTCATGTCGATGCCGCCGACGGTCTCCTGGTCGTCCCGGCCGTCCAGGATCTTGTCGGCCAGCATGATCATTCCCGCGCAGGTGCCGTACACCGGCATCCCGGCGGCGACCCGCTCGCGCAGCGGGTCCATCACGCCGAACAGCAGCGCCAGCTTGGACATGGTGGTGGACTCCCCGCCGGGGATCACCAGCGCGTCGACCTCGGCCAGCTCCTCGGCACGGCGCACCGGGCGGGCGAGCGCGTCGGCCTCGGCCAGCGCGACCAGGTGCTCGCGGACGTCACCCTGGAGGGCGAGGACGCCGATGACTGGAGTGCTCACGGTCTTCAACCTCGTTAGATCGTTCTACGGATGTACGTGACGCGGCCCGCCGCGCGCCGAGGCGCTGCGACGGGCCGGCACAAGGGGCGACTACCAGCCGCGGTTGGCGTAGCGCTCGGTCTCCGGCAGGGTGTCGCAGTTGATGCCGACCATGGCCTCGCCGAGGTTGCGGGAGGCGTCCGCGATGATCTTCGGGTCGTCGAAGAAGGTGGTGGCCTTCACGATGGCGGCGGCGCGCTTGGCCGGGTCGCCCGACTTGAAGATGCCCGAACCGACGAAGACGCCCTCGGCGCCGAGCTGGCGCATCAGCGCGGCGTCGGCCGGGGTGGCCACGCCACCGGCGGAGAACAGCACGACCGGCAGCTTGCCGAGCTCGGCGACCTCCTTGACGAGCTCGTACGGGGCGCGCAGCTCCTTGGCGGCGGCGTACAGCTCGTTGTTGTCGAAGCCGCGCAGCTTGGCGATCTCGTTCTTGATCTGGCGCAGGTGGCGGACGGCCTCGACGACGTTGCCGGTGCCGGCCTCGCCCTTCGAGCGGATCATGGCCGCGCCCTCGGCGATGCGGCGCAGGGCCTCGCCCAGGTTGGTGGCGCCACAGACGAAGGGGGTGGTGAAGGCCCACTTGTCGGAGTGGTTGACCTCGTCGGCCGGGGTCAGCACCTCGGACTCGTCGATGTAGTCGACGCCGAGCGACTGGAGGACCTGGGCCTCGACGAAGTGACCGATCCGCGACTTGGCCATCACCGGGATGGAGACCGCCTCGATGATCTCCTCGATCATGTTCGGGTCGGACATCCGGGCCACGCCGCCGTCCTTGCGGATGTCGGCCGGAACCCGCTCCAGCGCCATGACGGCCACCGCGCCGGCGTCCTCGGCGATCTTGGCCTGCTCGGCGTTGACCACGTCCATGATCACACCGCCCTTGAGCTGCTCGGCCATGCCGCGCTTCACCCGGGCGGTACCGATCTGCGGCTGGTCTGCGGTGGTGGGGGTGGTGGACACGTGAGACCTCACTCGAAGATGAACCAGTGCTATCGCCCTATGGTAGGCGGAACGGGTGACGCAACCATGCGCCACCAAGTCCAGCCCGGACGACGGGATGCGACAAACGGGCCGTATCCGAGCACAGCCTAGGCGGGTGCCCCTTCGGGCGTGAGCGCGGGCGGCGGGGCATCGTCCATCTCGAACGCCAGCGGGAACGGGGCCTTCCCCGCCAGCCGGAAGTACCGCACCAGACGGTGTTCGCGCACCGCCCGCGCCGCCCGCACCGCGTCGTTGTGGAACCGGCGCGCCATCGGCGCCCGGCGCACCGCCGCCGTCAGGTCGCGCACCGCGTCCTCCCCGCCCGGCTCCGCCACCAGCGCCGCCACCTGCTCCGGCTCGGCGAAGACCGCCCGCAGCGCCAGGCTCAGCTGGCTCTCCGCCACCTCACGCTGGTCGTCCTCGGCCTGCCGGGCCGCGTGCGCCGCGTCCAGCAGCAGCAGCGAGGCCGCCGGGTCCAGCAGCGAGGACGTGGCCAGCTCCATCGCCACCGAGGCCCGACGGACCAGCTGCGCGTCCAACGCGGCCCGCGCCGCGTCGATCCTGGCGTGCAGCCGGTCCAACCGACCGGCCGTCCAACTCAGGTACATGCCGAAGAGCACCACGGCCACGCCGGCCCAGATCCAGGTAGTCACGGGGCGCAACGCTACCGGGTGTCACCGGCTCAGCCCTCCGCGCTCGCGCTCCGGTAGGACCCGCGGTCGATGTCGGAGACGTTCACCGCGGTGTGCAGCCGGGTGCCCGGCGTCGGCGCGACGTGCTCCGCCAGCAGCGCCAGCACGCCCTCGCTGAGCGCCGCCTTCGCCTCCGGCGTACGGCCCGGGAAGATCTGGAACTCGACGTACACCTGCGCGGCGGCCCCCTCGCCCTCCCCCACCACGAAGTCGTCGTTCTGCCGGAACAGCGTCTTGCACGCCTCCGGCTTCGCGTCGATCGTCCCCACCGCGAGCCGGTTGATCGCCACGCCCAGCGCCCGGCGGTCGAAGGAGCCGGCCAGGCTCGGCGAGTAGTCGACGGAGATCTGCGGCATCGGTGCCCCCATGCGTCGTGCCCGAATACGGTCGACCGACCCTAACGCCGCCGACACCCCGGAAAAGTCCCGGGCCCGCCGGCCTCAGTCCCGGGCCAGCCCGAACCGGCCGCGCCGGCCGCCGCGCACGTCCTCCTCGACCACCGCCGCGGCCCCCGCCGCCACCGTCTCGTACACCGCCAGGATGTCCGCGCCGACCGTCGACCAGTCGAACCGCCGCACGTACCGCGAGGCGGCCTTGCTCAGCTCCCCCAGCCGCCCCGGATCGCCCAGCAGCCGCAGCGCCGCAGCGGCCAGCGCGTCCGCGTCCTCCACCGGGAACAGCTCGCCCGCGTCCCCGCCGTCCAGCACCTGCTTGAACGCGTCCAGGTCGCTGGCCAGCACCGGGGCGCCCGCCGACATCGCCTCGACCAGGATGATCCCGAAGCTCTCGCCACCGGTGTTCGGCGCCACGTACAGGTCCACGCTGCGCAGCAGCCGGGCCTTGTCGCGGTCGCTCACCATGCCGAGGAACTCCACCTGACGGCGGACCTCCGGCGCCAGGCCGGCGACGGCCTCCTCCTCGTCCCCCTTGCCCGCCACCAGCAGCCGCACGCCCGGCCGCTCGGCCAGGATCTTCGGCAGCGCCGCCAGCAGCGTCGGCAGGCCCTTGCGCGGCTCGTTGATGCGGCCGACGAAGCCGATCGTGCCCGGCTCCCCGGCCGCCGCACCGCCGCACCAGCGCTCATCCGGCTCGGCGTCCGCGAAGAAGCCGACGTCCACGCCGTTCGGGATCACCACCGCGTCGCCGCCCAGGTGCTCCACCAGCGTCCGCCGGGCGTACTCCGACACCGCGATCCGGGCCCGCATCTTCTCCAGGCCGGGCTGCAGGATCGGCGAGGCCGCGATCATCGCCCGCGAGCGCGGGTTGGAGGTGTGGAACGTCCCCACCATCGGCCCGGACGCCGACCAGGCGGCCAGCATCGACACGCTCGGCGCGGCCGGCTCGTGCACGTGCAGGATGTCGAACCGGCCCTCGTGCAACCACCGCCGCGTCCGCGCCGCCGACAGGACGCCGAAGCTCAGCCGCGCCACCGACCCGTTGTACGGCACCGCCACCGCCCGCCCGGCGCCGACCACGTACGGCGGCAGCGCCTCCTCGTCCTCGGCCGGCGACAGCACCGAGACCTCGTGGCCCAGACCGATCAGGTGCTCGGCCAGGTCCCGGATGTGGAACTGCACCCCACCGGGGACGTCCCAGTCGTACGGGCAGACGATGCCGATCTTCACGGGTTCCTCATGCTCCTTCGGGTACTCCTGCTGGCCGGGATCAGGACCCGGAGGCCTCGGCCGCCGGCTCGCCGGCCGGCTCCGGCGCGGCCGCCCGGGCCGCCTCGGAGTGCGGCGCGGCCGCCTCCTCCACCGTCTCACGGACCGGGAGGTCGGCCAGCCAGAACCGCTGCAGCATGTGCCAGTCCTCGGGGTGCTCGCGGATCGCCTCCTCCCACACCCGCGCGAGCGCCTGCGTCATCACCTGCGTCCGCTCCTTGCGGTCGCCCTCCTGCGGCACCGGCACCTCGGGGTGGATCCGCGCCCGCATCACCGGGCCGTCGTACCAGAGCGTCACCGGCAGCAGCGCCGCCCCGGTGCGCTGGCACAGCGCCGCCGGACCGGCCGGCATCCGGGTCGCCTCCCCGAAGAACGACACCTCCACGCCCGCCTCCGAGAGGTCCCGGTCCCCCACCAGGCAGACCAGCCGACCCTCGCGCAGCCGTCGCGCCAGCGTGCCGATCACGTTCGCCCCGCCCCCGGTCAACGCCAGGACCTCCATGCCCTGGCCCTCCCGGAACTCCACGAACCGGTCGAACAGCCGCTCCGGCTTCAACCGCTCCGCGACCGTGGTGAACGGGAAGCCCAGCTGCGCCACCCAGGTGCCCGCCAGGTCCCAGTTGCCCATGTGCGGCAGCGCGATCACCGCGCCCCGACCGGCCTCGATCGGCGCGCGCAGGTTCTCCAGGCCTTCCGACCGGACATCCCGGGCCACCCGCTCCCTGCTCCAGACCGGCAGCCGGAACGACTCCATCCAGTACCGCAGGTACGAACGCATCCCGGCCCGGGACAGCGCCCGCAGGCCCGCCTCGTCCAGTCCCGGACGGACCCGGCGCAGGTTCGCCTCCAACTGGAGCACCCGCTTGCCCCGCCGGCGCCAGGCGTGGTCCGCCAGCCGGTCGAACAGGCCCCGCGCCACCCGCTCCGGCAGGTGCTTCAGCACCGCCCAGCCCAGCGCGTACGCCCAGTACACCAGTCGGTCCGTCACCGCAGGACGCCCCCCATCAGCTCCCGGCCGCCGCTCGGTCGGCCTCGAACGCCTCCCGGCGCACGGTCAGCATGCGCTGGAACACCGTCACCAGACTGCCCACCGCCACCAGCCACAGCGCCACCGGCAGCAGCCACTCCACGTACGGCACCCCGAACTTGTGCAGACCCGCGACCCCGGCCGCCACCAGGCTGGCCACCAGCCGCTCGGCCCGCTCCACCAGCCCCGACACGTCGCACGGCAGCCCCTGGCTCTGCGCCCGCGCCTTGGTATACGACACCACCAGCCCGCTCGCCAGGCAGCAGATCGCCACCGCGCACAGCAGGTTGTCGTCACCCTTGCCCGCGTACCACATCGCCAGACCACCGAAGATCGCCGCATCCGCGACCCGGTCCAGCGTGGAGTCCAGGAACGCCCCCCACCTGGTGCTCCGGCCCAGCTGGCGGGCCATGTTCCCGTCCACCAGGTCCGAGAAGATGAACAGCGTGATCGTGATGGTGCCCCAGAAGAACTCCCCGCGGGGGAAGAACACCAGCGCACCGGCCACCGAACCGGCCGTACCGATCAGCGTCACGGCGTCCGGGCTCACGCCCAGCCGGATCAGGAACGCGGCGAACGGGGTCAGAACACGTGTGAAGAAGGCACGCGCGTATTTGTTGAGCATGGCCTTCCCGACCGCTCCGATCTCCCTGGTACCCGCCTGGCGCAACACGCGCGGCAGACGGCCGGACGGATCAGCCCGTCCGGCCCACCCATCGTAGCCAGGCCGGAGGCACGCTCCGTCGCACGCACCGCCCGACGACACCCCGGCCACGTCCCACACACGGACGGTCACCGCCCACCCGTACGACACGCGCCGCCGCAGCACCCGCACCTACACTTTCGAAGGACAGCCCCGGCGCGACGGGAGGAGACCCCGATGCCCGACCGCAGCACGGCACGAGCCGCCCAGGCACCCGCCGTCACCGCCCCCCGGGACCTGCGCAACGTCGTCCTCATCGGCTCCAGCGGTGTGGGCAAGACCACGCTCGCCGAATCCCTCGCCCTCGCCGCCGGCGCCACCGGCCGGGCCGGTCGCGTCACCGACGGCACCACCGTCTCCGACCACGAGGACATCGAGCACCACCAGCAGCGCTCCGTCCAGCTCTCGCTGCTCCCGCTCGAATGGAAGGGCGTCAAGATCAACCTGATCGACCCGCCCGGCCACCCCGACTTCACCGCCGACCTGCGCGCCGCCCTGCACGCCGCCGACGCCGCCGTCTTCGTCGTCTCCGCCACCGACCCCGTCACCGCCCCCACCCGCGCACTCTGGCGCGAGTGCGCCGCCGAAGGCATCCCGCGCGCCATCGCCGTCGCCAAACTCGACCTCGCCCGCACCGGCTTCGACGACATCCTCACCGCCTGCCACGACGCCTTCGACCTGGGCCCCGACACCCTCCGCCCGCTCTTCCTGCCCGTCCTCCACGACGGCCGCCCCGACGGCAGCGTCGACCTGCTCACCGGCGACACCTACGGCCGGGCCGCTCCGCTGCCCGACACCGGGCCGGCCCACGACAGCCTCGTCGAGGCCATCTCCGGCCAGGACGACACGCTCATGGAGCGCTACCTCTCCGGCGACACCCTCGACACCGACGCCCTCGAAGCCGGCCTGCGCCGCGAAGTCCTCAGCTGCGCCCTCCACCCCGCCGTCCCCACCAGCGAGAACGGCCTCGGCGCCACCGAACTCCTCGACCTGATCGTCCACACCTTCCCCGACCCCGGCGAACGCACCCGCCCCGCCCCCGACTGCGACCCCGACGCCCCGCTCGCCGCCCAGGTCGTCCGCGTCACCGGCGACACCTACGTCGGCCGGATCAGCCTGCTGCGCCTGTACGCCGGCACCCTGCGTCCCGACACCCGCATCCACCTCGCCGGCCCCGCCCACAGCGCCGACCAGAACGGCGACGAACGCGTCACCGCCCTCAGCAGCCCCTTCGGCAAGCTCCAGCGGCCCGTCCCGCACGCCGTCGCCGGCGACCTCGTCTGCATCGCCAAGCTCACCACCGCCCGCGCCGGCGACACCGTCCACGACCCCGGCCACCCCGTCGACCTCGCCGGCTGGGCCCTCCCCGAGCCCCTGCTCCCGATCGCCGTCGAAGCCCACAGCAAGGCCGACGACGACAAGCTCTCCCAGGCCCTCACCCGCCTCACCGCCGAGGACCCGGCCCTACGCCTCGAACAGAACCCCGACACCCACCAGCTCGTCCTCTGGTGCACCGGCGAGGCCCACGCCGAGGTCGTCCTCGACCGCCTGCGCACCCGGCACGGCGTCCACGTCGACACCGTCGAACCCCAGGTCGCCCTCCGCGAGACCTTCGGCACCGCCGCCGCCGGCCACGGCCGGCTCGTCAAGCAGTCCGGCGGCCACGGCCAGTACGCCATCTGCGACCTGGAGGTCGAACCCCTCCCGGCCGGCTCCGGCTTCGAGTTCCAGGAGCACGTCGTCGGCGGCGCCGTCCCCAAGCACTTCATCCCCTCCGTCGAGAAGGGCCTGCGCGCCCAGCTCGCCAAGGGCGTCGCCACCGGCCACCCGCTCGTCGACGTCCGGGTCACCCTCACCGACGGCAAGGCCCACTCCGTGGACTCCTCCGACGCGTCCTTCCAGGCCGCCGCCGCCCTCGCCCTGCGCGACGCCGCCGAACACGCCGTCATCCGGCTGCTCGAACCCGTCGCCGCCGTCGCCGTCCTGCTGCCCGACGACTACCTCGGCGCCGTACTCGGCGACCTCTCCGCCCGCCGCGGCCGCGTCCTCGGCACCGAGACCGGCGGCCCCGGCCTGACCCTGCTGCGCGCCGAGGTCCCCGAACTCGAACTCGTCCGCTACCCGGTCGACCTGCGCTCACTCACCCACGGCACCGCCGAGTTCTCCCGCGCCTACCTGCGCCACGAACCCATGCCGACCGCCCTGGCCACCCGCTACACCGACTGAGCGCCCTGCCGCCGCGGCAGCGCGCACGCCGCCGTACCCCCCGGCATCCGGTGCCGGTTGCGCGCCACCCAGCGGTACGCCAGGCCCGCCACCGGCCGCACCGGCGCCGACGCCAGCACCGCCCCCAGGTACGCCCACGCGCCGCCCGAACGCATCAGCAGCCGCGCCACCGCCTGCGCACCCCCGTACACCCGGCCCGTCGGCGTCACCCACAGCACCTCGCGCTCCGCCCGCTCCGCGGTCACCTCGCCCAGCCCGCCCGCGCGCGCGTCCAGCGCCGCCAGGTCCTCGAACTGGAACGGCACCGCGTCCCAGCCCCCCGAGGCCAGCGTCTGCCGCAGATAGCGCTCCGCCCACCGCACGCAGGACGAACAGAACGAACAGTCCCCGTCGAACACCAACACCGGATCCATCGCCCGGGCTCCCTTCCTGGCCGTCACGGCCATCCTGCACCACCCCGACGACCGCCGCCGACCGGGTATCGACCAGCCCGAAGCTGGGCATCATGCCTCTCAAGCCCAGGCGCGGCCCGATCGTGACGGCACTTCAGACGATCATGCGCGCGGCGACACCGCGGCACGATAACCTGCCGCTGACAAGGGGAGGAGGGGACGCCACCGTGACCACACTCGACATGACTCCGGGTGCGCAGATACCCCGCACCGACGCCGGGCCGCAAACCGGAGTCACCCCGGCGCTCTCCTCGGTCGCGTACCGCGACGGCAAGATCGAGGACTTCGTCGGCAAGGTCACCGCCGCGACCCACAAGAAGCCCCGGTTCAAGCTCTTCGAGGCGAACCTCGGCGAGGCGTTCAGCGCCGCCGTCATCTCCCGCACCGTCGGTGCCGGGCGCAAGCCGATCGTGCCCTCGTTCGGCACCGACACCCGCCAGATCGTCGAACACTGCCTGGCCGCACAGGAGTTGCGGGCCGCGCGGGACCGCAAGCTCACCGTGGTCACCGTGCTCTTCGGCCTGCTCGCCCTGCCCGGCACCCTGATCTGGATCGGTGCGTTCTACCTGCGCATCTACCTCATGAAGGGCAAGGCCCTCCAGGACGAGCTCTACGGCGCCCTCGCGCTCCTGGCCGCAGCCGTGGTCTCCGTCCTGTTCCTCGTCAAGCCCCCCGCCCACGGCCCGCTCGGCGTCTACCTGCGCGTCGCCATGATCCCGCCCATCATCGGCGGGATCCTCGCCCGACGCATCGTGCTGCGCTCCACCAAGGAGCTCCGCGAGCGCTGGCTCGCCCTCGCCGAGGGCAGCTCCGTCGCCGCCACCGTCTCCAAGGCCGTCCCCCGCGACGACCTCGACAAGAAGGCCGTCGACCTGCGCGACAAGCTCGCCCGCATTGAGGCCGAGCAGGAGACCAACGTCCAGCACTACGCCGGTCCCAAGGGCATCCTCGGCGTCGGCAAGCGCTGGGGCGAATGGCGCCTGGTCGACGTGATGCGCCCCGCCGCGGGCCACTCCGACTTCCGCGCCTTCCACCCCTGGGACCTCGTCCGGAAGATCTCCTCGCACCTCAAGGGGCTCGCCGTCAGCGAGGTCGCCAACAGCGGGATGACCAACATCACGGTCAAGCAGTGGGCGGTCCTCGAAATCGGCGAGAACGCCGATGAGATCTCCCGCCCCGGCAACGCCGACATGGACGGCGACCGGATGCGCGACTTCGCCCTCCAGACCATCGCCGACAAGCAGACCTTCGCCGGCGGCGGCCCCCGGCACTACCTCGCCACCCAGTTCATCACCTTCGACGGCAAGCTGATCATCACCTTCACCGTCACCGTCACCCTGCTCGCCAACACCCTCACCGTCACCGTCGCCGGCTACGCGCTCGGCCCGGTCAACGGCGTCTTCTCCGACAAGCCCTCGGCCAAGGAGAAGACCGTCCAGAAGACCGGCAAGTTCTGGGAGGAGCGCACCGTCAAGCTCCCCCTGATCGACAACGACGAGGTGGTCCGCCAGGCCCTGCGCGCGCCGCTCACCCGCGCCCCCGGGCTGCTCTCCTGGCTCGGCGGCGGCCTGGGCCTGCCCGAGCCGTTCGGCTTCCGGCACGCCTGGGCGAGCCCGCCGTGGGGCAGCCGGTTCATGACCGACAACGCGCTCAACGCCTCCGTCCCGGTCCTCGGCGCCGTGCACGCCGCCACCCTGGAGTTCCTGGAGGAGCACGACCTGGACACCGACCGCTTCAAGAACCGCGCCTCGATCATCAAGTCCGAGGCCCAGGGCACCCGCCCGTACAAGGTCGACCAGTTCGAGTGACCACGGCCCGCGCACGCCGGAGGGGCCCGCCACCGACTCAGCGGTGACGGGCCCCTCCGGCGTTCCCGATCAGTCCTGCGGCCAGGCCTCGGCCAGCATCTTCCGGGTGTCCGCCAGCAGTTGCGGCAGCACCTTGGTGTGGCCGACCACCGGCATGAAGTTGGTGTCCCCGCCCCAGCGCGGCACCACGTGCTGGTGCAGGTGCGCCGCGATCCCGGCACCGGCCGCCGCGCCCTGGTTCATCCCGATGTTGAACCCGTGCGCCCCCGAGGCCGACCGCAGCGCGGTCATCGCCCGCTTGGTGAAGTCGGCCAGCTCGGCCGTCTCCGCCTCGTCCAGGTCGGTGTAGTCCGCGACGTGCCGGTACGGGACCACCATCAAGTGGCCGCCGTTGTACGGGTACAGGTTCAGCACCGCGAACACGGCGCCGCCCCGGGCGATGACCAGCCCGTCCTCGTCGCTCAGCGAGGGGATCGAGCAGAACGGACAACCGTCGTCCGGAGCCGGACCGGTGGGCTTGTTCTCACCCTGGATGTAGGCCATCCGATGGGGGGTCCACAGGCGGCGGAAGCCGTCCGGCTCCCCGACGCCCCGCTGCAGTTCCGGCTCAGTCGTCATGCTGATCAGCATATTCGCCCAACGCTGCTTGCAAAGCCGCGCGGGGCGGACTCATCGAGAGCCCGCCCCGCGCGTGGTGGTCCGAAGGCGTCACACCTGGACGCGGTTCCTCACCGCGTCCACGATCTCGGCGACGGCGTCCGCCACCGGCACGCCGTTCTTCTGCTCGCCGTTGCGGTACCGGAAGGACACCGCGCCCGCCTCGACGTCGTCGTTGCCGGCGATCAGCATGTACGGAACCTTGCTCTTCTGAGCGTTCCTGATCTTCTTCTGCATGCGGTCGTCCGAGGTGTCCACCTCGACCCGGATCCCGTGCTTCTTCAGCCCGGCCGCGACCTCCAGCAGGTACGGCACGTGCTCGTCGGTGATCGGGATGCCCGTCACGGTGACCGGGGCCAGCCACGGCGGCATGGCGCCGGCGTAGTGCTCCAGCAGCACCGCGAAGAACCGCTCGATGCTGCCGAACAGCGCGCGGTGGATCATGACCGGCCGCTGGCGCGAGCCGTCCGCCGCCGTGTACTCGAGATCGAAACGCTCGGGGAGGTTGAAGTCGAGCTGAATCGTCGACATCTGCCAGGTCCGGCCGATCGCGTCGCGCGCCTGGACCGAGATCTTCGGGCCGTAGAAGGCCGCGCCGCCCGGGTCCGGCACCAGCGGCAGCCCCTGCTTCTCGGCCACGCTGGCGAGGACGGCGGTGGCCTCCTCCCAGGTCTCGTCCGAGCCGACGTACTTGACCGGGTCCTTGGTCGACAGCTCCAGGTAGAAGTCGGTCAGACCGTAGTCGCGCAGCAGGTTGAGCACGAAGGTCAGCGTCGAGTCGAGCTCCTCCGCCATCTGCTCGCGGGTGCAGTAGATGTGCGCGTCGTCCTGCGTGAAGCCGCGGGCGCGGGTCAGGCCGTGCACCACGCCGGACTTCTCGTACCGGTACACCGTCCCGAACTCGAAGAGGCGCAGCGGCAGTTCACGGTACGAGCGGCCGCGCGCGTCGAAGATCAGGTTGTGCATCGGGCAGTTCATCGGCTTGAGGTAGTAGTCCACGCCCTCGTCGAGCTGCATGGGCGGGTACATACCGTCCGCGTACCAGTCGAGGTGGCCGCTCTTCTCGAAGAGCTTCCCCTTGGTGGCGTGCGGGGTGTAGACGAACTCGTAGCCCTCCTCCTCGTGCCGCTTGCGCGAGTAGTCCTCCATCGCCCGGCGGATGATGCCGCCCTTGGGGTGGAAGACGGCGAGGCCGGAGCCGATCTCCTCGGGGATGGAGAAGAGGTCGAGCTCGTTGCCGAGCTTGCGGTGGTCGCGCTTCTCGGCCTCGACCAGGAAGTCGAGGTGGGCCTTGAGCTCGTCCTTGGTGGGCCAGGCGGTCCCGTAGATGCGCTGCAGCATCGGGTTCTTCTCGCTGCCGCGCCAGTAGGCGGCCGCGTTGCGCATCAGCTTGAACGCCGGGATGTACCGGGTGCTGGGCAGGTGCGGGCCGCGGCAGAGGTCGCCCCAGCACTGCTCGCCGGTCTTGGCGTCCAGGTTGTCGTAGATGGTGAGCTCGCCGGCGCCGACCTCGACGTCGGCGCCCTCGCCGGCGGTGGCGGCGGAGCCCTTGAGGCCGATCAGCTCCAGCTTGTACGGCTCGGCGGCCAGCTCCTCGCGGGCGGACTCGTCGGTGACCACGCGGCGGGAGAACTTCTGCCCGCGCTTGATGATCTCCTGCATCCGCTTCTCGATGGCCTTGAGGTCATCGGGGTGGAAGGGCTTCTCGACGTCGAAGTCGTAGTAGAAGCCGTCCTTGACCGGCGGGCCGATGCCGAGCTTGGCCTCGGGGTAGAGCTGCTGCACGGCCTGCGCCATGACGTGCGCGGTGGAGTGGCGCAGGATGTCCAGGCCGTCCTTGCTGCCGATCGCGACCGGCTCGACCTCGTCGCCGTCCTGGACGGCGTACGCGAGGTCCTTGAGCTGGCCGCCGACGCGGGCGGCGATGATCGAGCGGTCGTCGGCGAAGAGCTCGGCGGCCGTAGTGCCCGTGGTCACCACGCGCTCTTCCCGATCGGGTTCGCGGTTGATGATTACCCGGACGTCCGTCACCGGTCTCTCCTGACGTGCTGGATTCAGAGGACGCAACACTGCGCTGCGCGTGACGATGGTACCGAGCGCGTCGACCCGGCCGCGCACCTACGCCCCCTCTCCCCCTTCCCCGAGGCCTCCGTCGAGCTCTTCGCCGAGCTCTTCCCCGAGTCCCTCGCCGAGGGACTTCAGCAGCCGCTCGCGGTCGGCGTCCTCCCAGCCGCACAGTTCCAGGCCCTGCGGCCGGGTGAGCCGACGGAAGCCGCCGCGGCTCTCCAGCCGGCCGGCGACCCGGACCGGCAGGCCCGCGAGGTGGGCCTCGGCGGCGAGCCGGTAGTCGGGGTCGGGCAGGCGGAGCTTGAGTTCGCGGACTTCGGCGCCGCCGAGGACGCGCAGCCGCACCGCGCCCGGTCCGGCCGGGTCGGCGCGCTTGAGCCGGACGACCACGCCGACGACGGTGACGGCGACGGCGGGCTCGATCCGTTCGAGCAGTTCGGCGGCCTCGGTCAGGGCGGGCAGGTCGCCGGGCGAGAAGTCGAGGACGACCCGGCGGTCCCCGAAGCCGCCCGGGGTCCCCGCGGCGGCGGACCAGGCGACGGTCAACCGGGCCGCCGTCGCGCCGCGGACCAGGTCCTCCACGGACTGGACGAGTTCCCGGCTGACTCCGGCCTGGACGGCGTTCTCGAAGGCCTCGGGCCCCCCGCTGACCCGGCGGTAGTCGACGGCGTCGCGCAGTGCCTCCAGGGCGCGGACCAGGGTGGTGACGGCGGCCCGGCCCTCGGGCGCGGGGGTGTAGGCGGTGAGGGCGGCGCCCTGCTCGACGACCAGGACGCGGTCCAGGAAGTCCCCGGCGTGCGCGTCCAGCCGGGCGCCGAAGTAGGCGGCCGTGGCCCGGCCGGCCTTGGCCCCGGCGGCGAGCATCGCGCGGGCCGCCCGCTGGAGCCGCTCGGCGTCGTCCCAGGTGGCGGCCTCGGCGGGGCCGGCCGGCTCCCGGTGCCAACGCAGTTCGTCGCCGGGGACGGCCAGTGCGAGCAGGATGGCTCGGGCGGACGGGGTGGAGGAGCGGGACAGCGCGGTGACGGCGTCGGCGAGGAGGTCGACGGCGTCGTCGAAGCCGTCCCCGGCGGGGACGAGGACGCTGGTGCCGGACTCGTCGTCGGGCGGCGTCCAGCGGCCGTAGCGGGCGGCGGGGCCGCCTCGCCGGACCCAGCCGTGCCGGGCGAGCAGGGTGGCGAGCACCGCCGGGTCGACGGCGGCGGGGTCGGGCAGGGCCTGGACCGGCTCGCCGGGTGCGTGCGGCGGTGTCATGGGTGCTGCTCCTCGCTGCCGGGGGCCAGGACCGGGGCGGGCGGTCACGGGCTGCCACCCGCGCCGACCCGGGCCATGATGTCGCAGAGCGCGCGGTCGTCGAAGACCTTGCCGGTGGGGACCCGCACGTTGGTGCGCCGCTGTCCGGTGACCGGGTGGCCGGCCAGGTTGACCCAGTAACAGCAGTGCCGCAGTTCCAGCGCGTCCGGGCGGGCGTGCAGCCAGCGGTCGACCCGCCGCGGCAGCAGCATCACGACCAGGATGCGCGGCACGGCGACCCTCGCCCGGGCGAGCTTGCGCAGGTGGTCGTTGTCGAGGGTGAAGCTGAAGAACGGCCCGGTCGGATCGGCCGCGATCTGCTGGGTGGCCTTCAGCTGGATCTTGATGGTGACCTCGTCGTCCACCTCGTGCGCCCGGGAGCCGTGGCTGACCTGCCAGTCGATCCCGTTGTCCGGGAACGGCTGGGAGAGCGAGCAGCCGGCCGCGGCGGCGACCGCGTGCAGGTAGCCGACCTGCAGCGTCTCCATGCAGGCGGTGACCGCCAGGTTTCCCCGTAGAACGGCCGCCGCCTCCTCGGGCTGCGGCTGCGTCAGTGCCATCGCCCCGTGGCCTCCCCCTGCTCCGGGCCCGTCCGGATCGGAACGGCGGGCCCACGGGCAGGATCCCCGGTCGGGCTTGCGCCAAACGGTTGAACGGGTGTCAGAACCGGGTATCAACCGGGCGCGCGGAACGCTCGCCTGAGGGGCAGTCATGCAGCAGCACTGGTACACCGGCCCACTCGCCTCCTTCGACACCGAGACCACCGGCGTGGACGTCGAGTCCGATCGGATCGTCTCGGCCGCCCTGGTCGTCCAACTCGCCCCGGGTCGGCCGGTGCAGACCACCACCTGGCTCGCCGATCCGGGCGTCCCGATCCCGGACGGCGCCCGGGCGGTGCACGGCATCACCGACGAGCACGCCCGGACGCACGGCCGCCCGGTCGGCGCGGTGGTGGCGGAGGTCACCCGCGCGCTGGCGGACCAGGCGCGGGCCGGGCGCCCGGTGGTGGTGATGAACGCGCCGTACGACCTGACGCTGCTGGACCGGGAGCTGCGCCGCCATCACGGGCTGACGCTGACCGGCGGGGTGGGCACGGCCGGGCTGGTGGTGCTGGATCCGCGGGTGCTGGACAAGCACGTGGACCGCTACCGCAAGGGCCGTCGAACGCTGACCGACCTGTGCGCGCACTACGGCGTGGAGCTGGCCGGGGCGCACGACGCGGCGGCGGACGCGACGGCGGCGCTGGCGCTGACCCGGCGGATAGGCGCCCGCTACCCGGCGGCGCTGGGCGAACTGACGGCGGCGGAGCTGCACCTGCGGCAGGCGGTCTGGCACGCGGCGCAGGCGCGGGGGCTGCAGAACTGGTTCGACCGGTCGGGGACGCCGGAGCGGGTGGACCCCTCCTGGCCGCTGCGGCCGGCCCGGTGCGGCTGCGGCCGCCGGCTGGAGCCCGAGCACGGCTGCGAGGCGGCGGCGTAGCGGCGGCCGGCAGGCGCCGGTCCCGAACGCGCCGCAGGCCCTGACCGGTTTCCTGGTCAGGGCCTGCGTGCTGTCCGGTGGGCGATACTGGGATCGAACCAGTGACCCCTTCGGTGTGAACGAAGTGCTCTCCCGCTGAGCTAATCGCCCGGGCAACGAGAAGAACTGTAGCACCATTTGGCGGTCGTCGTACAACTCGCCCCTTCCGGGTACTGCTGGCGCATCCGCAGAACTCGCGCTCCACGCGGAAGATGACTGAGCCTCAGTCGCATTCCGGATGGTTCTTCGGATGGATTCCGGAAATACACGTGAGGCCCAGCCGATAATCGGCTGGGCCTCACGTATCACAATGCATTCCGGTGGGCGATACTGGGATCGAACCAGTGACCCCTTCGGTGTGAACGAAGTGCTCTCCCGCTGAGCTAATCGCCCGGGTGCAGGGAAAACATTACCGCATCCCGGAGGGTGGTCCGAACACCCTGGTCACGGCAGCCCCCGGCCCCGGGCCGCTCAGCTCTCGCCCGCCGTCCAGGGGACGGCCAGGCCGTAGCGGGTGAAGTACCAGCCGCCGATCCCGACGACCGCGGCGAGGCCGATGGCGGTGACGGTGAGGTTGCGGCGGCGCACCCGCGGGTCCAGGGCGCGGTGGGCGGCCTCGGCGACCTTGCGGCGGCTCCACCGCAGCACCAGCCGGGCCCAGTCGAACTCGGTGGCCCAGACCCCCATGCCCAGGAAGATCACCACCCAGCCGGGGCCGGGCAGCGGCAGCATGATCACGCCGAGGACGACCACGGCGAGGCCGGCCAGGAAGATCGCCACCTGCCAGGTGAGGTGCAGCGGCCGCGAGCGGCGGACGAACGCCGGGGCGCGGGAGCCGGCCGCGTCATCCGCCGTGACCGGTTCACCCGATCCCGTGTTCTTGGCCGTCTTGTCGTTTCGCACAGTCATGCCAGGAAACTAACCAAGAAGCGGCCCGGTAATGCCCGACCGGGCCACTCCGGGATGATTCCGCAATGCGCCGTAAGGGGTACGACTCGCGCCCGAATCGGGACAGAGGGGTTTACATCGGGCTTGGGGGTGGGATGGTCCGTTCGCCGACGTGCGATTCCCCGAGCGCACACTGAGCGAAAGGCCATGGCGCTTATGAACACCACGGTCAGCTGCGAGCTGCACCTGCGCCTCATCGTGTCCAGCGAGTCCTCACTGCCCGTCCCCGCGGGCCTGCGCTACGACACCGCCGACCCCTACGCCGTGCACGCCACGTTCCACACGGGCGCCGACGAGACCGTGGAGTGGGTGTTCGCCCGAGATCTCCTCGCGGAGGGGCTGCACCGACCGACCGGTACCGGCGACGTCCGGGTCTGGCCGTCCCGCAGCCACGGGCAAGGGGTGGTCTGCATCGCGCTGAGCTCTCCGGAAGGAGAAGCCCTGCTCGAAGCCCCGGCCCGGGCGCTTGAGTCATTTCTCAAGCGGACGGACGCCGCGGTGCCCCCCGGCACCGAACACCGCCACTTCGACCTCGACCGGGAGCTGTCCCACATCCTCGCCGAAAGCTGATCCCGCCCGGAGGCGGTCACGCCCCGCCATCGGCGGGGTGGTACCTCCTGCCGTCACCGCTGCCGTCCTACTCGGGGGCACGGCAGCAACTCAGCCGCGCGCGACGCGGCCTCGGGGCCGGTGGACGGCCCGATCCCACCGGATCGGGTCCGCGACACTGCAGGCGCCCGGCAACGAGGTCGGCCATCCATACGGGTGGCCGGCCTCGCTGCCGGGAGCCCTCGGCATTTCGGGGGGTCCTTCGCGGGCCCGGCCGCCCGGACGCCGTCCGCTTCACGGCACTCTGACGGAATCCGTACACGCCTTCGAAAGAACCCGCCGCCCTTCCGCCGCACGGCCCGGTATGGTCTGGGGTAACCGTGGACGCGGGGTTCCGGAGTCCCCCTGCGCGAGGAGTCCCCAACGTGCTGATCACCCATGACACCGAGTGCGCGCTGAGCATCCTCGTCGAGCTGCTCAACACCGCGCCCGAGGTGTGCGGCACCGAGCGGCTGCCGGACGTGGCCGCACTGGACGCCTTCGTGGTCGGCCAGGAGATCAGCGAGATCGACTCGCTCACCGAGAACGACCTGCGCAAGGTGCACGACCTGCGCACCCGGCTGCGGGAGGTGTTCGGGACGGAGTCCACCGCCGAGGCCGCCGAACTGGTCAACCGGATCGTCGCGGCCGCCGGTACGACGCCGCGGCTGACCAACCACGACCACCACGACTGGCACATCCACTACTTCGCGCCGCACGCCGCGCTCGGCGACCACCTCGCCGCCGAGCTGGGCATGGCGCTGGCCTTCATCCTGATGGCGGGCGAGCGGGAGCGGTTGCGCCGGTGCGAGGCACCGGACTGTGCCCGGGTCTTCGTGGACCTCTCCCGCAACCGCTCCCGGCGCTACTGCGACAGCCGCACCTGCGGCAACCGGCTGCACGTCGCCGCCTACCGAGCACGGCAGCGCTCGGCGGAGGCCGTGCCCTCCGCCTGACGCCGACCCCCGCGGGGGTTCGGATGCCGCGTTCGGATGCCGCTCAGATGCCGCGCTTGCGGAGGATCTCCTCGATGTCGGAGAAGTCGCCGAGGCCGTCGTCCCGCTTGCCCGCCGCGGGTTTGCCCGTCGCCGGCTTCTTCGGCGGGGTGGCCGCCACCGCCGGGCGCTCGGGCGCGGCACCGGCGGCCGCCGGGCGGTCCGGGGCGGCGTCCACGGCGCCCCGGCGGCCCACCCAGCGCGTCGTCACCAGCAGGAGCGCGGAGAGGCCGAGCAGCACGATGCCGGTCCAGACCCGGGGGTCGAACACCAGCCTCGTCGCCCAGTCGGCGAACTCGCTGCCGATCGTCCGGGCCACCGGGAACAGGCCGGTCAGGTAGAGCCCGGCGGGCACCAGGGCCACCGCGAACCAGCGGGTCGCGGACAGGAACCGCCGCCGGTAGGCCCGCAGGCCGGCCACGGCCACCCCGCCCGCCGTGAGCGCGAAGCTGGTCGCCGCCGTCAGCACGGCAGTACTCCTTCGCTTCCGGTCGTCCTGGTCATCACTGCCTCCCTGTCGGCCTTCGCAGGGGCGCACCGTCGGCTGGAGCGGGCGCCCACTAGTGAAACACTGGGGGAATGATCGATGGTTCCCTCCCCCGGCTCGAGTTCTGGTGCGACCTCCAGTGTCCGGACTGCCGCACCGCGCTGGACGACGTACGGGCGCTGCGCGCGCGGTACGGCGACGCGCTGCCCGTCGAGGTCCGCCACTTCCCGCTGGAGAAGCACAAGCACGCCTACGCGGCCGCGGAGGCCGCCGAGGAGGCGTTCGCGCAGGGGCTGGGCTGGCCGTTCGTGGAGGCGCTGCTGGCCCGGGTCGAGGAGTTGGACGCCCGCGGGCAGCAGGTGCTGCTGGAGGTGGCCCGGGCGGTCGGGGTGGACGTCGAGGAGGTCGACACCGCGCTGATCGACGGCCGGCACATGCTCACCGTGGACGCCGACCAGGCCGAGGGCCGGGCGATCGGGGTCACCGGTACGCCGACGTACGTGATCGGCGGGCAGCGGCTGGACGGCGGGCAGAGCCAGGACGGCCTGCGGGACCGCATCGTGGCCGCCATCGAGGCGGCGGCGGCTTCCTGACGTCATGTCGGGTCACAGCGGCTTTCCGTAGATGCGGTTGGTGACCCGGTAACCGAGCGAGGCGTAGAGGCGGATCGCGACCTCGTTCCCGGCGAACACGTTGAGGCCGAGGTCGCGCACGCCGGCGGCCAGGCACTCGCGCTCGGCGAACAGCATCAGCGTGCGGCCGTGGCCCCGGCCCCGGTGGGCCGGGGACACCTCGACGGTCATCACCCAGGCGAGCGGCCCGCCGTTCGGCAGGTCGCGCCGGTGGAAGTCCACCCAGAGCGAGCCGAGCGGCTCGGCTTCACCGTCCGCGCGCAGGCGGCGCAGAGCGACGCCCGGGCTGTCGGCGCCCTGCGGGAGCTGGCGCTGGTGGTCCAGGTGGGACCTGGCGCGGGCCTGCTCCTCGCTGAGTCCGGACTCCACGAGCGAGCGGAGGTAACCCCGGGCGGCCCGGTCGAGCCAGGCCTGGAACTCCGGGGGCTCGATCCGGTCGGCGGTGATGCCGGCGGGCAGGGCGGGGGCGGTGGTCAGCCGCTTGGCCAGGTTCCGCATCCGCTCGGTGTAGCCGAGGGTGGTGGCGAGCCCCCGGGCGATCCGCGCCGTCTCGGGGATGTTGGCGTCCACCCGGGTGCAGTCCCAGTTGCGCAGCACCTCCTCCGCGGCCAGCGCGCCGAACGTGCCGCGGCCCCGACCGCGGCCTTCCCTGACCTCCAACTCCGATATCTCGCCCCAGAGTTGGCTGCCGTGCGGGATGGCGGTGGTGCGCAGCGCGCCGACCTGGCGGCCGTTGGCGCAGATCTGCCAGCGCCTGGTGCGGCCGCCGGCGTCGGTGGGTGTCTCCGGGCCCTCGGGGCGCAGCGTCGTGGTCATGTGGTGGTCCCTTCCCCGCGCCCGGGCCCCTATGCCCTGGTTGCCGCTTCGGGGATCACGGGTCGAGGTCGTCGCCGCTGCGTTCGGCGAAGACGGCCATGGCCTTGGCGGTGACGGGGCCGATGCCGGGCAGCTCGCGGTCGTCCACCCGGGTCACGGCCTGGACGTCACGGGTGGTGGAGGTGAGGAAGACCTCGTCGGCGTCCCGGAGGGCGCTGAGCGGCAGGTCGTTCTCCTCGGCACCGCACCAGTCGACGACCAGCTGACGGGTGATGCCGGCCAGGCAGCCGGAGCCGAGGGTGGGGGTGAGCAGGCGACCGCCGAGGACGACGAAGACGTTGGAGCCGGTGCCCTCGCAGAGCAGGCCGGCGGTGTTGGCGAGCAGGGCCTCCGAGGCGCCGGCGCGGTGGGCGGCGGCCAGGGCGACGACGTTCTCGGCGTACGAGGTGGTCTTGAGGCCTGCGACAGCGCTGTGCTCGTTGCGGCGCCACGGGACGACGGCGGCGGCGGTCTCGTCGGGGCGGCGGTTGATCGCGCCGAGGGCGACGACGAGGGTGGGGCCTGCGGTGCCGCGCTCGGAGCCGAGCGGTGAGGTGCCGCCGGTGTAGGTGACGCGCAGGCGGCCGAGCGGGGCCGGGTTGGCGGCGAGGACCTGGGCGCAGGCCTCGCGGACCAGGTCGTGGTCCGGGTCGGGCAGGCCGAGGCCGCGGGCGGAGCGGGTGAGCCGGTCGAGGTGCCGGGTGACCGCGAAGGCCCGGCCGTCGGTGGCCTTCATGGTCTCGAACACCCCGTCGCCGGTGGTGAGTCCGTGGTCGAGGACCGAGACGGCGGCGTCGGCGGAGTCGACGAGCGCCCCGTTGACCCAGCTCGTGGTCGGGTTCTGCATCGAGGGCTGCTCCTAGGACGAGGTGGGGGCGGGGCGGTTCATGCGCCCGTCGGGTCGATATCGCTGCCCGACGCTATCGCGACCAGGCGGGCGGCCTTCAGTTCGGTTTCCGCCCACTCGCGGTCGGGGTCGGAGCCCCAGGTGATGCCGGCGCCGGTGCCGAAGCGCAGCACGGGCGCCTCGGGGTCGGTCCGGTCGAGCCAGAAGGTGCGGATGCCGACGGCGAGTTCGCCCTCGCCGCGGTCGGCGTCGACCCAGCCGACGGCGCCGCAGTACGGGCCGCGCGGGGCGGTCTCCAGGGCGTCGATGATCCGCAGGGCGCTGGACTTGGGGGCGCCGGTGACGGAGCCGGGCGGGAAGGTGGCGGCGAGCAGCTCGGGCCAGCCGGCGCCCTCGCGCAGGGTGCCCTCGACGGTGGACACCAGGTGGACCAGGCCGGGGTGCTTCTCGACGGCGCACAGGTCGGGGACGGTGACGCTGCCGGTCGCGCAGACCTGCCCGAGGTCGTTGCGGACCAGGTCCACGATCATCACGTTCTCGGCGTGGTCCTTGTCGAGGAGGTCGTCCTCGGTGCGGCCGGTGCCCTTGATCGGGCCGGAGGAGACGGTGCGGCCGGCGCGGCGCAGGTACAGCTCGGGCGAGGCGGTGGCGATCTCGACACCGTGCGCGGGCAGGCGGATGGTGCCGGCGTAGGGGGCGGGGTTGCCGTGGGCGAGGAGGCCGGTGAGGGCGTCGACGTCGCTGCGGGCCGGGTCGGGCAGCGGTGCGGACAGCACGCGGCAGAGGTTCGCCTGGTAGACCTCGCCGGCGGCTATGTGTTCACGGATGCGGCGTACGCCCGCGGTGTAGGCGGAGCGGTCCAGGGAGCTGTGCCAGTCGCCGGCCCCCGGTCCGCGCCAGCCGGCGCCCGAGGGCGGCGCGGGGGCGGGGCGGACGTCGTCGAAGCGGGCGCAGGTCAGCCGGCCCTCGAAGTCGTAGGCGACGGCCCAGTAGCCGGTGGAGTCCAGGGCGGCCGGGTCCGAGGTGACGTCGCGCAGCCCGGTGGCCAGGCGGCCGCCGAAGCGGGCGAGCGGGGTGCTGGGTTCGGTGGGGCCGGACACGGTTCTCCTGCGCGGTGGTGCTGGGCGGCGGTGCCTGAAGTGTAGGTCCGGGGTGCGGGCCCGGCGCGGGGGTGTGACGCAGGGGCGTGAGCAGCGCCCGGCGTCGCGCGGGTGTGCGCCGGGTGGCCTGCGGATGATCGTCCGGAAGCGCCGCAGGTGGCGGCCGGTGGCCGGGCCGAGGGGTCGGCGGGGAGGCGCTCGGTGGGCATCCCATCGGCACGCTGCGGGAACGGATTTTTAGCTGGCCCGGGAATCCGCTAGAGTTCAACACGTCGCCAGGGAGCGCAGCCGAAGAAAAGCGGTGAAGGTCCCGGGAGACAGGCGGACGTGGCTCAGTTGGTAGAGCATCACCTTGCCAAGGTGAGGGTCGCGAGTTCGAATCTCGTCGTCCGCTCGATGGAGAACAGTGTAAGATCGTTCTTCGTGTGTTGCCTGGTGGAGTGGCCGAGAGGCGAGGCAACGGCCTGCAAAGCCGTGTACACGGGTTCAAATCCCGTCTCCACCTCCGAGAGGTTCGACCGGTTCCGACCGGAAGACCTCCCCGCGCGATTAGCTCAGCGGGAGAGCACTACCTTGACACGGTAGGGGTCACTGGTTCAATCCCAGTATCGCGCACGTCGGATCCTTCGGGGTCT
>NZ_JBFBHW010000001.1:0-149156 GCF_040685395.1 Kitasatospora sp. NPDC088779 | reverse complement strand
TGCTGCAGGACCGCCACACCAGGCGCGATTAGCTCAGCGGGAGAGCACTACCTTGACACGGTAGGGGTCACTGGTTCAATCCCAGTATCGCGCACGTCGGATCCTTCGGGGTCTGCTGCAGGACCGCCACACCAGGCGCGATTAGCTCAGCGGGAGAGCACTACCTTGACACGGTAGGGGTCACTGGTTCAATCCCAGTATCGCGCACAGTAACGGCCGGGGCCGCGATCCGTCAGGATCGCGGCCCCGGCCGTTTGGCGTTGACGACGGCTTCGGGACGGACGACGGCCGCGGGAAAGACGGCTGCGGGAAAGACGGCTGCGGGAAAAGAGAAGAGCCGCGTACGGTCGCCCTCACCGACGTCCGTACGCGGCGTCTCCGCCTGCCGGGGCGCTCTGCGCACCGCTCACGCCCGTCCGCGTGTCATCACGGCCGCGGCCTCCCCGGCGGCACTGCTCCCCGTCCCCAGGGGATCAGTGCCCGTTCTGTGGCCGACCCCGTCGGGGCCGGCGTGATCTCAGCGGCCGATCAGATCGGCGACGGCCTGAGCCTGGTTCGCCATCTGATCCCAACCGCCGAAGAGCAGCACCAGCAGCACCGCGCACGGCAGGGCCATGGCCAGTGCCACGGCCGGGTGCCTGGTGGGCTGCTCGGCCGACCGGGACTGGACGACGGCCGACCGACGGCGGGGGTCTCCCGTGAGCTGCGGTGCCATGCCCTTACTCCTGTGGTCCGGTCGAGTTGGCGCGGTGAACGGCTTACCTCGGGGGACGAGCTCCCCGTCCACCGCTGAACACAACGCTATTGCTCAGGGGGCCGTCCGGGCGTCATGCCGTCGTACTGTTCCTCGGGCATCCCGGAGGATGACGCTCAGACTTCAGGCGTACTACCGCAGGGGGAGGGAGCCTTGGCCGCACCCCCGGGGGAACCCTGAGGGGCAACCCCGAGAAACGCTTCGGCACCCCTATGACCTGCGGGTCAGCGCACGATCCGACAATCACACGGCTGCTTGAGGTGTTGCGTATCAGCACACCGCAGGGGGCAGTCCGTAAGCTGTGCCAGACAGGAACTGACGATGTCCCAACCGACGGGGCCTCACCCACAGGCTGACGGGGAACGAAACATGGCGATGATGCGGCTGAGGCGTGAGGACCCCCGCATCGTCGGGCCGTACCGCCTGCACCGGCGACTGGGCGCCGGCGGCATGGGCGTGGTCTACCTCGGCTCCGACCGCCGCGGACAGCGCGTCGCCCTCAAGCTGATCCGCGCCGAACTCGCCGAGGACCAGGAGTTCCGCACCCGCTTCGCCCGCGAGATCGCCGCCGCCTCCCGCATCCGGGGCGGCTGCACCGCCCGCGTCGTCGGCTCCGACATCGAGGCCGACCGCCCCTGGCTCGCCACCGCGTACGTGCCCGGGCCCTCCCTCTACAAGCAGGTCGGCGACGAAGGGCCGCTGAGCTGGCCCGAGGCCGCCCGGATCGGCGCCGCACTCGCCGACGGGCTGGTCAAGGTGCACGAGGCCGGGGTCGTCCACCGCGACCTCAAGCCCTCCAACATCCTGCTCTCGCCGCGGGGCCCGCGCATCATCGACTTCGGCATCGCCTGGTCGCGCGGCGCCAGCACCCTCACCCACGTCGGCACCGCCGTCGGCTCCCCCGGCTTCCTCGCGCCCGAACAGGTCCGCGGCGCCGCCGTCACCCCCGCCACCGACGTGTTCGCGTTCGGGGCCACCCTCGCCTACGCGCTCACCGGTGACACCCCGTTCGGATCCGGGGCGTCCTCCGAAGTCATGCTCTACCGGGTCGTCCACGAGGAACCCGACCTGTCCGCCGTACCCACGCCGCTGGCACCGCTCATCCGCGCCTGTCTCGCCAAGGAACCCGCCGAACGGCCCGGCGCGGCCGCGCTGCACGAGCGCCTCAGCGAACTCGCGGCGCGCGGGGCGGCAGCCGGAACCGCCACCCGGGCCGCGCGGCCCGGCCACGGGCGGGCGGCGGCACCCGCCCCGGCGGGCCCGGCGGCCCAGCCCGCCCCCGACGGCGCCCGGCACGGTGTGCCCGCGCCCGGGCGCTCCCCCGAACCCGCCGCCCCTGCACGGTCCCGGGCCGCCGCGGCGGCCGCGGCCCGGCGCTCGCAGGCGGCCACCGCCCCGCTCCCCCGGCCCGAGGCCACACCGGTGACCCGCCCGCTGCGGGAGCGACCGCACACCCCACCCCCCGGCCGGCCCGGCACCCGCGACCGCGGGCACCCCCGGGACCGCCAGCACACCCCCGCCCCCGGCGGGCGGCCCGGCAACGCGCGGCAGCGGCTGCTGCGGCAGCGGCTCGTGGTCTTCGTCACCGTGACGCTCGGCGTCGCGCTGGCCATCGCGGCCGCCCAGGGGTGCGAGAACCGCAGCAAGCAGGGCCTGCGGCCCTCCGGTGGGTACACCGCCAGTGCGCCCGCCGCGGGCGGCGCGCAGGCCGTGACGGGGACCTCGGTGGACGGGGCCGCCGCGGCCCAGCCCCCCGCCGCCCAGCCTCCGGCCACCCCGTCCGCCGCGGCTGCGGCCGCACACGGCGGCGCGGGCGACAGCCCGTTGGCGCCCCCGTACGGACCGGGGCCGGTGGTGGACTGGCCCAACCGCAGCTACCCCGACGGGGCCGGCGGGCCCGGCATCGCGCTCCGGGACGGCCGGTCGGTCGGGGCCGGCCCGCAGGTCGTGCTCAGCTCCGTGCTGCCCGCCCGGTACAAGGGCGCCCCGGCAGCGGTCGTCGTCCTGCGGCGGGCCGAGGGCTCGGTGCCGGTCGACCTCGTCCAGCTCTTCTCCTTCACCGGGGACACCCCGGTCGCCGCCACCTCCCGCACCTCGGCGGCCGACCCGCAGGCGACGGCCACCTGGCGGCTCGACGGCGGGACGGTCGTCCGCGAGGAGCGGGTCGCCGCGACCGGCGCGACCACCTCGACCCGCTACACCGTCCGTGCCGACGGCACCCTGGACGAGTCCTGGCCCGGCGCCTCCGGCCCCGCCACCCAGCCCCCGGCCGCCGCTCCGGCTCCGCCCACCGCCGCGGCGGGCTGAGCACGGGAAGGCCGCGGCGCGGGAAGTCGGCCAGGCCGACTTCCCGCTTCCCGCTTCCTGTGTGATGAGAGCTCCCGCCCCCGGGGAGGCGGGGGGCGGGGGGCGGGTGGGCTCCTCCGGCGCGAGAGGGGAGGTCGGGCGGGCCGACCTCCCCGTCAGGCGGTGGGGGCGGTGACGGCGTAGAAGGAGACGGCGGCGGCGGCGCCGACGTTGAGGGAGTCGATGCCGTGGGCCATCGGGATGCGGACGGCGTGGTCGGCGGCGGCGAGGGCGGGGCCGGTGAGGCCGTCGCCTTCGGCCCCGAGCATGAGGGCCGCCTTGGGGAGGCGGTGCGGGGCGAGGCCGGCGAGGTCGACGGCGCCGTCGGCGGGGGTGAGGGCCAGGAGGGTGAATCCGGCGGTGCGGACGGTCTCCAGGGCGGCCGGCCAGGGGTCGAGCCGGGCGTAGGGCACCGCGAAGACGGCGCCCATGGAGACCTTCACGGCGCGCCGGTAGAGCGGGTCGGCGCAGTCGGGCGAGAGCAGGACGGCGTCCATGCCGAGGGCCGCGGCGCTGCGGAAGATCGCGCCGAGGTTGGTGTGGTCGACCAGGCCTTCCAGGACGGCGACCCGGCGGGCCCCGACGAGCAGGTCCACGGCCTGCGGCAGCGGCTTGCGCTCCATCGAGGCGAGCGCGCCGCGGTGGACGTGGTAGCCGGTGACGGCTTCGGCGAGCCCCGGCTCGACGACGTGGACGGGGGCGTCCGCCTCGGCGATGACGTCGGCCATCACCTCCAGCCACTTGGAGGTCAGCAGCATCGACCGCATCCGGTAGCCGGCGGCGAGGGCGCGGCGGATGACCTTCTCCCCCTCGGCGATGAACAGGCCTTCGGCGGGTTCGCGCCGGCGGCGCAGTTCGACGTCGGTGAGGCCGGTGTAGTCGCCGAGGCGGGGGTCGGCGGGGTCGGTGATGGCGCTGGGTTCGGACACCCTGCGATCTTGCCAAGGCGGGGCGGGGAAGGCCAAACGGCCCAAGCCGCGGGGCGGGCTGGCCTTGGCCCTGTGCCAGCCATGGTGCAAACATGGCCGTATGGCCCGTTTTCCGGGCCGATCCTGGGCTCCGTCGGCCTCTGGTGCTACTGGTTCCGCCGGCTCCTCCGGTGGGCGCCCAAACGGTCGGCTACAGCTGCCACGCGCGAAGCGGCCGTGGCCCGTGCGAAACCGGTCGGTGGCCGGGCAGGTGTTCGCGCTGCAGGTCCTCGTCGTCCTGCTGCTGGTGGCAGCTGCCGCGGTGGCGCTGGTGGTGCAGTCGCGCACCGACGCCGACCACGAGGCCCGCAACCGGTCGGTGGCGGTCGCGCAGACCTTCGCCAACTCGCCGGGCATCGTCGACGCGCTGCGCTCCCCCGACCCGTCCGCGGTCCTGCAGCCCAAGGCGGAGGCGGCGCGGATGTCGTCGGGCGTCGGCTTCATCGTCGTGCTGAGCGACGACGGCATCCGCTACACCCACCCCGACCCGGCCCTGATCGGCCAGAAGTTCGTCGGCACCTACCTGCCCGCGGTGCACGGGCAGGTGGTGACCGAGCGCGTCACCGACTCACTCGGCCCACTGGTCCAGGCGGTGGTCCCGGTGTACGCGCCGGACGGCTCGGTGGCCGGGCTGGTCTCGGCGGGCGTCACGGTGCGGAGCGTCAGCAGCGCGAGCGAGCGGCAGCTGCCGGTGGTGCTGGGCGCCGCCGCGGGCGCGGTCGGGCTGGCCACCCTCGGCACGGCGCTGATCAGCCGGCGGCTGCGGCGCCAGACCCACGGGCTGGGCCCGGCCGAGATGACCCGGATGTACGAGCACCACGCGGCCGTGCTGCACGCGGTGCGCGAGGGCGTCATGATCGTCGGCGCGGACGGCCGGCTGCTGCTCTGCAACGACGAGGCGCGGCGGCTGCTGGACCTGCCGCCGGACGCCGAGGGCCGGCCGGTGACCGAGCTGGGCCTGGAGCCCGCGCCCGAGGAACTGCTGACCGCCAACCGTCCGGTGACCGACGAGGTGGTGCTGGCCGGGGAACGGCTGCTGGCGGTGAACGTCCGGCTGACCGACCAGGTGGGCGGCCCGCCCGGCTGCGTCGCCACGCTGCGTGACTCCACCGAGCTGCTGGCGCTGTCCGGCCGGGCCGAGGGCGCGCAGCGGCGGCTGCGGCTGCTGTACGACGCCGGGGTGACGGTGGGCAGCTCGCTGGACGTGACGCGGACGGCGGAGGAGCTGGCGCAGGTCGCGGTGCCCCGGTTCGCGGACTTCGTCACGGTGGACCTGGCGGACCAGGTGCTGACGGGCGAGGAGCCGCCGCCGGGCACCTCGCTGGGGCGGATGCGCCGCGTCGCGCTCGCCGGCATCCGGGACGACGCTCCGTTCTACCCGGTGGACACGGTGCTGGACGTGGTGCCGGCCACCCCGCTGGCCGGGGCGCTGCACAGCGGGGAGTCGGGGCTGGAGGCCCGGCTGGCCCAGGCCCCGGGGTGGCGGGAGCAGGATCCGGAGCGGTCGGCCCGGGTGCTGGCGTACGGGGTGCACTCGATGGTGCGGGTGCCGCTGCGGGCGCGCGGGGTGCTGCTGGGAGTGGCCCGGTTCTGGCGGGCGGACCGCTCGGAGCCCTTCGAAGCGGACGACCTGGCGCTGGCCGAGGAACTGGTGGCGCACGCGGCGGTGTGCATCGACAACGCGCGCCGCTACACCCGGGAGCACGCGATGGCGGTGACGCTCCAGCACAGCCTGCTGCCGCGCAACCTGCCGCCGCAGAGCGCGCTGGACGTCGCGCACCGCTACCTGCCGGCCCAGGCCGGGGTGGGCGGCGACTGGTTCGACGTGATCCCGCTGCCGGGCGCGCGGGTGGCCCTGGTCGTCGGGGACGTGGTGGGGCACGGCCTGCACGCGGCGGCGACGATGGGCCGGCTGCGGACGGCGATCCACAACTTCTCGACGCTGGACCTGCCGCCGGACGAGCTGCTGGGGCACCTGGACGACCTGGTGAACCGGATCGACCAGGACGAGGCCGGGAGCGGCGAGGGCGCGGCCCTGACCGGGGCGACCTGCCTGTACGCGATCTACGACCCGGTGGCGCGGCGGTGCACGCTGGCCAGCGCCGGGCATCCGCCGCCCGCCGTGGTGGGCCCGGACGGGCGGGTGGCGTTCCCGGAGCTGGCGACCGGGCCGCCGCTGGGGCTGGCGGTGCTGCCGTTCGAGAACGTCGAGCTGGACCTCGCCGAGGGCAGCCGTCTGGTGCTGTACACCGACGGGCTGGTGGAGGACCGCGAGCGCGACATCGGTGAGGGGCTGGAACTGCTGCGGGCGGCGCTGACCGGGCCGCCGCGCACGCCGGAGCAGACCTGTGCGGACGTGCTCGGGGCGATGCTGCCGGAGCGTCCGCTGGACGACATCGCGCTGCTGGTGGCGCGGACCAGGGTGCTGGCGCCGGACCAGGTCGCGGAGTGGGAGGTGCCGCCCGAACCGGCGGCGGTGGGCGCCGTCCGGGCCGAGGTGGCGGAGCGGCTGGCGGCCTGGGGGCTGGACGAGGCGGCGTTCGTCACCGAGCTGATCCTGAGCGAGCTGGTGACCAACGCCATCCGTTACGGCACCGGGCCGATCCGGGTGCGGCTGCTGCGGGACCGGGCGCTGATCTGCGAGGTGTCGGACGGCAGCAGCACCTCGCCGCACCTGCGGTACGCGGCGACCACCGACGAGGGCGGGCGCGGGCTGTTCCTGGTCGCACAGTTCGCGGACCGCTGGGGGACGCGCTACACGGCGACGGGGAAGGTGATCTGGACGGAGCAGCCGCTGGAGTAGCCGCCCGGAGCAGCCGGCCGACGGGGGAAGTCGGAGTGGGAGTCGGAGTGGGAAGTCGACGGGTCCGACTTCCCACTCCGGGCGCTCAGCGCGGGAAGGCGGCCGCCAGGACGTTGACGACGTCGCCGACCACGATCACGGCTGGCGGCTTGATCCGCTCGGCCTCGACGGTCGCGGCGACGGTGGCCAGGGTGGCGTCCACCCGGCGCTGGGCGGCGGTGGTGCCCTCCTGGACGATCGCGACCGGGGTGTCGCCCGGGCGGCCGTGCTCGACGAGCTTCGCGGCGATCGCGCCGATCTTGTCCACGGCCATCAGCAGCACCAGGGTGCCGCGCATCTTCGCGGCGGCCTCCCAGTTGGTGAGCGAGCGCTCGTCGTCCGGGCCGACGTGACCGGAGATCACGGTGAACTCGTGCGTCATGCCCCGGTGGGTGACCGGGACGCCGACCGCCGCCGGGACGCTGATCGAGCTGGAGATGCCCGGGACGACGGTGACCGGCAGTCCGGCCTCGGCGCAGGCGAGCAGCTCCTCGCCGCCGCGCCCGAAGACGTACGGGTCGCCGCCCTTGAGCCGGACCACGAACTTGCCGGCCCTGGCGTGCTCGATCAGCGTCCGGTTGATCGCCTCCTGGGCCATGAACCGGCCGTAGGGGATCTTGGACGCGTCGATGACCTCGACGTGCTCGGGCAGTTCGGCGAGCAGTTCGCGCGGGGCGAGACGGTCGGCGACCACCACGTCGGCGTCGGCCAGCAGGCGGCGGCCGCGCACGGTGATCAGGTCCGGGTCGCCCGGGCCGCCGCCGACCAGGGCGACGCTCCCCTGGCCCGGCTGCCCCGAGGCGCCGCCGACGCCGTGCGCGCGGAACTGGCGGACGGCCAGCGAGCCGTCCCGCAGGCCGTCCACGATGGCGTCGCGCAGAGCGGCGGAGTGGCGCGGGTCACCGGTGAGGACCGCGACGGTGGCACCCGCGTCGCGGCCGCTGGCCGGGGTCCAGGCGGTGGCGGCGGAGGCATCGTCGCTGCGGGCGCAGAACACCCGCTCGCGCTCGGCCTCGGCGCTGACGGCACCGTTGACCGCCGGGTCGTCGGTGGCGACCAGGGCGTACCAGGCGCCGGCCAGGTCGCCGTCCCGGTACGGGCGGGCGTGCCAGGTGAGTTCGCCCGCGTCTGCCATCGCCTGCACGGCCGGGGTGGTGGCCGGCGATATCAGGTGCAGCTCCGCACCGGTGGCGATCAGCGCGGGGAGCCGGCGCTGCGCGACCTGGCCGCCGCCGACCACGACCACGCGGCGGCCGGCGAGCAGCAGGCCGACCGGGTACGGGGTACGGCCTTCGGTGCTGGGGTGCGGGGTGGGCGCGGTCATCGGCGGTGCTCCTGATCGGGGGTGAGGGTCCGGGGTGCGGGTGCGGCGTGACGCCGCTCCGCGGACCGGCGCGCCCTCGGGCCGGTCCGCGGAGTGGTGACGGAGAACGTCAGCCCTTCTCGGTGACCCCGGCGGAGTCGAAGGTGGCTACATCGTGCATCGCCCGGGCCGCGCTCTGCACCAGCGGCAGGGCCAGCAGGGCACCGGTGCCCTCGCCGAGCCGCAGGTCCAGGTCGATCAGCGGACGCAGACCCAGCTTCGCCAGCGCGGCCTGGTGGCCGGGCTCGGCGGAGCGGTGGCCGGCGATGCAGGCCGCCAGCACCTCGGGGGCGATCGCCTTGGCCGCCAGCGCGGCCGAACCCGCGATGACACCGTCCAGGACCACCGGGGTGCGCAGCGAGGCCGCGCCCAGCAGGAAGCCGGCCAGGGCCGCGTGCTCCAGACCGCCGACGGCGGCGAGGACGCCGATCGGGTCGGCCGGGTCGGGCCGGTGCAGGGCCAGCGCGGCCCGGATGACCTCGATCTTGCGGGCGTGCGTCTCGTCGTCGATGCCCGTGCCGCGGCCGGTGACCTCGGCCGGGTCGAGGCCGGTGAACACCGAGATCAGGGCGGCCGAGGCGGTGGTGTTGGCGATCCCCATGTCGCCGGTGACCAGTGCCTTGTTGCCGGCCGCGACGAGGTCGCGGGCGGTCTCGATGCCGACCTCGATGGCCTTGAGGGCCTCCTCGCGGGTCATCGCCGGACCCTGGGTCATGTCGGCGGTGCCGGGCTTGACCTTGCGCGGCAGCAGGCCGGTGGTGCGGCCCTGCTGGATGGCCTCCGGCAGTTCGGCGGCGACGCCGACGTCGACCACGCAGACCTCGGTGCCGATCTGCTTGGCGAAGGAGTTGATCACCGCTCCCCCGGCCAGGAAGTTGCCGACCATCTGGGCGGTCACCTCCTGCGGCCACGGGCTGACGCCCTGCGCGTGCACGCCGTGGTCACCCGCGAAGATCGCCACGCAGGCGGGCTCCGGGATCGGCGGCGGGCACTTGCGGGACAGGCCGCACAGCTGGGCGGAGATGATCTCCAGCATGCCGAGCGAGCCGGCCGGCTTCGTCATCCGCTTCTGCCGGTCCCAGGCCTCGCCGAGCGCCTTGGCGTCCAGCGGGCGGATGCCGCGCAGGGTCTCGGCGAGCAGGCTCTGCGGCTCCTCACCGGGCAGCGCGCGGTTGCCGTACTGCTCCTCGTGGACCACCCAGGACAGCGGGCGCTTCTTGGCCCAGCCCTGCTGCTCCAGCTCGGGCTCGTCCGGGAAGGAGTCGACGAAGCCGACGCACAGGTAGGCGACGACCTCCAGGTGCTCGGGCAGGCCGAGCTCGCGGACCAGCTCCTCGTCGTCGAAGAAGCTCACCCAGCCGACGCCCAGGCCCTCGGCGCGGGCGGCCAGCCAGAGGTTCTCGACCGCCAGGGCGGCCGAGTACGGGGCCATCTGGGGCTGGGTGTGGCGGCCCAGCGTGTGCCGGCCGCCGCGGGTGCGGTCGGCGGTCACCACGATGTTGACCGGCGTTTCGAGGATGGCCTCGGTCTTGATTTCCTTGAACTGCTTGGCCCGGCCCTTGGGCAGCGAGTCCGCGTACACCTCGCGCTGGCGCTCGGCCAGGGCGTGCATCCGCCGGCGGGTCTTGGCCGAGCGGATCACCACGAAGTCCCAGGGCTGGGAGTAGCCGACGCTGGGCGCGGTGTGGGCGGCCTCCAGGACGCGGATCAGCACCTCGTGCGGGATCGGGTCCGGGCGGAAGCCGTTGCGGATGTCGCGGCGCTCGCGGATCACCTGGTGGACGGCCTCGCGTTCGGCCTGGTCGAAGCCGGGCGCGGCCGGGCCGCGGGGCTCGGCCGGCTCTTCGGCCTGCGGTTCCTCGGCCTGCGCTTCCTCGGCCGGCTGCTCCGCCTGACCCTCCGCCTGGTCCTCCGTCTGCGGCTCCGTCGACTCCTCCGTCAGCGGCTCGGCGGCCTGCTCAGCCGGCTGCTGCTCGGCGGCGGGGGCCTCCGGCGCGGCGGCCTCCTCGGCGACGGCCTCGGCGGCCACGGGCTCGACGGCGGCCGACTCGGCGGTGGGGGCCTGCTCGGCGGACTCTGCGGCCGGGTCGGTGACGGGCTGGGCCTGGTCGTCCGGGGCCGCGGAAGGCTCGACGGCCTGGACGGCCTGGACGGCCTCGGAAACCTCGGCGACCGGCTCGGCGGCGGTCTCGATGGCGGTCTCGGCGGATACGGCAACAGGCTCGGCGGGCTCGCTGACCGGGGTGGCGTCCGCGACCGGCTGCGGCGCGGTCTCCGCTGCGGCGGCCTCGGCCTCAGGCTCGACGACGGGCTCGACCGGGGCCTCGACGGCCTGGTCCACGACCGGCGCGGCCTCCTGCGGCTGCCCGCCCTCGGCGGGCTCGGCAGCGACCTCGGTGGCGGGCTCGGCAACGGCCTCGGCGGGCTCGACGACGGCCTCGACGACGGCCTGGCCGGAGGGCATCTCGCCCGTGCCGGCGGCGGTCTCGGCGACCGCCTCGACGACCGTTTCGACGACGGGCTCGACCACCGCCTCCGGCGCGGGCGCCACGGCCTCGGCGGGCTCACCGGCCTCGACCGCGACCGCGACCACGGCCTCGACGGGCGGGGCGGCCTGGGCGGCCTGTGCCGGCTCCTCGGCCGCTATGGGAGCGGGCTGCTGCGGGGCGGCCTCCTCGGCCACCGGGGCCTGCGCGGCCGCCGCGACCGGAGGCAGACCGTGCGGGGTGGGCGCGGCGAGGAATGCGGAGATGCGCCGCGGCGGGCCGGCCGGGGCGGGGGCCTCGGTCTGTTCCGCGGGCGCGGCCTGCGCGGCGGCCTCGACGGCAACCTCGGCGACGGGCTCGACCGGCGCCTCAGCAGCGGCCTCGACCGGTGCCTCGGCGGGCGCCGTCACCACGGCCCCGGCGACCGGCGTGCCGCCCGGGTCGACGACCGGCCGGCCGGACTCCGCCGGGACCGGCTCGGCCACGGCGGCCTGCGCCGCGTCCACCGCGGCCTCGGCGACGACGGCCTCCGGCAGCTCGACGACCTCGATCACCTCGATCGCCCCGACCGTCTCGACGGTCAGCTGGGCCTCGACCGGGTGCGAGGCCAGCGGCACCTGCTGGAACTCCTGGAACTCCTGGGCCTCCGTCACGGGAACCGCCGGCGCCGCCGAGGGCGCGGGCGCCGCCGGAACGGCCTGCGGCGCGGCGGCCGGCGCCGGGGCGACGGCCTCGGCCATCGGCAGCCGGCCGACCACCGGGATGCCGTGCGCGGGAGTGCCGCCCTGCGACGGGCCGCGGTCGGCGAGCGAGCGCACCGGGACCTGGCCGGTCATCAGCGACGGGTCCGGGATCGGCGGACCGGCGTGCAGCGGGCGGCGCGGCGGCTGAGAAGCCGTCATCGCCTCCGTGGCCTGCGGGTGCGCCGGGGCAGCGTGGAACGGCTGCTGCGCCTGCTCGGCGCCGAGCACCGGCGGCTCCAGCGGCGGCCACGAAGGCTCGACCGGCGTGCCGTCCTGCTGCGGGGCGAGCGGCGTCTGCTCGGTCGGGAGGGGCGCCAGCGGCTCGCCCCAGGAGCCCTGCGGACCGGGCATCAGCAGGACGTCGTCCTCGTCGTCCTGGTCGAGGAAGTGGAAGGCCGGACGCGGGGCGCCCGGGTCGACGCCCCAGCCCTCACCGGGCACACCGGGAGCCGGTGCGCCGGGAGCCGACAGGCCGGGGGCCGGTACGGCGAAGCCGGACGCGCCGAGCGGCTGGCCCTGCGGCGGGATGACTCCCGCGCCGTGGGGCACCGCACCACCGGCCAGGCCGTGGCCCGGCGCCGTCGGGTTCGGGATCATGCCGCCGTCCGTCGCGACGCCCTGCAGGGGTGCAACGCCCGCGACGCCCTCCGGTCCGCCGAGCTGGTCCGGCCCGGCGTTCAGGTGCTCCGGCATTCCCTCGCCCGGGACGTGGCCGCCATCGGTCATTGTCAAACGCTCCTTCCAGGCCGCTGCCGCGCCCTTGGCGACACGATCACCGACCGCAGCGCCCATCCGCACGGGCCGGGCCTGCACCGGCCCGTCCCTCAACCACACGCGGCCGCCGCGCCGAGGCGCTGCGGCCCAAGTCCTTCCGGCGCACTGCGGCACCCCGGCCTGCGCGCCGCCCACACCGGGCGGCGCACCATCTGAAACAACGACAACCCGGAGGAACCGGCACGACCGCACCGGACCCTACGGCATTCTCCAGGTCCGGCACGCGGCCCGTCGAATTGCCCACACTCCGAGCAAAACCGGGTTGCACCACGTCAAAAAGGCGACAAACCGACTGAATCGGGTGGGTCGCCGACCGCCGCAGCCGCCCAGGACGCCACACTACCGGCCCAGCACGGTCACCTCTCGAATCGGTGTCCGGATGCGACCTGGATCACCGCCCGGCCCCACCACGACCCCTCAGCAGCACAGCGCGGGAGCGGAACGCGCCCGGCGGATCGGACCGAATCCACAGGACGCACCCCAGTCCTTCACGCGATCTGCTCACCCCAGAGCAGCAGCACGCCGGTACCGCCCGCCCCCAGAGCCAGCCCGCCACCGGCGCCACCGGCGACCGACAGCGGAGTGGACTGCAGCAGCGCACCGTCCGCCCGGTAGCCGGCCTCGGCGATCGCCCGGTGGATCTGCTCCCCCTCGGCGAGGGTCCGGGGCACCGCGACGAACCGCTCCGGACGGCGGGCCAGCACCGCGCGCACCACGTCGAGGCCGACGGACTCCACCACCGCCACGTCCGGCTCGGGCAGGCCGCCCAGCACCTCGGGGCCCTGCCCGTGCACGGTCTCCACCTCGACGCCGTACCGGCGCGCGTTCACCGCCAGCCGGGCGCAGGCCGAGCGGGACGCCTCGACCGCGACCACGGCGGCGCCGAAGCGGGCCGCCTCCACCGCGAGGGCGCCGCTGCCCGCGCCGACCGACCAGACCAGGTCCCCCGGACGAGCACCCAGACGGGCCAGCACCAGGGCGCGCACGTGCGCGGGGAGCACCTCCGATGCGCCGGGCTCGTCCCCCGCGCGCCCGGCGCCCGCGTAGGCGTCACCGGGGAGCGCCCAGCCGCGATCCGCGCCGGGGAAGCCGACCGGGCGCCCGGCCAGCCAGCCGGCCTCCGTGTCGACCCCGCCGGCCTGGGGACCGCCGTGACCGCCGATCACCAGCACCACGTTGGGGTCGCGCCACACGTGGTCGGCGATCCGGTCGGAGGTGAGGACGGTGACGTCCTCGTCCGGGGTGCCGAGGGCCTCGCAGACCACGAAGGTCCGGTGCACCCCGCGCAGCATGAGGGCCAGTTCGCTCGGACCGGCGCCGGGCGCGGTCAGCACCGCGACCTTGGGGTGGGCCCGGCAGATGTTGGCCGCGCGGCGCAGCCGTCCGCCGTGGGCGCTGACCACCTGGGCGTCCTCCCAGGGCATGCCGGCCCGGGCGAAAGCGGCGGCGACCGAGGAGACCGCGGGCAGGACCTCCAGTTCGAGGCCGTACTCGGGGCGGCGCAGCGCGCGCACGACGCCGAAGAAGCCCGGGTCGCCCTCGGCGACCACGACGGCGGCGCCGCGGTGCTCGGCGATCCGCCGGGCGGCCTGCCGGACGTTGCCGAGGGTGATCCGCTCGGCGGCGTCCGGCACCGGGAGGGCGTTCAGTTGGTAGGGGGCGCCGGCCACCAGGGTCGCTGCGGCGAGGGCCGCGCCGGCGGCCTCGGTCAGCGGCGTGCCGTCCCACCCGATGACCGTGATCCGGTCAGCCATCTGCGGCCGTTCTCCCTCGACTCGGTGCGCGGACCGGCCTGCGACCCGGGGTGTCCCTGTGGTGTCACCCAGTGTGCGGCTCGGTGCGCCGACAAACCGCGCCGGTGTGCGGCGCCGGAGCAGAGGCTACCGGGTGTGATCCCCTCGGCGCCGACATCTCGTACACATGTCCGTGACGAGCCGGTGGCGGATCAGCGGCACGAACGGCTCGGGCAGCACGGGCGGCACGGGCGGCACGCGTGATCGGGGCGGCTCAGTCGCGCAGCACGTAACGGTGGTCGCCGTGCCAGCCGGTCCGCTGCGGCTCGGGCTCGGGCGCGTCCAGGTCCTCCGGGAGCAGGCTCCACAGGATGAGGTCGCTGCGGCTCTCCACGACGGCCTCACTGGACTCACCCCGGACTATCCAGGCGCTGCGCAGCACGCCCTCGCTGATGCCGCCGATCTTCTGGGCGACCTGCTGGGCGGCGGTGTTCCCGGCGGCGGTGCGCAGCTCCAGGCGCAGGAAGTCGCGGTCCTCGAACAGCCACTGGCTGACGCCGAGGACGGCCTCGGGCGCGTAGCCCTCGCCGCGGGCCCAGGAGGCGGTGACGTAGGAGATCTCGGTGCTGCGCAGGCGCCAGTCGGTGTTGCGCAGTTCGACCAGGCCGACCAGGCGCTGGGTGAGGTGCTCGGTGACGGCGAAGACGATGCCGCGACCGGCGGCCCGGTGGGCGGGGGCGAGGGTGCGGGCGAGTTCGGTCGCGTACGCCTCGGTGAAGGGGTGCGGCAGATCGGTCCAGGCCAGGACGAGTTCGTCCGCCATCATCGTGGCCAGGCCGGGCGCGTCGTCCTCCGCAAGGGGCCGCAGCAGAAGCCGTTCGGTGCTGATGGCGGTCTCGGGGAAGCTCGCTGCCATGCCGTCTCTCCTCGCCGGGTCGTGAACACAACACCGTACGCCCCCGCCGTGCCCCGGGTGTCACGCGGTGCGCCGCCCGCACGACGGTACGTCAGAACGCCGCCGACCAGGGCTCCCCGGGTGCATCCTGCCCGACCGGGCCCCCGCCGAGGTGCGGCGGGGGCCCGGTCGGGGTCAGGGCATGGATCGGACCGCGGCTCAGAAGGCCGGGATGACCGAGCCCTGGAAGGTGTCGTCGATGTACTTCTTGACCTCGTCGGAGTGCAGCAGCTCGGCCAGCTTCTTCACGCGCGGGTCGTTCTCCTTGCCCTTCTTCACGGCGAGGATGTTGGCGTACGGGTTGCCCTCGGCCTTCTCCAGCACCAGCGCGTCGGTGGCGGGCTTCAGGCCGGAGTCGAGCGCGTAGTTGCCGTTGATGACGGCGGCGTCGAGGTCGGCGATGGAGCGGGGCAGCTGGGCGGCCTCCAGCTCCTTCCACTTGAGGTTCTTCGGGTTGCCCGTCACGTCGGCCGGGGTGGCGGCGGTGGTGACGCCGTCCTTCAGCGTGATGAGCTTGTTGTCGGCGAGCAGCTTGAGCGCGCGGCCCTCGTTGGTGGCGTCGTTGGGCAGGCCGACGGTGGCGCCGTCCGGCAGGTCGGCGATCGACTTGACCTTCTTGGAGTAGACGCCGAGCGGCTCCAGGTGCACGGGCTCGACCGAGACGATGTCGGTGCCGTGCTTCTTGTTGAAGTCCTCCAGGTACGGGACGTGCTGGAAGTAGTTGGCGTCGGCCGAACCGTCCTGCACCGCCGTGTTGGGGGTCACGTAGTCGGTGACCTCCTTGATGTCGAGCTTGAGGCCCGCCTTGGCCGCGAGGTTGTCCTTGACGAACTTGAGGATCTGCCCGTGCGGGGTGGGGCTGGCGATGACCTTGAGCGGCGCGTTCGGGTCCGAGGAGGAGGACCCGGAGCTGCCGCACGCGGCCAGCGAGAGGGCGATGCCGGCGGTGGCGAGGATGCTGGTGAACTTCAGGGCGTTGCGCACGAAAAGTGCCTTTCTGCGTGATACGGGGAGCCGTGGTCCGGTGTCGGACCCGGGAGGTCTAGGGGGCGACGAGGTCCTCGTCGGGGGCGGCCGGTCCGGCCGGGGTGCGGCCCAGCAGGCGGGTCCGGCCGCCGGTGCCGCCGCGGTTGGCGAGGCGCCGGACGGCGAAGTCGCCGATCAGCTGGACGGCGGTGACGAGGATCACCAGCTCGGCCACGATGACCCACATGAAGGCCGTCTCGAAGCGCTGGTAGCCGTAGTTGACGGCGAGCGTGCCGAGGCCGCCGCCGCCGACCGTGCCGGCCATCGCGGAGTAGCTGATCAGCGTGATGATCGTGGTGGTCACCGAGGCGGCGATGCCGGGCAGCGCCTCCGGGAGCAGCGTCTTGCGGACGATCGTCCAGGTGCTGCCGCCCATCGCCTGGACGGCCTCGACCAGGCCGCGGTCGACCTCGCGGACGGAGGTCTCGACCAGGCGGGCGAAGAACGGGATGGCACCGATGGTGAGCGGCACGGTCGCCGCCTGCCAGCCGATGGAGGTGCCGACCAGCCAGCGGGTGAAGGAGATCAGCGCGATCATCAGGATGATGAACGGCACCGAGCGGGCGATGTTCACCACGAAGGCGATCGACTTGTTGACGGCCCGGTTGGCCAGCAGCCCGCCCTTGTCGGTCAGCACCAGCAGGATGCCCAGCGGCAGGCCGAGCAGCACGGTGACGGCCGTGGAGACGCCGACCATCTGGAAGGTCTCCTGCGTGGCGGGCCCCATCAGGGCCCACATCTGGTCCCAGGTCATGCCACCGCTCCGTCCGCCGTGCCCAGTACGTCCACCTGTAGGCCCTGCTCGCGCAGGTAGCCGATCGGCACCACGTTGTCCTGGTGGCCGCCGGAGAGCTCGACCCGCATCCGGCCGACCATCCGGCCGGCGATGGTCTCCACCGCGGCGCCGAGGATGTTGATGTCGATCTGGTAGGTGCGGGCCAGCTGGGAGACGAAGGGCTGGGCCGAGGAGTCGCCCTGGAAGGTGATCTCCAGCACGGTCGAGCCGGGGTGGCCGGTGCCGAACTCGCTGAGCGGGAACAGCTCGCGGGCCAGCTCGGAGCCGGGCTCGGCCAGCAGGTCGGTCAGCCTGCCGGACTCGACCACCCGGCCGCCGCGCATCAGGGCCGCGGAGTCGCAGACGGACTTGATGACGTCCATCTCGTGGGTGATCAGCAGGACGGTGAGGCCGAGCTGCTGGTTGAGGTCGCGCAGCAGCTTGAGGATCGAACGGGTGGTCTCCGGGTCGAGCGCCGAGGTGGCCTCGTCGGAGAGCAGCACCTTGGGGTCGCCGGCCAGGGCCCGGGCGATGCCGACGCGCTGCTTCTGGCCGCCGGAGAGCTGGTTGGGGTAGCTGCGGGCCTTGTCGCCGAGGCCGACCAGGTCGAGCAGTTCGGCGGCCTTGCGGCGGCGCTGGGTGCGGTCCAGCCCGATGATCTCCAGCGGGAGCTCGACGTTCTGCTGGACGGTCCGCGAGGAGAGCAGGTTGAAGTGCTGGAAGACCATGCCGATCCGGCGCCGCGCCTCCCGCAGCTCCCGGCCGGCCCGGTTCTCGCCGCCGGACAGCGCGGTCAGCTCGACCCCGTCCACCGTGACGGTGCCGGAGGTCGGACGCTCCAGCATGTTCACGCAGCGGATGAGCGTGGACTTGCCGGCGCCGCTGGTGCCGACGACTCCGTAGACCTCGCCAGGGCGGACGTGCAGGTCGACGCCGGCGAGGGCGCTCACCTCGCGGCCTCGGGAGCGGTAGACCTTCGTGAGGTCCGTGGTGGTGATCACAGCTGCTTCCGTGGGTCGGGGGCGGGCGGCGGGCGGCCGCCCGACCGGGGTGCGGTCGGCGACGTGCACGGCGCTTCGCCAGGGGGATCCGGACCTGCCACCTCTTGATCGTGGCCGCTGAGCGGCCGGGCCGCGCGACGGCGTGGCCCTTACGAGTCATCGGGCACGAGTCACGGGCACGAGTCGTCGTGGACGACCACCCGCCCATGGGCGGGCAGGCGGGAGAAGGGGTGTGGCAGGCTGGGCGCGCTCGCACGGACGGGAACGACGCCGGGTCTCGCTTCGGGGCGCGAGGTGGGGGCACCCTCAACCGGGTGCCGGGGGCGGTGGCCCTCAGCGGTGACACATTCGACGGCACATGGCGCGCTCACCTGCCGGCAGGGTGCCGGTGGGGGTCCATTTCGTCGTCGCAGTCATGTGAGCCAGTAAATCAGATGGGTCGATTTGGACCCAATTACTTGGATGTGATGTCCGCAATGCGGACACCCGACGCCGCCACCAGCGACGATGCGGCTCGGCGCCGCCACCGGAGTGTCCGGATGGTGGCGGCGCCGTGCGGGCCGGAACGGGCGGAGGGCTCAGGCGGTCGCGGCGAGCGACACCACGGCGGGCTTCTCCAGGTGTACCAGGCTGAGCCGGTCGGTGACCTGCTCGACCGCGGACTGCCGGTAGCCCAGGCGGGTGTACAGCCGCAGGTTGCCGAGGCTGCGGTGGCCGGTGAACAGGCGGTAGGAGGTCACCGGACGGCCGTCCTCGGCGAGGCGGCGCTCCAGCGCGTCCAGCAGCCGGCCGCCCAGGCCGTGCCGCTGCATCCTCGGGTGGACGACCAGGCGCCCTATCCGGCCGACGCCCTCGGCGTCGACGTGACCTCGGATGGTGCCGACCACCTCGTCGCCCAGCCGGGCGACCAGGACGTACTGCCCGGACAGTTCGGCGCGCAGGCTCTCCAGGCTCTGCGTCAGGGGCTCGATCGCCCAGTCGCCGTACAGCTCCGCCTCGGGCTGGTAGCCGAGGTACTGGAGCTTGAGGATCTGCTCCGCGTCCTCGGCGTCCGCCGCCGAGATGATCACGCTCATGCCCATGTGCTGGGGCCTCCCCATCGTCGTGCCCGGCGCGCAAACGTGAGGGTGACGCACCGGATGCCCTGCCGGAGATGTCCCGGTCGGGGATCTGCCCTGACCGGGGGTGGCGCACGAACGTACCAGCCGCGCGGCCCGGAAGTGACCGGGTCGACGGCGACGCGCTCACGCTCAGTATCCGAGTGATCGCGGCACCGTCAAGAGCTACGTTCGCCAGCGCTCTACCCGTGTGTCAGCTGCTCTCAACCTTCGGGGCGTTCGACGTGGCGAGGGTCACGCGGGGGCGGGGCGGGCGGTGGGGCCGGTGGCGGGCGCCGCGCGCGGGGCGCGGCCGGGGGCGGCGACGGCTCGACGTGGCGAGGGTCACGCGGGGGGCGGCGGCCGACGGCCGCGGCCGACGGCGGCGGGCGGGCGGGCGGAACGTCACTCGGGCGGAGCCGCCTCCGGGGTGATCTGCGTGCGGAGCGTCACCGGCCGCTCGCGGGTACCCCTCACGGGTACCGCTCGGCGTGGAGGAGGATCCGCAGGCAGGCGAGGCAGCGGGAGCGGGTGGGCCCGATCGAGCCGCGCGGCATGCCGAGGCGTTCGGAGAGCTCCCGGTAGGTCGGCGGCGGATCCTCGGCGAGGGCGGCGACCAGCTCGGGGCAGCGGCCCGGCAGGCCGGCCACGGTCTCGCGGACCACGCGGCGGCGGCGTTCGGCGAGGAAGACGTCCTCGGCGGAGGGGACGGGCGGAAGGGTTGTGCACACACCGTGCATGACGGGCCGAGGCGGGCCGGGTTACGCCCGACCGGGGGTGCGGACGCCGGAGGGGCGCGACGGTCGGACCGTCACGCCCCTCCCCCGCAGACCGGTGGTCAGCCCTGGATCCACTCCTGCTGCCGCGCCAGGTCCGCCTTCACCTCGGCGAGCTGGACCGCCACCGCCGACGGCGCGGTGCCGCCGCGCCCGTTGCGGGAGGCGATGGCGCCGTGCACGCTGAGCACCGACCGGACCTCGGGCGTCAGGTGCACCGAGATCGCCGCGAACTGCTCGTCCGTCAGGTCGGACAGCTCGATGCCCTCGGCCTCGCAGACCTTGACGCAGGCGCCGGCCACCTCGTGCGCGACCCGGAACGGCACGCCCTGCTTGACCAGCCACTCGGCGATGTCGGTGGCGAGCGAGAAGCCGGCCGGGGCCAGCTCCTCCAGCCGCTCCCGGTGCACGGTGAGGGTGGCCATCATCCCGGTGAACGCGGGCAGCAGCACCTCCAGCGTGTCGCAGGAGTCGAACACCGGCTCCTTGTCCTCCTGGAGGTCCCGGTTGTAGGCGAGCGGCAGGGCCTTGAGCGTGGCCAGCAGGCCGGTCAGGTTGCCGATCAGCCGGCCGGACTTGCCCCGGGCGAGCTCGGCGATGTCCGGGTTCTTCTTCTGCGGCATGATCGAGGAACCGGTGGAGAAGGCGTCGTGCAGCGTGATGAAGCCGAACTCCTTGGTGTTCCAGATGATCACCTCCTCCGCGATCCGGGAGAGGTTGATGCCGATCATCGCGGTCACGAACGCGAACTCGGCGACGAAGTCGCGCGAGGCCGTGCCGTCGATGGAGTTGCCGACCGAGCCGCCCTCGAAGCCGAGGTCGGCGGCGACGGTCTGCGGGTCGAGGCCGAGCGAGGAGCCGGCCAGCGCCCCGGAGCCGTACGGGGAGACGGCGGTGCGGGCGTCCCACTGGCGCAGCCGCTCGGCGTCCCGGCCGAGGGCCTGCACGTGCGCGAGGACGTGGTGGGCGAAGAGGACGGGCTGGGCGTGCTGGAGGTGGGTGCGGCCCGGCATCGCGGTGTCCGGGTGCGCCTCGGCGAGGCCGACCAGGGCGTGCTGGAGGTCGAGCACCAGGGCGCCGATGGTCCTGGCGTGGTCCCGCAGGTACATCCGGAACAGGGTGGCGATCTGGTCGTTGCGCGAGCGCCCGGCCCGCAGCTTCCCGCCGAGGTCGGCGCCGAGGCGCTCCAGCAGGCCACGCTCCAGGGCGGTGTGCACGTCCTCGTCGGCGACGGTCCCGGTGAAGGTGCCCGCCTGGACGTCGGCGAGCAGCTGGCCGAGGCCGGCCAGCATCGCGGCGAGCTCGTCCTCGGAGAGCAGGCCGGCCTTGTGCAGGACCCGGGCGTGGGCCTTGGAGCCGGCGATGTCGTACGGCGCGAGGCGCCAGTCGAAGTGGACCGAGGCGGAGAGCCTGGCCAGCGCCTCGGACGGGCCGTCGGCGAAGCGCGCGCCCCAGAGGCGGACGTCGGCGGTCTGGTCTGCGTGCTGGTCGGCGGACATCGCGTGGGCTCCTGACGGGGAAGGGGGGTGGGGACGGGAGGGGATCAGGCGAGGTCGCGGCGGGCGGCGAGCTTCGAGGACATCCCGAAGATCTCGATGAAGCCCTTGGACATCGACTGGTCGAAGGTGTCGCCGGTGTCGTAGGTGGCGAGGTTGAAGTCGTACAGCGACTGGTCGGACCTGCGGCCGTTGACCACGGCCCGGCCGCCGTGCAGGACCATCCGGATCTCGCCGGAGACGTGCTGGTTGGCCTCGTTCACGAAGCCGTCCAGCGCGCGCTTGAGCGGGGAGAACCAGAGGCCGTCGTAGACGAGTTCGGCCCAGCGCTGCTCCACCTGCCGCTTGTAGCGGGCGAGTTCGCGCTCGACGGTGACGTTCTCCAGGGCCTGGTGCGCGGTGATCAGGGCGATCGCGCCGGGGGCCTCGTAGATCTCCCGGGACTTGATGCCGACCAGCCGGTCCTCGACCATGTCCAGCCGGCCGACGCCCTGGGCGCCGGCCCGCTTGTTGAGCTCCTCGATGGCCTGGAGGACGGTGACCTTGCGGCCGTCGACGGCCACCGGGACGCCGGCGTCGAAGGTGATGACCACCTCGTCGGCCTCGCGCGGGGCGGCCGGGTCCTGGGTGTAGTCGTAGACGTCCTCGATCGGGGCGTTCCAGATGTCCTCCAGGAAGCCGGTCTCGACGGCCCGGCCGAAGACGTTCTGGTCGATCGAGTACGGGGACTTCTTGGTGGTGGCGATCGGCAGGCCCTTGGCCTCGGCGAAGGCGATCGCCTTGTCCCGGGTCATCGCGTAGTCGCGCACCGGGGCGATGCACTTCAGGCCGGGGGCCAGCGAGTTGATGCCGACCTCGAACCGGACCTGGTCGTTGCCCTTGCCGGTGCAGCCGTGCGCGACGGTGGTGGCGCCGTGCTTGCGGGCGGCGGCGGCCAGGTGCTTGACGATGACCGGCCGGGACAGCGCGGAGACCAGCGGGTACTGGCCCTGGTAGAGCGCGTTGGCCTTGATCGCCGGGAGGCAGTACTCGTCGGCGAACTCGTCGCGGGCGTCCGCGACCTCGGCCTCGACGGCGCCGCAGTCCAGCGCGCGCTGGCGGATCGCCTCCAGGTCCTCGCCGCCCTGGCCGACGTCGACGGCGACGGCGATGACCTCGGCGCCCGTCTCCTCGGCGATCCAGCCGATGCAGACGGAGGTGTCCAGTCCGCCCGAGTAGGCGAGTACGACGCGCTCGGCCACGGCTTTCTCCTTACAGCTCTACGTACAGGGTTTCCGTACAGGTTTACGGCGACAGGCATAAGTATGCACTAGTCCGTATGAAACACAAAACCCCGGCCGGGGAAGTCTCCACCGGTCGGGGTTTCGTGTCGTTGCGCGTCGTTGCGCGTCGGGGTCTCGCGTCGTCGCGCGCTACTGGGCCTTCGCCTGGGCGAGTTGCATGAGGTGGTCGGCGAGCGCCTGGCCGCCCGCCGGGTCCCGACTGATCAGCAGGACGGTGTCGTCGCCGGCGATGGTGCCGATGATCTCGAACACCTCCGCCTGGTCGATCGCCGAGGCGAGGAACTGCGCGGCCCCCGGAGGGGTGCGCAGCACCACCAGGTTGCCGGAGGCCGTCGCGGAGACCATCAGCTCGCCGGCCAGCCGGGCCATCCGGCCCTCGCTGGCCGACTCCCCCATCGGCGCGCGCGGCGTGCGGTCGCCGCCCTCCGCCGGGACGGCGTAGATCAGCGCGCCGTCCCGGTTGCGGATCTTGACCGCGCCCAGCTCGTCCAGGTCCCGGGAGAGCGTCGCCTGGGTGACCACGAGTCCGTCGTCGGCGAGCAGCTTGGCGAGCTGGCTCTGCGAGCGCACGGGCTGGCGGGTGAGCAGGTCCACGATCCGCCGGTGCCGCGCGGTGCGGGTCTGCGGCACCTGCGGCGACGGGCCTGCGGCGGACGGGCCGGAGTGGGAAACGGTCATGTGGTTATTCTCCCGGACAACGGTCAGCTCGCATCGACCGGGGCGCTCTCGCGCACCGCCCGCAGGACGCCCGGCAGAGCGGCGAGGAACGCGTCCGCCTCCTGCTCGGTCAGCACCAGCGGCGGGGCCAGCCGGACGGCGTCCGGGACGGCCGCGTTGACCAGGAAGCCCGCCTCCTGCGCGGCGGCCTGCACCCGTGCCGACACCGGCTCGGTGAGCACGATGCCGAGCAGCAGTCCGGCGCCGCGCACGTGCGAGACCAGCGGGTCGCCGATCGCCTCGACGCCCTGGCGCAGCCGCTCGCCCAGCTTGCGGACGTGCTCCAGCAGGCCCTCGGACTCGATGGTGTCCAGCACCGCGAGCCCGGCCGCCGCGGCCACCGGGTTGCCGCCGAAGGTGGTGCCGTGCTGGCCCGGGGTGAGCAGTTCGGCGGCCTCGCCGAAGGCCAGCACCGCGCCCATCGGCAGCCCGCCGCCGAGCGCCTTGGCGAGGGTGACGACGTCCGGCTCGACGCCCTCGACGGCCTGGTGGGCGTACCAGTACCCGGTGCGGCCGACGCCGGTCTGGATCTCGTCCAGGACCAGCAGGGTACCCGTGGCCCGGGTGATCTCGCGGGCCGCCCTCAGGTAGCCCTCGGGCAGCGGGATGGCGCCGTTCTCGCCCTGGACCGGTTCCAGGAAGACCGCCGCGGTCTCGGTGGTGACGGCCGCGCGCAGCGCCTCGACGTCGCCGAACGGGACGTGCGTGACGTCGCCGGGCAGCGGGCGGAACGGCTCCTGCTTGGCCGGCTGGCCGGTGAGCGCGAGGGCGCCCATCGTCCGGCCGTGGAAGGCGCCCTGGAGGGCGACCAGGTGGGTGCGGCCGGTCCGGCGGCTGATCTTGAACGCGGCCTCGTTGGCCTCGGCGCCGGAGTTGCAGAAGAACACCCGGCCGCCCTCCCGGCCGTCCAGCCGCAGCAGCCGCTCGGCGAGGGCGATGGTCGGCTCGGCCATGAAGAGGTTGGAGACGTGGCCCAGGGTGGCGATCTGCCGGCTGACCGCCTCGACGACCGCCGGGTGGGCGGTGCCGAGCGCGTTGACGGCGATGCCGCCGAGCAGGTCGGTGTACTCCTTGCCGTCGGCGTCCCAGAGCTTGGCGCCCGCACCGCGCACCAGCGCGATCCGCGGGGTGCCGTAGTTGTCGGTGAAGGTGTGCTGCCACCGGCCGGTCAGTTGCTCGTTCGCGGTCATGCCAGTCCCCCGGTCACGGTCTGTTCGTCGTCCGGCACGACCATCGTGCCGATGCCCTCGTCGGTGAAGATCTCCAGCAGCAGGCTGTGCTGCACCCGGCCGTCCAGGACGCGGGCGGTGCCCACCCCGGAGCGGACGGCGCGCAGGCAGCCCTCCATCTTGGGGAGCATGCCGCTGGCCAGGCTCGGCAGCAGCTCCTCCAGCTCGCTCGCGGCGAGTTGGCTGATCACGTCGTCGGAGTTCGGCCAGTCCGCGTAGAGGCCCTCGACGTCGGTCAGGACCACCAGCATCTCGGCGCCCAGCGAGACCGCGAGGGCGGCCGCGGCGGTGTCGGCGTTGATGTTGTAGACGTGGCCGTCGGCGCCGCGCGCGATCGAGGAGATGACCGGGATCCGGCCGTCGGCGATCAGCGCCTTCACCGCGCCGGCCTCGATGTTGACGATGTCGCCGACCAGGCCGATGTCGACCTGCTCGCCGTCCACCACCGCGTACCGCTTGACCGCCGTCATGGTGTGCGCGTCCTCGCCGGTCATGCCGACCGCGAACGGGCCGTGCTCGTTGAGCAGGCCGACGAGTTCGCGCTGCACCTGGCCGGCCAGCACCATCCGGACCACGTCCATGGTCTCGGGGGTGGTGACCCGCAGGCCGTTGGTGAAGCTGGACTCCAGGCCGAGGCGGTCCAGCTGGGCGCTGATCTGCGGGCCGCCGCCGTGCACCACGACGGTGTGCAGGCCGGCGTAGCGGAGGAAGACGACGTCCTGGGCGAAGGCCGACTTGAGGCTCTCGTCCACCATGGCGTTGCCGCCGAACTTGATCACGACGGTCTTGCCGTGGAAGCGCTCCAGCCACGGCAGCGCCTCGATCAGCGTCATCGCCTTGGGCAACGCGGTGTTGTTGCGGGCCTGTTCGCCCTTGGGTGCGATCTTCACGGGTGTCCCTCGTCCGAACGGGTGTCGCGCATCGGGTGTCGCGGATCAGGTGGCGCGCATCAGGTGGCGCGCGTCACCTGTCGGGCATCAGGTCGAGTAGGCGCTGTTCTCGTGGACGTAGTCGGCGGTGAGGTCGTTGGTCCACAACGAGGCACTCTCCGTACCGGCGTTGAGGTTCGCGGTGATGACGACCTCGCGGCCGGCCATGTCCACCAGGGTGCGGTCCTCGCCGACGCTGCCGTCCTTGCAGACCCAGACGCCGTTGATGGCCACGTCCAGCCGGTCCGGGTCGAAGGCGGCGTCGGTGGTGCCGATCGCGGCCAGCACCCGGCCCCAGTTGGGGTCCTCGCCGTGGATGGCGCACTTGAGCAGGTTGTTGCGGCTGATCGTCCGGGCGACGTCGACGGCCTCCTGCTCGGTGGCGGCGCCGGTGACGTCGATCCGGATGTCCTTGCTGGCGCCCTCGGCGTCGGCGATCAGCCGGCGGGCCAGCTCGGCGCTGACGGTGCGGACCGCCTCGGCGAACTCGGCCTCGTCCGGGACGACGCCGGAGGCGGCCGAGGCCAGCAGCAGCACGGTGTCGTTGGTGGACATGCAGCCGTCGGAGTCGATCCGGTCGAAGGTGGTGCGGGTGGCGCCGCGCAGCGCGGTGTCCAGGGCGGCGGCATCCAGGTCGGCGTCGGTGGTGATCACGACCAGCATGGTGGCCAGGCTCGGGGCGAGCATGCCCGCGCCCTTGGCCATGCCGCCGACCGTCCAGCCCGCCGGGCTGGTGACCTGGGCGGTCTTGTGCACGGTGTCGGTGGTCTTGATGGCGATCGCGGCGGCCTCGCCGCCGGTCGCGCTCAGCTCCCGGGCGGCCAGCGCGACGCCGGGCAGCAGGACGTCCATCGGGAGGCGCTCGCCGATCAGGCCGGTGGAGGCGACGGCGACCTCGCCGGCGTTGAGCTCCAGCTCCCCGGCGACCTTCTCCGCGGTGGCGTGGGTGTCCTGGAAGCCGAGCGGGCCGGTGCAGGCGTTGGCGCCGCCGGAGTTGAGGACCACGGCGGACACCTGGCCGCCCTTGAGGACCTGCTCGGACCAGACGACCGGCGCGGCCTTGACGCGGTTGGCGGTGAAGACGCCGGCGGCGGCGAGCGCGGGGCCGTCGTTGACCACCAGGGCGAGGTCGGGGGTGCCGGAGGCCTTGATGCCGGCGGTCACACCGGCGGCCCGGAAGCCCTTGGCGGCCGTCACGCCCACGTTCGTACTGTTGCTCACGGTGCGACTCCGTTCACGGGAAGGCCCAGCTCCTCGGGCAGGCCCAGGGCGATGTTCATGCTCTGCACCGCGCCGCCCGCGGTGCCCTTCACGAGGTTGTCGATCGCGCTGATCGCGATGATCCGCCCGGCGGTGGCGTCCAGCGCGACCTGGACGAGGGCGGTGTTGGCGCCGTAGACGCTGCTGGTCTGCGGCCACTGCCCCTCGGGCAGCAGGTGGACGAACGGCTCGTCCGCGAACGCCCCGGCGTAGGCGGCGCGCAGGCTCTCGGCGGTCACGCCGGGCCGCGCCTTGGCGGAGCAGGTGGCGAGGATGCCGCGCGGCATCGGGACGAGGGTCGGCGTGAAGGAGACGGTGACGGGCTCGCCCGCGACCGGGGTGAGGTTCTGCACCATCTCCGGGGTGTGCCGGTGCACGCCGCCGACGCCGTACGGGCTGACGTTGCCCATGACCTCGCTGCCCAGCAGGTGGGTCTTGGCGGCCTTGCCCGCACCGGAGGTGCCGGAGGCGGCGACCACGACGGCCTCCGGCTCGGCGAGTCCGGCCGCGTACGCCGGGAACAGCGCCAGGGACACGGCCGTCGGGTAGCAGCCGGGCACGGCGATCCGGTTGCTGCTCTTCAATGCGGCCCGGTGGCCGGGGAGTTCGGGCAGGCCGTAGGGCCAGGTGCCGGCGTGCGCGGAGCCGTAGAACTGCTCCCAGTCGGTGGCGGCGCGCAGCCGGAAGTCGGCGCCGCAGTCGACCACCAGGACCTCGTCGCCGAGCGCCTCGGCGACGGTGGCGGACTGGCCGTGCGGCAGCGCCAGGAAGACCACGTCATGGCCGGCCAGCACCTCGGGGGTGGTGGGTTCGAGGACGCGGTCGGCGAGCGGGATCAGGTGCGGCTGGAGCGCGCCCAGCCGGGTGCCCGCGTTCGAGCCGCCGGTCAGCGCCCCGATCTCCACCTCCGGGTGGCCGAGCAGCAGACGCAGCACCTCGCCGCCCGCGTATCCGCTCGCGCCGGCGACGGCGACTCGCAATGCCATGGCGTTCCTCCTTTGTTGTGGCATGAATATACGCAGTACGGAACATTCATGCAAGAAGCTGCGGTCAGGACCCCGAAGAACGCCCGAAAACCGCCCTGCGTCCGCCCGGCCGGGCCGCCACCGGCCCGCGACCGAACAGCCACCGACCGAGCGGACGCCGGACTACCGCTTGACCGCGCGCAGCACCACGAACTTGGGGTTGCCCGCCACCAGCTGGCAGTTCCCGAAGAGACGCCGCAGCTTGACGTGGTAGCCGAGATGGCGGTTGCCGACCACCCACAGTTCCCCACCCGGCCGCAGCGCCCGCCGGGAACCGGTGAACATCCGCCAGGCGGTGGCGTCCGTGGTGGCCTGGTGCGAGTGGAACGGCGGATTGTTCAGGACGAGGTCCACCGAGCCCGGGGGCGCCACCTCCGGCGCCAGCGCGTCGGCGGTCAGGAACTCCGCCCGGGCGTCCGGGCCCAGATTGGCGCGGAAGGTCTCCTCCGCCGACGCCACCGCCTGATGGGACTCGTCGACGAACACCAGCTCCGCACCCGGCCCGGCCAGCGCGGCGGCCGTGCCGACCACGCCGTTGCCGCAGCCCAGGTCGACCACCCGGGCCCCGGGCGCCGGGGTCGGCAGGTGGCCGAGGAAGAAGCGGGTGCCGATGTCGAGGCGCTCGGCGCAGAACGTGCCGGCGTGGTTGACCACCGTGCGCCCGGAGACCGCCCCGACGTCCGGCGGCAGCGCGTAGCGGTGCGGCCACGGGCTGGGGCCGGGGTCCAGCGCCGGATCCGGGGTGCAGAAGACCAGCCGGGCCTTGCGGGCGGCGAGCGAGGTGCGGGTCGGGCCGAGGATCCGCTCGAAGAGCTGGAGCGTGGAGGTGTGGATCTCGGCGACCATGCCGGCGCCGACCACCACCGTGCCCGGGTGGACGGCGGGGGCCAGCCGGTGCAGCTGGTCCTCCAGCAGGGCCAGGCTCTTGGGGACGCGCACCAGCAGGACGTCGATCCGCTCCGGCGGGGCGTCCCGGGTGGTCAGCAGTCGGGCCGGGTCGACGGTGGCGCCGGCCCGCGCCAGGTTGGCCAGGGTGGCCTGCCGGCCGAGGTGGGAGTCGACGATCTGCACCGGCTCGTGGGCGGCCAGCGCGGTGGTCAACGCGCCCCAGCGGTCGCCCAGGACGACGATCCGGCGGCCGGCCAGGTCGGTCGCGGTGCCGGCGGCGCTGTCCGCCTCGCCCGCGAGGTGGCGCAGCAGGTACTCGTCGGCCGCGTCCCAGGCCCGCAGCCGCTCACGCGGGTCCTCCGGGAAGCGGGTGAGGTCGAAGGCGCCCCACGGCGTACTGAACTGGGTCGCCGCGGCGGGCGTGATCTCGGGATTCATCGTGTTCTCAGGCTATCCGACGGCCCGACGGGGAACCGTTTCGACGGATACTGGAAGTGCCCGGCCGAGAGGGGTGAGGGCGATGGACTGGAAGCTCGAAGTCGTGGTGGTCCCGGTGTCGGACGTGGACCGCGCGAAGCTGTTCTACGAGGAGCTGGTCGGCTTCACGGTCGACCACGACACCCGGTTGCGCGACGGGGTCCGGGTCGTCCAGCTGACTCCCCCGGGTTCCACGTGCTCCATCGTGGTGGGCACCGGGGTCATCGGGGCGCCACCCGGATCCGTGAAGGGACTGCAGCTGGTGGTACCGAACATCGACAAGGCGCACGCCGAACTCGCGGCCCGGGGCGTCGAGGTCAGCCCGGTCCAGCACTTCGAGGCGGGCAGCCGGGTGGACGGGCACGGCGAGGCCTGGAACTCCTTCGTGTTCTTCAACGACCCGGACGGCAACGGCTGGGCGGTCCAGGAGGCCCCGCAGGCGGCCCGGATGGTGCCGGAGGCGGCGTAGCGGGCGCCGAGGGCTCGGGTTCGGGCTCGGGCCGGTTCGGGCGGCTTGGGTAGGCTCCAGGGATGGCTGAACACGAGGGAAGCGTGCGGGTGGACAGCTGGATCTGGTCGGTCCGGCTCACCAAGACGCGGGCGCTGGCGGCCGCCGCCTGCCGGGCCGGGCACGTGCGGGTGAACGGCGAACGGGTCAAGCCGGCCCAGGCGCTGCGCGCCGGGGACGAGGTGCGGGTCCGCGAGGAGGGCTACGAGCGGGTCGTCGTGGTGCAGAAGCTCATCCGCAAGCGGGTCGGCGCGACGGTGGCGGCGGACTGCCTGGTCGACAACAGCCCGCCGCGGCCGCCGCGCGAACTCGTCGCGACGGCCGGCGAGCGGGACCGGGGCGCCGGGCGCCCGACCAAGCGGGAGCGGCGCGACCTCGACCAGCTGCGCGGGCACTGACCCCGCCGGAACGCGGTGTCCGCGCGTCCCGCTCAGTGCGCGGTGTCGGCGAGCACCTTGGCGAGGAAGGCCTCCAGGTTCCCCACCGTCCGGTCGATCTGCCGCTCCAGCGGCAGCGACTCGTCGGGCCTGGTCACCAGGGCGGACTTCTTCAGCCCGCGCACGTACAGCGAGCAGGCGAGGTCGGCGCAGATGTACGTGCCGACGGTGTTGCCCTCCCGCCCGGCCGCCCCGGCCCGGCGGGCGGCGAGCAGCGCGACGCCGGAGCCCGCGTGCGCGGTGATGCACAGCGAGCAGACGTTGGTCTTGGTGAGGCTGCGGCGGACCGTCGGCACCCGCAGCGTCACGCCGACCGGCTCACCGTCGTACGACGCCACCAGGTAGGCCCGGTCGGGCGCGCCCTGGTCCCGCCAGCCGAGGAAGTCCAGGTTCTCCCAGGGCAGTTCCGCCAGGCCCCGAGGGAGGTTGAGCCGACGGGCCTCGCCCTTGGAGCAGTTGACGAAGGACGCGCGGATCTCGTTCTCGCTCAGGGGTTCCATGTCGCGGAAGCTAGCACCGGCCCGCCCGCGCTGTCGTGCCAATTTCTCCCGGTACGTACCGGAGCGGGCCGCTGACGGCCCGTCGCCCACCAGGGTGCGCACCGGAGCGGGTGACGGGCTGTCAGTGGCTGAGCCTAGTGTTCGTGGTGTGCGAGGCCGGTCCCGGCGCAGGAGGGAGGCGTCGGGGCCGGACCGCCTCGCGATCCGGGGCTACCGCTTGAACGCGACGCCCGCGTAGGCGGAGACGTCCTGCCAGCCTTCGGGGAGTTCGGTGGTGGGGACGTGGCCGGGGGTGGGGCGCCAGAGCGGGAGTTGGACCAGGCCGGGGCCGGCGAACTCGAAGTCGCCGAAGAAGGGTTCGACGCCGGCGCGCGGGCGCAGCACCAGGGGGGCGCTGGCGCTGCGGTAGATGCGGGTGCCTTCGGCGGCGCTCTCCCGGGAGGCGAAGTCGGGGCTGCCGTGGGAGAGGATCAGCGCGCTGCCGGGGGCGAGCGCGTCGCGCAGGGTGCGGACGATCTGCTGGGCGCCGTCCTCGTCGCGGATGAAGTGCAGCACGGCGACGAGCATCAGCGCGACCGGCCGGGACAGGTCGACGGCGGCGAGCAGGCCCGGGTGGCCGAGGATGGTGGCCGGGTCGCGCAGGTCGGCCTCGATGACCGAGGTGTGTCCGGCGGGGTGGCCGGCCAGCAGGGCGCGGGCGTGGGTGGCGACGATCGGGTCGTTGTCGACGTACACCACCCGGGCGTCCGGGGCGACCCGCTGGGCGACCTCGCTGGTGGAGCCGACGGCCGGGATGCCGGTGCCGATGTCGACGAACTGGCGGATGCCCCGGCCGGCGGCGAACTCCACCGCGTCGCCGAGGAACTGCCGGTTGGTGCGGGCCAGCAGCGGCAGCGCGGGGTAGGCCGCTATGGCGGCCTGGGCGGCCTTGCGGTCGGCCTCGAAGTTGTCCTTGCCGCCCAGGTAGTAGTCGTACATCCGGGCGGTGTGCGGGACGCCGGTGTCGAGCTCGCTCGGCGGTTGCCAGTCGTCCGCTCTGGCCCAGTCCCAGTCGGTGCCGGTGGCCTCGCCGACGGCCGCGCTGTCCTCGTGCATCCTGTTCCGCCCCCTCTGCCGTGCTCACTGCCGGACATGGCACCGCCTCGGCGCCCGGCGGGCCCGCCCGGTACCACGGGGGTGACCCCGCGTCCGGCCCGGCCACCCTCCCGTGGCGTGCGGTGCGCCGTGATCGTATCCGACGACACGCCGGTGAAACACCGGCAGTTCAGGTTTACGCAACGCCCGGACGGTGGTGTGTGTGCACGTCAATGGCGGTACCGGGACGCTCCTCGGATCGCCGTGGGTGGCCACCGTCTCTATGCTGACTGCCGATGACTGCCGACCGCCGCACCGTACTGCGCACCGCCGTCCAGCTGGCCGCCCTGACCGCCGCCAGCGGGTTCCTCAGCGCGTGTGCCTCCGGCACCCCGCGCCGGGCCGACGCCGGGGTGCTCGCCGTACACCCGGGCACCCTCGACCCGCAGCACACCACCGACCCGGCCTGGAACGGCGGCGAGGGCCCGGCCTCCCCCGTGCCGTCCGCCCCGCCGGAGCCGCAGCCCATCGGGGCCGACCCGACCGCCGGTACCGACCCGGCCACCGGCGCGGAGCCGGCCGCCGGGGCCGCGACGCCGCCGACGCCCCCGCCGACGCCTCCGACGCCTCCGGTGCTGCCGCCGCTCGCCGCCGGCACCCCGGTCGAGGTGGTGAACGGGCCGCGCACCAGCAAGTTCGTGGCGCTGACCTGCCACGGCAGCGGCGATCCGAAGCAGGCCACCGCGCTGCTGGAGGCCGCCGAGCAGCGCGGCATCAAGCTGACCGTGATGGCGGTCGGCAGCTGGCTCGACCAGCAGCCGCAGATGGCCCGCCGGATCCTGGACGCCGGCCACGAGCTGGGCAACCACACCCAGAACCACCTCGACCTCTCGACGATGACGGCCGCCCAGGTGCACGACGAGATCGCCCAGTGCGCCGAACGGCTGCAGCGGCTCACCGGCTCGATCGGCCGCTGGTTCCGCCCGTCCGCCGCGCAGTACGCCACCCGGACGGTGCGCGAGCAGGCGAAGGCGGTCGGCTACGAGCACGTGCTGTCCTTCGACGTCGACCCGCGCGACTACAACGACCCGTCGGCCGCCGAGTTGCAGCGCCGGGTACTGAAGTCGGTGCGCGGCGGTTCGGTGGTCGCCCTGCACATGGGCCACCAGTGCACGGTGGACGCGCTGCCGGGCATCCTGGACGGCCTCGCCAAGGCGGGCCTGAAGCCGGTGACCGCCAGTCAGCTGTGCGCCTGACCGCTCTTCGTGGCAGGCCGTCCGAGGGGCACGCCGGCCGAGGGGGCACGCCGGCCGGGGGCCCGTTCAGCCCATCGGGTCGTCCGCCTTGTACGGGCGCATCCGCAGCGTCCGGGCGTCCGCCGCGCGGATCTCCGCGGCCCGGTTGACCAGCTCCTCCAGGTCGTCCCGCCCGGCGTGGATGAACCGGCCGTGCAGGCCGTCGAAGCGGCCCCGGGCGGCGTCCACGGTGACCGCGACCATGTACGGGATGGAGCCCCAGGTCGTCGTGTCCTTGAACATCGGCATCGCGGCGGTCATGTCGGTTTCGACCGCGCCGGGGCTGATGTCGAGGATGACGATGCCGTGGCGGGCCAGCGAGTCCGCCATGTTGTCGGAGAGCTGGAGCAGCGCCCCCTTGGAGGTGGCGTACGCGGTGTAGTCGCCGTCCGGGCGCAGGGCGAAGCCGGAGTTGAGGTTGACCACCCGGCCGCGCTCCCGGGACACCATGCCGGGCAGGACGCAGCGCAGCAGGTTGTAGGGGCCGCGCAGGTTGGTCTCGATCACCTGCCACCACTGGTTCGCGTCGGTCTCCCAGAGCGGCACCTCCGCGCGGTCGACCAGGCCGGCGTTGTTGATCAGCAGGTCGATCGGGCCGAGGTCGCGTTCGACGACCCGGACGGCCTCGCGGACGGCGCCGGCGCGGGTGACGTCGGCGGTGACGGCGACGCCGCGGGAGCCGTGCCGGGCGCACTCCTTGAGGGTGTCGGTCAGCGTCCCGTGGGTGCGGCCGACCAGGCCGACGGCCATGCCCTCGGCGGCCAGGCCGATGGCGATCTCCCGGCCGATTCCCCGGCCCGCGCCGGTGATCAGGCCGACCTGTCCTGCGAGCGATCCCGTCGGCACCGTGTGCTCCCTTCCCGTCCCCGGCCCCCGTCTGCGGCATTCTTCCGGCCGCCGGGCGGGGGTGGCCCCGGGCGCACGGGCGGCGGGCCCGGCCTCACCCGTTCGGACGACGTCTCGCACTGGCACCCGGCCGGGGAGGGGGTGACCTACTGGCCGGTACGGAGTAGTAACGTCGTCGGGACGGTGACCGGTGCACCCATTCCGGCACACCGGCCCGTTGACCAGCAGCTCGCTGGGCCACCAGTTCGCTGGGCGACCCCCAGCACCACCGAAGGGCAACTGAGTGAGTGACATCGCGCGCGTCGGAGTGATCGGCTGCGGCCTGATGGGGTCGGGCATCGCGGAGGTCTTCGCCCGGGCCGGGCTGGACGTCCTGGTGGCGGAGGCCAGCGGCGAGGCGCTGGAGTTCGGCCGCACCCGGCTGACCAACTCCCTGGACACGGCGGTCAAGCGCGGCAAGCTGAGCCCGGAGCTGCGGGACGAGGCGCTGGCCCGGCTGACCTTCACCGTGGACCTGTCCGACTTCGCCGACCGCGACCTGGTGGTCGAGGCGGTCGCCGAGCGCGAGGACATCAAGGTCAAGATCTTCCAGACCCTGGACCAGGTGGTCGAGCGCCGGGACGCGATCCTCGCCTCCAACACCTCGTCGATCCCGATCGTGAAGCTGGCCGCCGCCACCTCCCGCCCCGAGCAGGTGATCGGCCTGCACTTCTTCAACCCGGCGCCGGTGCAGAAGCTGGTCGAGGTCATCCCGACGCTGACCACCTCGGCGGTGACCACCGAGCGGGTCGAGGCCTTCGCCTCCCAGGAGCTCGGCAAGGAGCCGATCCGCGCCCGCGACCGGGCCGGCTTCGTGGTCAACGCGCTGCTGGTGCCCTACCTGCTGTCCGCGGTACGGATGTTCGAGTCGGGTGTGGCCACCGCCTCCGACATCGACAAGGGCATGGAGGCCGGCTGCGCCCACCCGATGGGCCCGCTGCGGCTGTGCGACCTGATCGGCCTGGACACCATCGTCTCGATCGCCGAGTCGATGTACGACGAGTACAAGGAGCCGCTGTACGCGGCTCCCCCGCTGCTCTCCCGGATGGTCGACGCGGGCCTGCTGGGCCGCAAGTCCGGCCGCGGCTTCTACGACTACACCGCGAGCGCCTGAGCACCGGCCGGTGGACGGCGGCGGGGCCCGGGAGCGATGTGCCGCTCCCGGGCCCCGCTTGACGTTCCGTCAGCTGTTGATGGCGTAACTGTCGCCGTAGACCTTCCACTTGAGCGGCGGGTTGAGGTCGAAGTTCTTCGCGTTGAGGAAGACCGACTGCTCGGTGTCGACCCGGCTGGTGTCGGAGTGGGCCTGCTCCTTCTTCATGACCACCTTGCGGGCGTCCAGGAAGGCCTTGAGGTAGGTGGCCTCGTCGCCACCCTGGGCGGGGGTCTTGGCCTTCTTCAGGGCGGCGGCGCGGATGCCGCCGAAGCTGTCCGAGCTGTTGCCGGGGCCGTGCATGACGATGGCGTCGTAGTAGGCGAACTGGCCGAGCGCGCGCAGGCCGTCGGACTTGGCCTGGTTGACGGCGGGGTTGAAGTACACCCGGTCGCGCTCGTCGTTCTGGGCCTGCTGGAAGACCGTGTCCTTGGCGGCGGCGGCCCAGTCGTTGACGAAGGGGGTGCCGAGGCCGGCGTGCGAGGCGCTGCCGTTGACCTTCTTCAGGGCCGGCAGGTACTTGGCGAGGACGTTGCCCGGCTTGAGGTCGGTGTAGTGCTGGACGAGGTCCAGCATGTCGCCGGTGCCGGAGCAGAAGCCGATGATGCCGCCGGTGTAGCCGCGCCCGTCGCCGATGTCCTCGATGTACTTGTACTGGGCCTTCCAGTCCAGCGAGGAGTTCTCCGCGCTGGACACCAGCTGCATCGCGATGTCCTTCTTGTGCGGGTCGTCCAGCCCGACTCCCTTGAGCTGGACGGACGTCGCGGACGGCGGCGCGGCGGTGGCGGCGCCGGCGGCCGCGACCGTGAGGGGGGCGGCCACCAGGGCGGCGGCGAGGGCGATGCGGAGGGCATGGTGGTGCTGGGGACGCATACGATGCTCCGTTTCCTCGGGGGGTTAGGAAACTTTCCTAACGAGAATTAAGGCCCTCCTTCCCTGTCCCCGCAAGGGTTTTGACAAAGTCTCTTCAAGGCTCTTCAAAGGCGCAGGTCAGACCACAGGCCCAGGGGCGGGCTCCGGGCAACGCGAAGGGCCCCGTCCGGACCGAGGTCCGGACGGGGCCCTGGGGCCTGACGGGATCAGGCGCCGCGCAGCACCGCGCCGGTGCGGGCGACGGCCTCGGCGACGGCCGCCTCGCGGGCGGCGGTCGCCTCGTCGGCGGTCAGCGTGCGGTCCGCGGCGCGGAAGCGCAGCGCGTACGCCAGCGACTTGCGGCCCTCGCCGACCTGCTCGCCGGTGAAGACGTCGAACAGCCGGATGGCCTCCAGCAGTTCGCCCGCGCCGGAGCGCAGCGCGGCCTCCACGTCGGCGGCCGGAACGGCGGCGTCGACGATCAGCGCGACGTCCTGGGTGGCCACCGGGAAGCCGGAGACCGCAGGGCCGTTGACCTTCTCGGCGCCGTCCGCGGTGAGCAGGTCGACGTCGATCTCCATCGCGCTGGTGCGGGCCGGCAGGCCGAGCGCCTTGACGACGCGCGGGTGCAGCTCACCGGCGTGGCCGACCACCCGGTCGGTGCCGGTGACGACCAGCTCGGCGCAGCGGCCCGGGTGCCACGGCGCCCGCTGCCCCTGCCGGACGGTCAGCTCGACGCCGGCCGCGCGGGCCACCGTACGGGCCGCCTCGACGGCGTCCGCCCAGGACGCCACGGCGCCCTGGCCCCACCAGCCGGACGGCAGCCGCTCACCCGCGAGGGCGACGGCGACCCGGCGCGGCTGGTCCGGCAGCGCGGCGTCCAGCGCGGCCAGCTCCTCGGCGCTCGGCCGGCGGTCGACGGCCGGACGCGGGGCCACGGACAGCTCGTCCTTGGGCAGGAAGACGGTGCCGGTCTCGTAGATCGCCAGGTCGGTGTTGCCGCGGCCGACGTTGCGGCGCAGCGAGCCGAGCAGGCCCGGCAGCAACGTGGTGCGCAGCGCCGGCTCCTCGTCGTTGAGCGGGTTGACCAGCTTGACGGTGCGCCGACGCCGGTCGTCCGGCTCCAGGCCGAGCGCCTCGAAGGCGCTCTCGCCGAGGAACGGGTAGTTGTTGACCTCGACGTAACCGGCCCCGGCCAGCGCGACGCCGATCCGGCGGTGGACGCGCTGGGCCTCGGTCAGGCCCTTGCCCGGGGGCACGTTGGGCATCCGGGCGGGGACGTTGTCGTAGCCCTCCAGCCGGATGACCTCCTCCGCGAGGTCGTACGGGTCGGTGAGGTCGGGGCGCCAGGTCGGCGGGGTGACCTCCAGGACGTCGGCGCCGGCGACCGAGCAGCCGATCTCCTGCAGGCGCCGGGTCACGGTCTCGCGGCCGTACGCGGTGCCGGCGACCCGGTCGGGCAGGTCGGCGGAGATGGTGATGGTGCGCACCGGGTGCGGGGCGGCGATGTCGGTGACCCCGGCCTCGGCGGTGCCGCCGGCGATCAGGACCAGCAGGTCGACGGCGCGCTGGGCGGCGGCGCGGGCGGCCTCCGGGTCGACGCCGCGCTCGAAGCGCTTGGACGCCTCGGAGGGCAGCTTGTGCCGCTTGGCGGCGCGGGCGACGGCGACCGGCTCGAAGTGCGCCGCCTCGATGATCACCTCGGTGGTGCCCGGGCCGGCGGCCGGGTCGAGGATCTCGGTGGAGGCACCGCCCATGACGCCGGCCAGGCCGATCGGGCCGCTGTTGTCGCAGATCAGCAGGTCCTCGGCGGAGAGCTTGCGCTGCACGCCGTCGAGGGTGGTGAGGCTCTCGCCCTGCTCCGCCCGGCGGACCGTGATCGGGCCGCTCACGCGCTGCTTGTCGTAGGCGTGCAGCGGCTGGCCGACCTCCAGCATCACGTAGTTGGTGATGTCGACGGTCAGCGAGATCGGGCGGATGCCGGCCTTCTGGAGGCGGCGCTGCAGCCAGATCGGGGACTTGGCGGTCGGGTCGATGCCGACGACCGTGCGGGCCACGAAACGGTCGCACCCGGCCGGGTCGTTGACCTTGACCAGGTAGCCGAAGGAGTTGGCCGGCGGCACGTCGAGCAGCGCCGGGTCGGCCAGCGGCAGCCCGTACGCGGCGGCGGCCTCGCGGGCGACGCCGCGCAGCGACAGGCAGTAGCCGCGGTCCGGGGTGACGGCGATGTCCAGCACCTCGTCGACCAGCTGGAGCAGCTCGATCGCGTCGGTGCCGGGCTCGAACTCCGGCGGGAGCACGATGATGCCGTCGTGGTCGTCGCCCATGCCGAGCTCGCGGGCCGAGCAGATCATGCCGGCCGAGGTGCGGCCGTAGGTCTGGCGGGCCGCGATCGGGAAGGGCCCGGGCAGCACGGCCCCCGGGAGCACCACGACGACCTTGTCGCCGACGGCGAAGTTGGTGGCGCCGCAGACGATCTCCTGCGGCTCGCCGGTGCCGTTGGCGTCGCCGACGTTGACGAGGCAGTGCCGGATCGGCTTCTTGAAGCCGGTCAGCTGCTCGATGGAGAGCACCTCGCCGACGACCAGCGGGCCCTTGAGGTCGCCGCCGAGCTGCTCGACGGTCTCGACCTCCAGGCCGGCCCGGACCAGGCGCTCCGCCACGTCACGGCCGGTCTCGCCGGCCGGCAGGTCGACGTACTCACGCAGCCAGGAAAGCGGGACGCGCATCAGATCTCCATCCCGAACGGGAGGGTGAAGCGCACGTCACCCTCGACCATGTCGCGCATGTCGGCGACGTTGTGACGATTCATCAGGATCCGCTCCAGGCCCAGGCCGAAGGCGAACCCGCTGTAGCGGTTGGGGTCGACGCCGCAGGCGACCAGCACGCGCGGGTTGACCACGCCGCAGCCGCCGAGCTCGATCCAGCCCTCGGAGGAGCAGGTCCGGCAGGGGCGGTCCGGGTTGCCGACGCTCTCGCCGCGGCACACGAAGCACTGCAGGTCGATCTCGGCGCTCGGCTCGGTGAACGGGAAGTACGAGGGGCGCCAGCGCAGCTCCAGGCCGCCGCCGATCAGCTTCTCGACCAGCACCTCGATGGTGCCCTTGAGGTCGGCGAAGGTGATGCCCTCGTCCACCGCGAGGCCCTCGACCTGGCGGAACACCGGGGTGTGCGTGGCGTCCAGCTCGTCGGTGCGGTAGACGCGGCCGGGGCAGACCACGTAGACCGGGGGCTCGCGGTCGAGCAGGGTGCGGGCCTGGACCGGGGAGGTCTGGGTGCGCATCACCACGCCGGAGTCGGCGGAGCCGTCCGGGGCCTGTACGAAGAAGGTGTCCTGCATCGAGCGGGCCGGGTGGTCCGGGCCCAGGTTGAGGGCGTCGAAGTTCAGCCACTCGGCCTCGGCCTCGGGGCCCTCGGCGACCTGGTAGCCCATCGCGACGAAGGTGTCCTCGATGCGCTCGGCCAGGGTGGTCAGCGGGTGCCGGGCGCCGCGCGGGGCACGGTCGTACGGCAGCGTGACGTCCACCGCCTCCTCGACCAGCACGCGGGCGTCGCGCTCCGCCTCCAGCTCGGCCTGCCGCTTGGCGAGGGCCTTGTTGACGGCGCCGCGGGCCTGGCCGATCAGCTTGCCGGCGGCGGCCTTGGCGTGCGGGGGCAGGGCGCCGATCTCGCGGTTGGCGAGGGAGAGCGCGGAACGGTCGCCGGTGTGGGCGACCTTGGCCTCCTTCAGCTCGTCGAGCGTGCTGGCGGCGGCGAAGGCGGCGACGGCCTCGTCCCGCGCCTGCTCCACCACCTCGGGCTTGAGGGCCTCGACCTCGACCGGGTCGTACGACTTGTTGGGTGCCGACATCTCTATCTTCCCGTGCTCCTGCTCGTCCGTGCTCAGGTAAGGGTGGCTCTCCCCTGCGGTACGCCCGGCGTGGCCGGGGCACGGGCAGCCGTTCTCCGTACGACGGGGAAGAGGGGTGTCCGCGGCTCAGCCGCACAGGGCGTCCCACAACGCCAAAGGTCGAGTGTAGTCGCAGCGCGTAGCGCGGCTGCCTGGAAGCCCGTCCAGCGGGACCGCGGAGCATGCGTTCATGCTCTTTCAGAGCATGCCCCGCTCGTCGTTCATGCTCCTTCAGAGCATGCTCTGCTTGTCGTTCATGCTCCTTCAGAGCATGCTCTGCTTGTCGTTCATGCTCCTTCAGAGCATGCTCTGCTTGTCGTTCATGCTCCTTCAGAGCATGAAGTCCGGAACGCTGGCGGGCAGGATAAATCGGAACCGGGCGCCGCCGCAGGGGGCCCGGTCGACCCGGATCGAGCCGCCGTGGGCCTCCACGATGCCCTTGACGATGTACAGGCCCAGGCCGGTGCCGCCGCGCTTGGAACCGCGCCAGAAGCGGGTGAAGACGCGCGGCATCGACTCCTCGGGGATGCCGCTTCCTTCGTCGCTCACGGTGACCGCGGTTCCTTCCACGATGCGGGGAGGGGTGCCCGAGCGCTCCCAGAGGGGCGCCTCGACGACCTCCTTGGCCGGTGCCACCTCGATCGTGACAGTTCCCTCGCCGTGGCGCACCGCGTTTTCCAGCAGGTTGGCCAGCACCTGGTCGACCTTGTCCGGGTCGGCCCACAGGACGGTCAGCGACTCGCTGATCCGGACGTCGAAGCGCTCCTCGGGGATGCCGGTGGCGACCTTGCGCTCGACGTGCCGGCGCACCGCGGCGGCCAGGTCGACCACCTGCTTGCGCAGTTCCAGCCGGCCGGCGTCGATCCGGGAGATGTCCAGCAGTTCGGCGATCAGCCGGGTGACCCGGTCGGCGTCGGCGTCCACCGTCTCCAGCATCAGCCGCTTCTGCCCGTCGGTGAACCGCTCCCACTTGGCCAGCAGCGTCGCCGTGAAGCCCTTGACGCTGGTGAGCGGCGAGCGCAGCTCGTGGGCGACGGTGGCGATCAGCTCGGCGTGGCTGCGCTCGGTGCGGCGCCGGGCCTCGGTGCCGCGCAGCGCGATCACCACCCGCTGCGGCGGCCCCAGCGGCACGTCCCGGACGTACCGGGCGGAGACCAGCACCTCGCGGCCGCCGGGCAGCAGCAGGTTGCGCTCCGGCTGGCCGGTGCGGGTGGCCAGGCCGCCGTACGGGTCGGTCAGCTGCCACCAGCGGCGGCCGTCCAGGTCCTCCAGCGGGAGGACGTCCTCCAGCCCGCTACCGAGCGCGGCCTCCGGGGGCAGGCCGGTGAGCCGGGCCGCGGCCCGGTTGAAGCAGACCACCCGGCCCAGCGCATCGGCGACCACCAGGCCGTCCGGTAGGTCGTCCGGGTCGAGCTCTGGCCCGCTGCCGACCATGGGTGTCCTCCCCGATTACCCACCGTGCCGTTCCCCCCACAGAGGCAGACCCTAGCGCCTCGCAGCCCCCTGTAGTAGGCCCTCGGCCGGTGGCGCCGGGAGCGTGCGGGTCAGGCGTTCGAGCGGCAGCCGCCGGGCGAGCGCTGCGCCCGGGCCGAGGCGTACAGGCAGACGGCCGCGGCGGTGGCCAGGTTGAGGCTCTCGGCGTGCCCGTGGATCGGGACGCGCACGACCTCGTCGGCCAGCGCGCGGGTCTCCTCCGGAAGCCCCCAGGCCTCGTTGCCGAACACCCACGCGCCGGGCGCGCCCAGGGTGCCCTCGTCGAGCTCCTGGTCCAGGTCGCGCTCCCCCGCGCCGTCCGCGGCGAGCACCCGGACCCCGGCCGCGCGCAGCTGCGCGACGGCCTCCTCGACCGGTACGCCGACCGCCACCGGCAGGTGGAACAGGCTGCCGACGGAGGCCCGGACGGCCTTCGGGTTGTACAGGTCCACCGAGGCGTCGGTGAGCACCACGGCGTCCGCGCCGGCCGCGTCGGCGGTGCGCAGCACGGTGCCGGCGTTGCCGGGGTCGCGGACGTGGGCGAGGACCGCGACGAGCTTGGGGCGGGCCTTGAGCACCTCGGCGAACGGGGTGTCGATGAAGCGGCAGAGCGCCACGATGCCCTGCGGGGTCACCGTGTCGCAGATGTCGGCGATCACCTCGTCGGTGGCGGTCAGCACCGGCAGCCCCTCGGCCAGCGTCGCCTCGACGATGGCGGCGTGCCGCTCGGCGGCCTCCGGGGTCACGTACACCTCGACCACGGCGTGCTCGGCCGAGCCCGGCAGCTGGCCGAAGGCGACGGCCTCCCGGACGGCCTGCGGGCCCTCGACCAGGAAGCGGCGTTCCTTGGTGCGCTGGTTCCGCTTGGCGAGCCGGCGGGCGGCGACGACGCGCGGCGAGCGCAGGGAGGTGAGCAGGGGGGTGTCGGTGCTCGGCATGGTCTCGTTCTCTGTGGCGGGCGGCGCTGAAGATCCGGGGAAACGCAGAACCGGACCCGCAGGGAGCCTGCGGGTCCGGTCAGAGCTCGACTGATCTCGGAAGATCAGGCGGCGTCGGCGGCAGCCTTGGGGGCGTTCACGTCGGCCGGCAGCGCCTTCTGGGCGACCTCGACCAGCGACGCGAACGCGCCCGGGTCGTTGACGGCCAGGTCGGCCAGCATCTTGCGGTCGATCTCGACGCTGGCGGCCTTCAGGCCCTGCACGAAGCGGTTGTAGGTGATGCCGTTGGCACGGGCCGCAGCGTTGATGCGCTGGATCCACAGCTGACGGAAGTCGCCCTTGCGCTTCTTGCGGTCGTTGAAGTTGTAGACCAGCGAGTGGGTGACCTGCTCCTTGGCCTTGCGGTACAGGCGCGAGCGCTGGCCACGGTAGCCGCTGGCGCGCTCCAGGATGACCCGGCGCTTCTTGTGGGCGTTGACTGCCCGCTTGACGCGTGCCACTTGATTACTCCTTGGGTTGGACCACGGACTACTTCACGTGGTCCGTCATTCGAATGGGTCGGGAAGGATCAGCTGCCCCGCTCACGGCTCGCACCGGGCGGGAGGGCGATCACTTGCCGAGAAGCTTCTTGATCTTCTTGGCGTCAGCGGGGGCCAGCTCGACGGTCCCGGCCAGCTTGCGGGTCAGCGTCGAGGGCTTGTGCTCCAGGAGGTGGCGGCGGCCGGCGCGCTCGCGGAGCACCTTGCCAGAGCCACTGATCTTGAAGCGCTTGCTGGCGCCACTGTGCGTCTTCTGCTTCGGCATTTCGCCGTATCTCCTCGTCGGTCCCGTCCGCGCCCGCGCGGCCTGCGCCACGCGGGCGTGAACTGGATGGATCTGTGTGACCGGGCGGGGCGCCCCGTCACCTTGGGGCCGGTCTCCCGGGCCGCCCTGGCCGGTGAAGGCTCAGGCGCCCTGGGAGGCGGCCGGCTGCTCGACCGGAGCGTCGGCCTCGACGGCCGGTGCCTCGGCCGGGGCGTCCTCTGCCTCGGTCGCCTCGCCGTCGGCGACCTCGTCGTCGGCGACCTCGTCGTCGACCAGCAGGTCGTCGTCCACCAGGTCGTCGTCCGCGGCGGCGTCGGAGCCGGGGGTACGGCCCTGACGCTCGGCCTTGCGGGCGTCGGCGAGGGCGCGGGCCTCGGCCATCGCCTCGGTCTTCTTCTTGTGCGGGCCAAGAACCATGATCATGTTTCGGCCGTCCTGCTTCGGCGACGACTCGATGAAGCCCAGGTCCTGGACGTCGTCGGCGAGCCGCTGCAGCAGGCGGAAGCCCAGCTCGGGGCGGGACTGCTCACGACCACGGAACATGATCGTGATCTTGACCTTGTCGCCCTGCTTGAGGAACCGGACGACGTGACCCTTCTTGGTGTCATAGTCGTGCGGGTCGATCTTCGGCCGGAGCTTCATCTCCTTGATGACCGTGTGCGCCTGGTTCTTGCGCGCCTCACGGGCCTTCATGGCCGACTCGTACTTGAACTTGCCGTAGTCCATGAGCTTGCACACCGGCGGCCGGGCGGTCGCCGCGACCTCGACCAGGTCAAGGTCGTACTCCTGCGCGAGCTCCAGCGCCTTGGCAAGCGGCACGATGCCGACCTGCTCGCCGCTGGGACCGACGAGTCGCACCTCCGGGACGCGAATCCGGTCGTTGATGCGGGGCTCGGTGCTGATGGGGCCTCCTCGGTTGCACCTTCTGCGATGCGGCCGTCGGACGGCGGACGCACGTAGTGGACTCGACCACTGGGCGGGGCTTCATTCGTGCTGCGCTGCCCGGCACCTGTTCGGCACCGTGTGCACCGCGACACGAAAAAAGCCCCGCTCGGTACAAGCGGGGCTCCACACAATCCGGGGGCAACACCCTGGTGAGGAGCGCTGCTGCGACTCGGCGCCGTGGCGCCCGTCGCGGACCGGGACCCGTCGACCCTGAGGTCGACCAGGTGGGAGACTTTCGCGGTTGCCCTCTCGGGCCTCCTGGGTGGAGCCTCCTCTTGCTGGCCAGGTGCCCATACGGGATCCCGGCCGGTCAGTCTCGAAGCATACAGCGCTGCGGAGTCGAACGCTATTCCGCCCCACCTCACCACCTTTGTCCGCCTCCGGAAGGGCCCTTGTACGCTCCAGGGGTACGGACACCGGCACGACGGAACGAGCCCCCCTTGAGTAGCGAGCCCACCAAGACCCCCGGCGCGGACGACGACGCGATCGGCTTCGACGACCTCACCCGGGACATCGCCGAGGTCCCGGCCGTCGAGGTGATCACCACCGTCGCGGTGCACCTGATGAGCGCCGCCGCGGTCAAGTGCGGCCTGGCCGAGGGCGGGGACAAGGACAAGGACCTCGACGAGGCCCGCAAGCTGATCACCGCGCTGGCCGGACTGGTCACCGCCGGCGCCCCGGAGATCAGCAACTTCCACGCGGCGCCCCTGCGGGACGGCCTGCGCTCGCTGCAGCTGGCCTTCCGCGAGGCCTCCATCGTCCCGGACGCGCCGGGCACGGGCCCGGGCGAGAAGTTCACCGGGCCGGTCTACTCCTGACCCGGACGCGACTCGGGGGCGGTGCGTCACGCGACGCACCGCCCCCGACGCACTTCCTACGGCTCCCCACCGCTCCCTACCGCCTGTAGAGCGGCTCCCCCGGCAGCTCCGCGCTCGCCGGCAGCACCGCGAGGTCCAGCCCCCGGTCCAGCCGCACCCGCAGCACCGGGTCGGCGGCCACCGCCCGCCCGACCCGCTGCACGGCCGCCTGCAGCCCGTCCTGCTCCAGCGCCGGGTCGAACACCACCGCGAGCACCCCGTCCGAGCCCTCCGAGGCCGCCAGCAGCCCGGTGAGCACCTGCGGCTCGGCCGCCAGCAGCCCGCGGACCGCCTCGCGCACCTCCGGGTCCCGGACCGGCGGCAGGAACGGGCGGTTCTCCGCGAGCGCCCGCAGCCGGGCGCCGCTCAGCTGGAAGGGCACCGGCCCGGCCGGGTCGACCAGCAGGGTGTCGGCGCGCTCGGAGAAGGCCACCATCGCGGCCTGCGGGGCCGCCGTCGGCGCCGGGCGGGCGTCGGCACGCCAGCGGGCGAGCGAGTCGAGCGAGGTGAAGGCCGGCAGCGCGCGGCGCCCGTCCGGGGCCTCCAGCACCGGGACGGCCATGTCGCTGGTCTTCTCGTGCTGGTGCCCGTGCTCGTCCACCTCGACCTCGCCGAGGATCGCGACGATCGGGACCATCAGCCGGGTGGGGGTCAGCGCCGCCAGCACCTCCGGCTCGGCCGCGCGGTCCTGCGACCAGCGGGCGAGGGCCTCGGCGAGCGCCGGGTCTGCGGTGCCGTCGTCGTCGGAGAAGCCTGGGTTCGGGATGCCCTTGCCGACGAACGCCGGGTTGGAGAAGTCTTTGCGGTCCACCCGCCCGACCCTATGCCACCGCGCGCGAGCCGCCCCATTTCCCCGCACGCGGGGGCTACCCACCGGTAGTGCGGTGTGGCACCCTGCGCCCATGGTGATCCTCGACGCACCCGCGACCGCTCCCGCTCCGGTCTCCGACCGCCTCCGGTACGACCGGGCCACCGCGCACCTGGACGGTCCGGTGGCCGTCGTCGACCTCGCCGCCTTCGACGCCAACGCCGCCGACCTGGTGCGCCGGGCCGCCGGCAAGCCGATCCGGGTGGCCAGCAAGTCGGTGCGCTGCCGGGCGCTGCTGGAACGCGCGCTGGCCGTGGACGGCTTCGCCGGGGTGATGAGCTACACCCTCGACGAGTCGCTCTGGCTGGCCCGCACCGGCGTGCGCGACGTCCTGCTCGCCTACCCCTCCGCCGACCGGGCCGGGTACACCGAGCTGACCGCCGATCCGGCGCTCGCCCGCGAGGTCACCGTCGTCCTCGACGACCCCGCCCAGCTGGACCTGATCGACAAGGCCCGCGGCGGCGACGCCGAGGTGCGGGTCTGCCTGGAGCTGGACACCGCGCTGCACCTGCTCGGCGGGCGGGTCCGGGTGGGCGCCCGGCGCTCCCCGCTGCGCACCCCCGAGGACCTCGGCGCCTTCGCCGAACTCGTCCAGTACCGCCGGGGCTTCCGGGTGGTCGGCCTGATGGCCTACGAGGGGCACGTCGCCGGGGTGGGCGACCAGGTGCCCGGCCGGCCGCTGCGCTCGCAGCTGATCCGGCTGATGCAGGCCAGGGCCAGGACCGAACTGGCCGAGCGGCGGGCGGCCGCGGTCCGGCGGCTGCGGCGGGTGGCCGAGCTGGAGTTCGTCAACGGCGGCGGCACCGGCAGCGTGGAGTCCACCGTGGCCGAGCGCGCGGTCACCGAGGTCGCGGCCGGCTCCGGGCTCTACCTGCCCCGGCTGTTCGACAACTACCGCTCGTTCCACGGCCGTCCGGCCGCGCTGTTCGGCCAGCCGGTGGTGCGCCGCCCCGGCGTCGGCGTGGTGACGGTGCTCGGCGGCGGCTACCCCGCCTCCGGCGCGGCCGGCCCGGACCGCTCGCCGGTGCCGTACCTGCCGCAGGGGCTGCGCTACGACCCGATGGAGGGCGCCGGGGAGGTGCAGACCCCGCTGCTCGGCGCGCCCGCGGACGACCTGCTGATCGGCGACCGGGTCTGGTTCCGGCACGCCAAGGCGGGCGAACTGTGCGAGCGCTTCGCCGAACTGCACCTGATCGAGGGCGATCGGATCGTCCGGACCGTCCCGACGTACCGGGGCGAGGGGAAGGCGTTCCTGTGACCGGTCGGCGGCCGGCGGCGGCCTGACCGTCCGAACGGCCGTCCGACGACCTTTCCGGAGCCTTAAGCGGGCCCGATGGAACGCCTAACCCGGCCGTTCCGTCGGGCCTTTGCCCTGTTCGGGGGCCTACAGTCCGTCAGAAAGCGTGGCACGCGCGACTATTGCCAGCTGGTCCAGACCAATCATACGCTCTGGCCAGGGGTCCGCGGTCCGGGCCGGCGGCCCCCGAACGGGCAGGCGTGTCCGCTCCCCCCACACTCGCCCGGAACGACGGTCAAGGAGTCCCCACCCCATGTCCATCAAGCGAAGTGCCCTGTCCGTCGGCGCGGTCGGCGCCGCGGCCCTCGCGGTGGCCGTTTCCACCGCAGGCACCGCCAGCGCCCACGGCACCATGACCAACCCGGTCAGCCGGGTCGCCGCCTGCTACGCCGAGGGCCCCGAGCACCCGGTGTCCCAGATCTGCAAGGACCTCGTCGCCGCGAGCGGCACCCAGCCGCTGTACGACTGGAACGAGGTGAACATCGCCAACGCGGCCGGCAACCACCAGTCGCTGATCCCGGACGGCAAGCTCTGCTCGGCCAACCGCGACAAGTACCAGGCCCTGGACTGGCCGCGCACCGACTGGCCGGCCACCGCGGTCAAGGCGGGCGCCTTCACCTTCCAGTTCCGCACCACCGCGCCGCACGTGGGCACCCAGACCGTCTACATCACCAAGCCGGGCTACGACGCCACCAAGCCGCTGAAGTGGTCGGACCTCGACCCGACGCCGGTCGCCCAGGTGCAGGTCGACCGCACCGCCACCAACGGCTTCTACACCTACGCCGGCACCCTGCCGCAGCGCACCGGCCGCCAACTGCTGTACACGGTCTGGCAGCGCAGCGACAGCCCGGAGGCGTTCTACAGCTGCTCCGACGTCGACTTCGGCGCGGCCACCGCGGCCGGTGCCCCGGCGGTTCCGGCGCTCGCCGCGCAGGCCCCGGCCGCGCCCAGCGACGCGCAGATCGCGGCCGACGCGCCCAAGTCCACGGTCGCCCACCACGGCCACGGCGGCGACCCCAACTCCCCGGCCGGCGCCGTGATCCCGACCGCCGCCGCGGCCGTCGGCACGTCGGCCACCGGCCCGCTGCTGCTGGCCGGCGCCGCCGCGATCAGCGTCGGCTGGGCCGGCATGGTGCTCCGGCGCCGTCGCATCGAGGCTGTTCGACGCGACTCCTGACGCCGGACGCGGGGCCGGGGCGGCCAAAACCCCCGTCCGGCCCGGTTCCGCGGCTCCACCCCGTCCGGAACGAACGGCGGCGGCCCACCCGGAGAGTGCTCTCCGGGTGGGCCGCCGCCGTGTGAGGAGCGGGTGGCCCAGGTGCTGGTGCCGCTCAGGTGCTGGTGCCGCCGGTGCCACCGGTGGCGCCGCCGGGAAGCCCGCCGCCCGGGATGGACGGCAGCTTGCCCTTGAAGTCGGCGATGCCGTTGACGATGGTGTCCATCAGGCCGAGGTCCGGCGCCTTGTCGGCGATGTCGAAGCCGAAGTGCACGGAGATCAGCGTCTTGCCGTCGGTGGACGGGAAGACCACCGTCTGCACGTAGCCGTTGTTGCCCTTGGGAGCGTCGACCTTCCAGCGGACCAGGTAGCCGTCCTGGCCGTTGACCTTGACCGCCTCGGACTTCAGCTCCTGGTGCCCGGTGATGGCGCCGTACGAGTCCTTGGCCGCCTTCTCGATGTCGGCCTTGGCGGCGGCCTGGGCGTCGGTGCCGCCGCCGTCGATCCGGCCGGTGGTCACCCCGCCGAGGGTGCACGATTCGCTGCCGTCCGGGCAGGTGTAGGCGCCGACCGTGAGCGCGGCGTAGCCGTCGCTGGTGTAGCCGCCCTGCCAGCCGGAGGGGACGGGCAGGGTGAGCCCGTTCACCAGGTCGATCGCGTTCCCGCCGCCGGGCCTGGTCTTGCCGCTGCCGCCGTTCCCGCCGTTCCCACCAGGCCCGCCGTTGCCACCGGGCCCGCCGTTGCCACCGGTTCCGTTGCTGCCGTCGCCGCTGCCGCCGTTGTTGCCACCGTTCCCGTTGTTGCCGTTCCCGTTCCCGTTCCCGCCGTTCCCGTTGCCGCCGAGGCCCGGGAAGCCGTTCCAGGGGCCGTTCTCGCCGTTCGGCACGGCCTGCCGGGCACTGCGCTGCGGGCGGTTGTCGCTGTGGCCGTCCATCGCCAGGTAGGTGATCCCGGAGCCGGTGCCCAGGCCGAGCAGCGCCGCGACGGTGGCGGCGATCACCATCGGGGACGGCCGGCGCCGGGGCTTGCGCGGCGGCGGTGCCTCGGAGCCGTAGGCGGTGCCGAAGGGCGGCGGCTCCGGGTAGCGGACGGTCGGCCCGCTGTCCAGCACCTCGCCCTGCAGCACCGTGGGCTCGTCGGCCGGCCCCGGCCCCGGAGCCCCGGCCGCCGGGGGTACCGGCTCCGGGGCGTCCGAGGGTGCGGGCCGGGTGCTGGCCGTCCAACCCCTGCCGTCCCACCAGCGCTGCGGCCTCGGGTCGCCGCCGGTGTCCTTCGGGTCCGGGTACCACCCGGCGGGAATCTGCTCGCTCACAACAGAGAATCTAAAGGCACGCGGATAAACGCGAAATCAGCGCGGCCTCGAATTCCGGTGGTTTTCGATGAGATTACGGTGAGAAGGGGTGCGTCGGGCACGCTCAGGACCGTCGCGCCCGCCCGGGGCTACAGCGGGGTCACGTAGGCGCCCGAGATGCCGCCGTCCACCAGGAACTCGCTCGCCGTGATGAAGGACGAGTCGTCGCTCGCCAGGAAGGCCACCGCGGCGGCGATCTCCTCGGCCCGGGCGAACCGGCCCAGCGGGATGTGCACCAGCCGGCGGGCCGCCCGCTCCGGGTCCGTGGCGAACAGCTCCCGCAGCAGCGGGGTGTCCACCGGCCCCGGTGACAGCGCGTTCACCCGGATCCCCTCCCGGGCGAACTGCACGCCCAGTTCCCGGGACATCGCCAGCACCCCGCCCTTGGAGGCGGTGTACGAGATCTGCGAGGTGGCCGCGCCCATCCGGGCCACGAAGCTGGCCGTGTTGATGATCGAGCCCCGCCCGTGCCGCCGCATGTAGGGCAGCGCGGCCTTGCAGCACAGGAACACCGAGGTCAGGTTGACCTCCTGGACCTTGCGCCAGGCGTCCAGGCCGGTGGTCAGGATCGAGTCGTCCTCCGGCGGCGAGATGCCCGCGTTGTTGAACGCGACGTCCACGCTCCCGTACGTCTCGTACGCCTCGTCGAACAGCGCCTCGACCATGTACGGGTCGGTGACGTCGGTGTGCACGAACAGGCCGCCGACCTCCTTCGCGGCCGCCCGCCCGGACTGCTCGTCCACGTCCGCGCAGACCACCTTCGCGCCCTCCGAGGCGAGCCGGCGGGCCGCCGCCAGGCCGATCCCGCTGCCGGCGCCGGTGATCACGGCGGTGCGGCCGACCAGGCGGCGGCACACCGGTGCGTCGTTCTCCGTCATCGGCTGCTACTCCTCGCTGTGGATGAAGACGTTCTTGGTCTCGGTGAAGTGGCGCAGCGCGTCCGGCCCCAGCTCCCGGCCGACCCCGGACTCGCCGTAACCGCCGAACGGCGTCCAGTACCGCACCGAGGAGTGCGAGTTGACCGACAGGTTGCCCGCCGCGACGCCGCGGGCCAACCGCAGCGCCCGGCCGAGGTCCCTGGTCCAGATCGAGCCGGACAGGCCGTAGCGGGTGGCGTTGGCCAGCCGCAGCGCGTCCGCCTCGTCGGTGAACGGCAGCACGGCGGCGACCGGGCCGAAGATCTCCTCGGTGACCGCCGGCACCTCCGGGTCGGTCGGCGCGATCACCGTCGGCGGGTACCAGTAGCCGGGCCCGTCCGGCACCGCGCCGCGGGCCAGCACCGGCAGGTCCGGGGTGACGTAGGAGGCGACCCGGCGCACCTGGGCGGCCGAGATCAGCGGGCCCAGCCGGGTCTCCGGGTCCGCCGGGTCACCGGTGCGCAGCGCCTCGACGGCGGGCAGCAGCAGCGCCAGGAAGTCGTCGTACGCCTCCCGCTGGACCAGGATCCGGCTGCGGGCGCAGCAGTCCTGGCCGCTGTTGTCGGCGAAGGACATCGGGTCCGCGGCGCGGGCCAGGTCGGCGTCGGCGAAGACGATGCTGGGGCTCTTGCCGCCCAGCTCCAGGGTGACCCGCTTGGCCCGGGCCGCGCAGCGGGCGGCCACCTCCTTGCCGACCACGGTCGAGCCGGTGAAGACGATCTTGCGGACCGCCGGGTGGTCCACCAGGGCCCGGCCGGTCGTCCCGCCCGGGCCCGGCAGCACCTGGAACAGGCCCTCCGGCAGCCCTGCCGCCAGGGCGAGTTCGGCCAGCCGCAGTGCGGTGAGCGGGGTCGCCTCGGCGGGCTTGAGCAGGACGGCGTTGCCCGCCGCCAGGGCCGGCGCGAAGCCCCAGGCGGCGATCGGCATCGGGAAGTTCCACGGCGCGATCACCCCGACCACGCCGACCGGCTCGTGGAAGGTCACGTCCAGGCCGCCGGCCACCGGGATCTGGCGGCCGGTCAGGCGTTCCACTCCCCCGGCCGCGTACTCCAGCAGGTCCCGGACGTTGCCGGCCTCCCAGCGGGCGTTGCCCACGGTGTGGCCGGCCTCGCGCACCTCCAGTGCGGCCAGTTCCGGCACGTGCACCTCGACCTGGTCGGCGAACCGGCGCAGCAGCCGGGCCCGTTCGCCCGGTGCCAGCGCCGCCCAGGCCGGCTGGGCCTTGGACGCGCGCTGGACCGCCGCGTCCACCTGCCCTGCGGTGGTGTCCGGGACGGTGGCGAGCACCTCGCCGGTGGCGGGATTGCGGACGGTGCTGACGGTGGGGTCGGTCATCGGCCTCACATCCGTTCGAAGGATCGGTAGCGCTCCCAGTCGGTGACGGTGCCGTCGAAGGCGCACTGCTCCACCCGGGCCATGTTGAGGTAGTGCTCGACCACGTCGTCGCCGAAGGCCACCCGGGCCAGCTCGCTGTCGGCCCACAACTCCGCGGCCTCGCGCAGCGAACCGGGCACCCGGGCGTACTCCTCGACGGCGTAGGCGTTGCCCAGGCACGGCGCCGGCAGCTCCAGCTTCCGTTGCAGCCCGTGCAGGCCGGCCGCGATCATCCCGGCCACCGCCAGGTACGGGTTGACGTCCCCGCCCGGCACCCGGTTCTCCATCCGCAGGCCCGGGCCGTGGCCGACCACCCGGTAGGCGCAGGTCCGGTTGTCCCGGCCCCAGGCCACCGCCGTCGGGGCGAACGAGCCCTGGCGGTAACGCTTGTAGGAGTTGATGTTCGGCGCGTACAGCAGGCTGAACTCGCGCAGCGCCGTCAGCTGGCCGGCCAGGAAGTGCCGCATGGTGTCGGTCATCCGGCCGTCCCGGTCGGCGAAGGCCGGCGCGCCCACCGCGTCGCGCAGCGACAGGTGGATGTGGCAGCTGTTGCCCTCGCGCTCGTTGTACTTGGCCATGAAGGTCAGCGCGCACCCCTGCTGCGCGGCGATCTCCTTCGCGCCCGTCTTGTAGACGCTGTGCTGGTCGCAGGTGGTCAGCGCGTCCGCGTAGCGGAAGGCGATCTCGTGCTGGCCGAGGTTGCACTCGCCCTTGGCCGACTCCACCACGAGCCCGGCGCCCGCCATCTCGTTGCGGATCCGGGACAGCAGCGGCTCGACCCGGGCGGTGCCCAGCATCGAGTAGTCCACGTTGTACAGGTTCGCCGGCGTCAGGCCGCGGTAACCGCCCAGCCAGGCCTGCTCGTAGGTGTCCCGGAACACCAGGAACTCCAGCTCGGTCCCGATGTCGGCGGCCAGCCCGTACTCCGCCAGGCGCGCGATCTGGCGGCGCAGCAGCTGGCGGGGGGCCGCGTCCACCGGGTGGCCGCCGTGCCGGGCCAGGTCCGCGGTCACCTGCGCGGTGCCCGGCTGCCAGGGGGTCAGCCGCAGGGTGCCGAGGTCGGGGCGCATCGCGAAGTCGCCGTAGCCGGTGGCCCAGGAGGAGAAGGCGTAGCCGTCGACGGTGTTCAGGTCGACGTCCACGGCGAGCAGGTAGTCGCAGGCCTCGGCGCCGTGCTCGACCACCTCGTCCAGGAAGAAGCGGGCGGCGAAGCGCTTGCCCTGCAAGCGCCCCTGCATGTCCGTGAACGCCAGCGCCACGGTGTGGACCTCGCCGGTGTCCACCAGCATGCGCAGTTCGTCCAGGGTCAGCGGCGCCCGGGGCGGCACGCCCGCGGCGGCGTTCTCGGGCATGACGGAACCCTCCACGATCACTCTTCGAGTTCAAGCGGTCACAGCGAACCGTACGGCCTGCGGCGGACGGCGCGGAAGAGGGCGGGCAGGTGTGGCGCGCCGACATGCGTGGTTGACGGGGGATCAGGCGGTGCGGGTGGAGAATGCCCGCCATGGATCGCAGGCCTTTCATCGGCGTCAGCACCTACCTGGTCGACGCGAGTTGGAGCAACTGGCAGGGCCGCCGGGTGGCCCTGGTGCCCGAGCGGTACACCGCGTACGTCCAGGAGTCCGGCGGGATCGCGGTGCTGCTCCCGCCCGACTCCCCCGACCGCGCACCCGAGGTGCTCGCCCGGCTCGACGCCCTCGTCATCGCGGGCGGGCCCGACATCGACCCCGCCTACTACGGCCAGCCCGCCCACCCCCGCACCGAGGTCGACTCCCCCGAACGGGACCGGTGGGAGTCGGCCCTGCTGCGGGCGGCCCTGGCGGCCGGGATGCCGCTGCTGGGGATCTGCCGGGGCATGCAGGTGCTCAACGTCGTCTGCGGCGGGACCCTCGTCCAGCACCTGCCGGACGTCGTGCCGGTGGACGTCCACGGCGGCGCGGACGGCGGCTACGGAACGCACCTGGTGCGGCCGGTGCCGGGGACGCTGCTCGGCGGGCTGCTGCCGGAGAGCGAGGTGGAGGTGCCGACCTTCCACCACCAGGCCGTCGACCGGATCGGGGCGGGCCTGCGGGTCTCGGCCCACTCGCCGGACGGGACGGTCGAGGCGGTCGAGGGCCCGGGATTCACCCTGGGCGTGCAGTGGCACCCGGAACAGGGGGACGACCTGCGGGTGATGCGGGCCCTGGTGCGGGCGGCCACCGCGGCGCAGTTGGACACCGCGCTGATCGGGTAGCCGAGGCGCGCCCGCCCCCTCGGAACGACCGCTCAACGGCAACGACAACGGTCACCAGTACAGCCTTTGGATCTTTGTCCGTTCTGCGGTTCACTTCGGGTGCAGGGCGATCGCGCCCCTCCCCTCCCCACCCGTGCGTCCAGAGAGGACTTCGATGGCCGGGCACGAGCATTCCCACACTGATCATGCGCATGACCACAAGCACGCGCACGACCACGGCGGACACCGGCACGGCGGACACGGCGGGCACAGCGGCCACTCGCACGGTGTCGCCGCCGACGCCGACCGCCGCTGGCTGCTCGGCGCCCTCACGCTCATCGTCGTCTTCATGGCCGGCGAGGTCGTGGTCGGCTTCGCCGCGAAGTCCCTGGCCCTGATCTCCGACGCGGCGCACATGCTCACCGACGCCGCCTCGATCGTCCTCGCGCTGGTCGCGATGCGCCTCGCCGCCCGCCCGGCCCGCGGCGGCTACACGTACGGCCTCAAGCGCGCCGAGATCCTGTCCGCCCAGGCCAACGGCGTCACCCTGCTGGTGCTGTCCGCCTGGCTGGGCTACGAGGCCGTCACCCGGCTGTTCGAGCCGCCGGAGGTCGCCGGCTCGCTGGTGCTGGTCACCGCGCTGATCGGGATCGTGGTCAACCTGGCCGCCGCCTGGTGCATGTCGAAGGCCAACCGCAGCTCGCTGAACGTCGAGGGCGCCTTCCAGCACGTGCTCACCGACCTGTACGCGTTCATCGCCACCGCCGTCGCCGGCGCCGTCATGCTGACCACCGGCTTCGTCCGGGCCGACGCGATCGCCTCGCTGATCGTGGTCGCGCTGATGCTCAAGGCCGGCATCGGCCTGGTCCGCGACTCCGGGCGGATCTTCCTGGAGGCCGCCCCGGCCGGCATCGACCCGGACGCGGTGGCCGACCGGATGGTCGCCCAGCCGCTGGTCGAGGAGATCCACGACCTGCACATCTGGGAGATCACCTCCAACCAGCCGGCCCTGTCCGCGCACATCCTGGTCACCCCCGGCGGCGACTGCCACGCCGTCCGGCGCGAGCTCCAGCGCGGACTGGCCGACGAGTACGGCATCACCCACAGCACGCTCCAGGTCGACCACGTCGGCGAGGACGCGGCCGGCGCCCTGCTCCAGATCGCCGCCCCGGGCGAACAACCCGCCGAACACTGCGCCGACGCGCACGGCCCGGTCCACCGCGCCGGCCCGCACGAACACTGAAGCCGCCCTCCTGTCGTCGCGGTGCGGCATGATCTGACACGTGACCGCACCGCGACTGATGCTCCTCGACTCCGCCAGCCTGTACTTCCGGGCCTACTACGGCGTGCCGGACACCCTGCGCTCCCCGCAGGGCGAACCGGTCAACGCCGTCCGCGGCCTGCTGGACTTCATCGCCCGGCTGGTCCACGACCACCGCCCCGACCAGCTCGTCGCCTGCATGGACGCCGACTGGCGCCCGCAGTGGCGGGTGGACCTCCTCCCCTCGTACAAGACCCACCGCGTCGCCGAGGCCGCCGAGGACGGCGAGGAGGAGGTGCCGGACACGCTCGCCCCGCAGGTCCCGGTGATCGAACAGGTGCTGGACGCGCTCGGCATCGCCCGGGTCGGCTCCCCCGGCTACGAGGCCGACGACGTCATCGGCACCCTGACCGCCCACGCCAAGGGCCCGGTGCAGATCGTCACCGGCGACCGCGACCTGTTCCAACTGGTCGACGACGCCCGCGGGATCACCGTGCTCTACCCGGTCAAGGGCATGGGCAACCTCCAGGTCACCGACGACGCGCTGCTCCTGGAGAAGTACGGCGTGCGCGGCGCCCAGTACGCCGACATGGCCGCCCTGCGCGGGGACCCGAGCGACGGCCTGCCCGGCGTCAAGGGCATCGGCGAGAAGACCGCCGCCCAGCTCATCAACGAGTACGGCGACCTCACCACCATCCGCGCCGCCGCCCTCGACCTCTCCTCCAAGCTCACCCCGGCCCGCCGCCGCAACCTCGTCGAAGGCGCCCCCTACCTCGACGTCGCCCCGACCGTCGTCCGCGTCGCCCCCGACGCCCCGCTCCCCGCCTTCGACCCGGCCCTCCCCCACGAACCGCTCGACCCGATGACCCTGGAGGAACTCTCCACCCGCTGGGGCCTCGGCAGTTCCCTCGACCGCCTCCTGGAGTCCCTCGCCACCCGCTGAGCCCCCGGCAGAGGGGCCTCTTTCCGCCGCCCCAGGCGAAACAATGCCGTCGGCGAAGTCATCCGGTACCTCTGGCGGGCCGACGCCGAACGCCTGGGCCTTCCGCAGGAGGAGGCCTGACGCCCACCGCATCATCACGCGGTGCCGCAGGGCACTCGGTTCTGCCTGAGAATTCCCACGAACCCCAGCCGCCCGAGCCGGAATATACGAGAATCACGATCCCGCCGGCGAATCTCGACCGCTTAACGTCCTGCCGATGGCTTTGATCGGCACGGGAGTTGAGTGATGATCACGAGATCGCAGTGGTTGACGGATGGCGTCCCGACGAGTGGTGTAGCAGGGATCTTGGTGTAACCCCTGGTCATAAGGGAGCCATCGCGCAACTCTCCGAGTAGCGAGTAGGCATGCTCGTTGAGTGAGAGATGCGCGATGGCCGCGGCTGGGCCGGCTCATCCGGGAAACAGGCCGACCGAACGAAGCCCTCGCCCGGGCCTTGTGCGCCGTTGCGGCCAGTCACAACGATCCGGCACGACCGAGCCGGGCATCCGTCACTCAGTGGGGCCGCCAAGGCGTCATGCTCTCCGGGAACATCCCCCAGCACTACTACACCGTCGCCGTGAAGCTGGCGGCCGAGGCTGACGACCCCGCGATGGCCGGCCACGTCCTGCGCGCCATGGCCCACCAGGCGGTCGACCTCCGGAAGCCGCACCATGCTGTCAGGGTCGCCGAGGCGTCGATGGTCGGCGACCGATTCCGGCTCGCCAGCCCTCGCGAACGGTCTCTGCTCGGCGTCGTCCACGCACGCGCTCTCGCCGCTGCGGGGCGCGCCGCCGAGGCGAACGCCGCACTCCTTCGGGCACGCCGGTCATCGAAGTGAAGCCCTGGTTCGAGGAGTTCGGCCCGCGCGGAGAAGTGCGCCAACCCGCATGGACCACGGAGATGCTCCGCGACTACTTCGCCCCGGCGCTTCCCACACCCTGACCATCGGCGTCGCCTCGCTCGTTTCGGCTGCCTCTTCTCCACGAGAAGTCGACCTGATCGACTTCCCGTGCAACCGCTCACAATTCCGGTGCCGCTTCGGCCCCGCCGAAGCGGCACCGGCTTGGAATCTCGCTTCTGTCATCAGAATGCCTCTGCCCCTGTCATCGGCGGGGGCAGAGGCATTTCCTCTGCGCAGGAAGCCCCAGCGGCGAGGCGAAGCCGAAGCCGCACGGGGGTGGGGGACGGAAGCCGCCGGGCACGCCAGGGGCCCGCACGTTCGGGGTGAACGGGCGGGCCCCTTGCGTTCGGCGGTCAGCCCACCGAGGAGTAGGCGATGATGCCGCGGCGCAGGCCGTCGACGGCCTTGCGGGCCGTCCGGCGCAGTTCGGCGTCCTCGCCGGCCGCGTCCTGGATCTGGCCGAGGACGTCGATCAGTTGCTTGGTCCAGCGGACGAAGTCGCCGGCCGGCATGTCGGCGTCGCGCAGCACCTGGTCCAGGCTGTGGCCGAGGGCCCAGCGGTGGGCGGCCCAGGCGAAGCCGAGGTCGGGCTCGCGCTGGCCGACGCCCTCGGCGGTGTTGATCCGGTGCTGCTCCTCCAGGGCGTCCAGGTGGCCCCAGATCCGGACCATCTGGCCGAGCGCCTCCTTGGCCGCGCCCTCCGGCACCCGGGGGGCGGTGGCGTCGTCGGACTGGCGCGCCTCGTAGACCAACGCCGAGGCGCAGGCGGCGAGTTCGGCGGCGTCCAGGCCGCTCCAGACGCCTTCGCGGATGCACTCGGAGGCGAGCAGGTCGAGTTCGCCGTAGAGCCGGCCGAGGCGCTTGCCGTCGTCGGTGACGGTGTCGCCGCTGAGGTAGCCGAGGTCGGTGAGCAGCCCGCAGACCCGGTCGAAGGTGCGGGCGATGGTGTGGGTGCGGGAGCGCATCCGGCGTTCCAGTACCTCGGTGTCGCGGTGCAGGCGGTGGTAGCGCTCGGCCCAGCGGGCGTGGTCCTCGCGCTCGTCGCAGCCGTGGCAGGGATGCTGGCGCAGTTCGGTGCGCAGCCGGGTGATCTCCTGGTCGTCGGCGGCGGCCGCGCGGCCCCGGCGGAACCGCTCGGGTTCGAGGTGGCCGGCCTTGGTGCGCAGCGCGGAGGCGAGGTCCCGGCGGGACTGCGGGCTGCGCGGGTTGAAGGACTTGGGGATGCGCACCCGCTCGACGGCGGCGACCGGGTACGGGAAGTCGATCATGGCGAGCCGCTTGACCTGCCGCTCGGCGGTGAGCACCACCGGGCGGGGCCCGTCCTGGAAGTCGGGGTGGCGGCCGACCCGGCCGTTGCGGCTGACCGGCGGCAGGCCCGGGTCGAGGACGAGGGCGAGGCCGGCGAACTTGCCGGTGGGGACGTGGATGACGTCGCCCGGCTTGAGGTGCTCGATCGACTCGACGGCGGCCGCGCGGCGCTGGCTGCTGCCCTCGCGGGCGAGTTCGTTCTCCCGGTCCTTGAGCCGGCGACGCAGGTCCATGTACGCGTCGAAGTCGCCGAGGTGGCAGGTCATCGACTCGCGGTAGCCCTCCAGCCCCTCCTCGTTGCGCTGGACCTGGCGGGCGATGCCGACCACCGAGCGGTCGGCCTGGAACTGGGCGAAGGAGGTTTCCAGCAGTTCGCGCGAGCGGTGCCGGCCGAACTGGGAGACCAGGTTGACGGCCATGTTGTAGGACGGCCGGAACGAGGACTTGAGCGGGTAGGTGCGGGTGCCGGCCAGGCCGGCCAGCGCCTCCGGGTCGAGGCCGCGCTGCCAGAGCACCACGGCGTGGCCCTCGACGTCGATGCCTCGGCGCCCGGCCCGGCCGGTGAGCTGGGTGTACTCGCCGGGGGTGATGTCGGCGTGGGTCTCGCCGTTCCACTTGACCAGCTTCTCCATGACCACCGAGCGGGCGGGCATGTTGATGCCGAGCGCGAGGGTCTCGGTCGCGAAGACGGCCTTGACCAGGCCCTTCACGAACAGCTCCTCGACCACCTCCTTGAACCGCGGCAGCATCCCGGCGTGGTGGGCGGCGATGCCGCGCTCCAGCCCGTCCAGCCACTCGAAGTAGCCGAGGACGTGCAGGTCCTCGTCGGGGATGTCGGCGCAGCGCTCCTCGACGAAGGCCCGGACGAGGGCGCGGTCGGCGTCCTTGTTGAGCCGCAGGCCGGAGCTGAGGCACTGCTGGACGGCGGCCTCGCAGCCGGCCCGGCTGAAGATGAAGGTGATCGCGGGCAGCAGCCCCTCGGCGTCGAGCCGGTCGATGACGTCCACCCGGCCCGGCGTCCAGACCCGGCCGGGGCGCCCGTTGGGCATGCTGCGGCCCCGGCCGCGGCCGAACCGGTCGCGCGGGTTGCGGTCCAGCTCGGAGCGGGCGAGCCGGACCAGCTCGGGGTTGACGGCCTTGCCGGGGTTGCGCGGGCCGTCCTTGGGGCGGCCGTCCCGGTCGGGGTTGGCGAACAGGTCGTACATCCGGTTGCCGGCCATCACGTGCTGCCACAGCGGCACGGGCCTGGTCTCGGAGACGATCACCCGGGTGCCGCCGCGCACGGTGTCCAGCCAGTCGCCGAACTCCTCGGCGTTGGAGACGGTCGCGGAGAGCGAGACGAGGGTGACCGACTCGGGGAGGTGGATGATGACCTCCTCCCAGACGGCGCCGCGGAAGCGGTCGGCGAGGTAGTGCACCTCGTCCATGACGACGTAGCCGAGGCCGTCGAGAGTGCTGGAGCCCGCGTAGAGCATGTTGCGCAGCACCTCGGTGGTCATGACCACCACGGGGGCGTCGCCGTTGACGGTGTTGTCACCGGTGAGCAGGCCGACCTTGGCGGCGCCGTAGCGCTTGACCAGGTCGCCGTACTTCTGGTTGGACAGCGCCTTGATGGGCGTGGTGTAGAAGCACTTGCGGCCGCCCAGGAGGGCCAGGTGCACGGCGAACTCGCCGACGATGGTCTTGCCCGAGCCGGTGGGCGCGGCGACCAGGACGCCCGAGCCGGCCTCCAGCGCCTCGCAGGCCTCCAGCTGGAAGTCGTCCAGCGGGAAGTCGTACAGCTGCTGGAAGCCGTGGAGCGCGGTCGCCTGTTCCTTGGCCCGGCGGCGGCTGGCCGCGTACGCCTCGGCGGGGCTGAGCTCCTGGTCGTCGTGGGGCTGGGGCTCAGGGGTGTTCATCGCCGTCCGGGTGTGGTTGGTGTGATCTCGCATCTCAGCGAGAGGTTACCCGGCGGCACTGACATCGATAGCACCGTTTTTCCGTGCGACTTTCCGTGCGGCTTCCGTACGGCTTTCCCCGCGGCTTCCGTGCGGCCTCCGTAGGGCTTCCGCACGGCGGGATCGGCCGCGGGATCATTCCGGGATCGCTTCCCTCTCACATCCATAGTTGCAAACATCTTCAAGTGATCGGAGTCCGACCAGCTTCGGACGTCTCCGGTCATCCCCGGTGGACCGCCGCCGGTCTCCCTACCGTCGTTGCCACGGCGGAGCGACCGCCACCAACTCACGGGAGGACACCGACGATGGCGAACCTGGAGACGTCCCTCAAAGAGGCCATGGGGATCGACGGCGCGATCGGCGTCGCCCTGGTCGACTACGGCAGCGGCATGGCGCTCGGCAGCCTCGGCGACGGCGGCGAACTGGACCTCAACGTCGCCGCCGCCGGGAACACCGACGTGGTCCGCGCCAAGATGCGGGCGATGGAGATGCTCAACCTGCACGACAACGAGATCGAGGACATCCTGATCAGCCTCACCAACCAGTACCACATGGTCCGACCGATCACCACGCCCACCGGACGCGGCCTCTTCCTCTTCCTGGCGCTCAACCGCGGCCGCTCCAACCTCGCGATGGCCCGCCACCAGCTCAAGCGGATCGAACTCTCGCTGGAGATCTGAGCGGACCGACACCAGGGAAGGGGGGACTCGTGGCGGTAGCGCTCTACCAGGCCAAGGCCGAGTTCTTCCGGATGCTCGGCCATCCCGTCCGGATCCGGGTGCTGGAACTGCTCCAGGCCGGACCGACGCCCGTCCGCGGGCTGCTCGCCGAGCTGGAGGTCGAACCCTCCAGCCTCTCCCAGCAGCTCGCGGTGCTGCGCCGGTCCGGCATCGTCACCGCCACCCGGGAGGGCAGCACGGTGGTGTACACACTGGCCGGCGGCGACGTCGCCGACCTGCTGCGAGCGGCCCGGCGGATCCTCACCGGGCTGCTCGCCGACCAGAACCTGCTGCTCGCCGAGCTGCGGGCCAGCTCCGACCGGGCCGGCTCCGAACGAGGCAGCTCCGAGCGGGCCGGCCCGGACTAGCCACGCGCGGACCGGCCCGGACCAGCCACGCGCGGAGGCCGGCCCCCGCGAGCCGGTCAGCCCTTCAGCAGGTCGGCCAGCCCGTCCGCCAGCCGCTCGTACTCCCGCGGCCGGTTGTACAGCTGCGCGCTGACCCGCAGCACCCCGCCGCCGGCCCACGGGCGGATCGCGATCCGGGTGCCGAGCCGCTGCCACACCTCGTCCCGCAGCGGTCTCACGTCCTGCTCCGCCTCGACGCACCCGGCCGGCAGCCGGACCGAGCGCATCGAGACCCCGGGCGTCGCGGGCAGCGGCGACAGGCCGGCCCGCTCGGCGAGCACCCGCTGGCCGTACCCGGCGAGCGCGGCGTTGTGCGCGGCCACCGCCTCGGGGCCGAGCTCGCGCAGCAGCTCGAACCCCGCCGGGGCGGCCAGCCAGCCCGTGTAGTCGCAGGTGCCGCGCCATTCGACGTTCCACGGGAAGCCCCGGTCGTGCTCCCAGGAGAAGGTGAGCGGGCGCACCCGGTCCACCCACTCCGGGCGGACGGCGAGCACGCCGGTGCCGCGCGGGGCGAAGGCCCACTTGTGCAGGTTGCCGAACCAGAAGTCGGCGTTCGGGTCGACCGGGGCGGGCAGCATGCCGGGGGCGTGGGCGCCGTCCACGACGGTGGTCACACCGCGCTCGCGCAGGTCGGCGAGCAGGCCCGCTCCGGCGATCAGGCGGGCGGTGGGCGAGGTGATCTGGTCCAGCACCGCGACGGTGACGCGCTCGTCGACGGCGGCGAGCACCGCCTCCCGGACGGCCTGCTCGTCGGGGGTGTCCAGCGGCAGTTCGACCTCGACCACCTCGGCGCCGGTCTCGGCGGCCCGGCGGGCGGCGGCCCGGGTGACCACCCCGTAGCCGTGGTCGGTGACCAGGATCCGGTCGCCGGGCGCGAACGGGATGGTGTCCAGGGCGATCGCGACCGCCTCGGTGACGTTGGAGACCAGGGCGAGCCGGCCCGGGTCGACGGCCAGGTCGGCGGCGATCCTGGTCCGCGCCGCGCCGACCCGGGCCGGCAGGTCGGCGAAGAAGCCGTCCGGGTCCAGCTCGTGTTCGGCGCGCAGCCGCTGCTGCGCCCGCTGCACGGGGACGGGCACCGCGCCGAACGAACCGTGGTTCAGGTGCGCCGCGTCCGGTGAGACGCCGAACAGCCCGTCGGCCGCGGGCAGCGGGGCCGGGGGTTCGGCGGTCCACAGGTCCTCGATCACGGCATCCTCCGCATTGTGATGTGTGACATTTCACATGACAGGGTACTGGTCGGGTGGCGTGTCCCGAGACGACGATCGGGCCGTGACCATCACCGACCCCTTCCTGTCGCTCAGCGCCCGCACCGGCCGGTTCACCTTCGGTGCGCCGCGCGCGTTCACCCTCGCCGAGGACGGTACCCGGCTGCTGCTGCTCCGCTCGACCGGTTCCGAGGATCCGGTCGACCGCCTGCACCTGCTCGACACCGCCACCGGCGAGGAACGACTGGTCGCCGACCCGGCCGTCCTCGCCCCCGGGCGCGCCGGCCGCCGCGACGACCTGCCCGCCGTCGAACGACGGCTGCGCGAACGCACCCGCCTGGTCGCCGCCGGCATCGGCACGTACGCGGCCACCGCCGACCTCGCGACCGCCGTCCTCGTCCTCGACGGCCGGCTGTTCCGGATCGACACCGCCACCGGCACCGGCACCGAACTGCCCGTCGCCGGGCCCGCGTTCGACCCCCGGCCGGACGCCGCCGGCGAACGCGTCGCCTACGTCGCCGACGACGCCCTGTACGTCACCCCCGGCCTCGAACCGCTCTCCCCCGCCGACGGCGCCCGCTGGGGCGTCGCCGAGTTCGCCGCCGCCGAGGAGCTCGGCCGCTCCCGCGGCCACTGGTGGCGCCCCGACGGCGGCGCGCTGCTGGCCGCCCGGGTGGACGAATCCGCCCTCCCCCGGCGCTACTTCGCCGACCCCGCCCACCCCGGCGAGCCCGCCGAGGACTTCGCCTACCCGCAGGCCGGCGGCCCCAACGCGGACGTCCAGCTCTGGGTGCTCGGCCTCGACCGCAGCCGGGTACGGCTCCGCTGGGACGCCGCCGCGTTCCCCTACCTCTGCGCCGCCACCTGGGCCTCCGACCAGGAGCTGCTGCTCACCGTCGCCGACCGGCTCCAGCAGCACGTCCTGCTGCTGACCGCCGACCCGACCACCGGCGAGACCCGCGAACTCTCCCGCACCACCGACGAGTTCTGGGTCGACGACCTGCCCGGCACCCCCGCCCGGCTGACCGACGGCCGGCTGCTCACCGCCCACGACACCCCGCAGGCCCGCGGCCTCGCCCTGGACGGCAAGCCGCTGGACACCACCGGGCTCCAGATCCGCCGGGTGGTCGGGCACCTGGACGACCGGCTGCTCTGCGAGACCGGCCAGGGCGACCCGGCCGACCAGTACGTCCACCTGGTCGACCCGGACGGCGGCGCACCCGAACCCGTCACCACCGGCCCCGGCGTGCACTCCGCACTCGCCGCCGGCCGCACCCTGCTGCTCACCACCGCCGACGCCGACGGCATCCGGCGCCGACTGCTGCGCGACGGCTCGCTCGACGCCTCGCTCGACGGCCCCGCACTGCCGCTCACCGACCTGAGCGCCACCCTGCCCTACCGGGTGCGGCCACGGCTCGCCCGGGTCACCGAACTCGGCCTGCCCACCGCCGTGGTGTACCCGCGCGACCACGTCCCCGGCCGCCGGCTGCCGGTGCTGCTGGACGTCTACGGCGGGCCCGGCTTCCAGGCCGTGGCGGCCGAGCCGCGCCGCTGGCAGCTCCGCCAGTGGTGGGCCGACCAGGGCTTCGCCGTCGTCACCACCGACAACCGCGGCACCCCGTTCGTCTCGCCGGAGTTCACCCGGGCGATCTTCCGCCGCTTCTCCCAGGTGGCGCTGGACGACCAGGTGAACGCCCTGCGGGCGCTCGCCGGGCAGCACCCCGACCTCGACCTCGGCCGGGTCGGCGTGCGCGGCTGGTCGTACGGCGGGTACTTCGCGGCGCTCGCCGTGCTGCGCCGCCCGGACGTCTTCCACGCCGCCTGCGCGGGCGCCCCGCCCACCGACTTCCGGCACTACGACACCGCGTACACCGAGCGCTACCTCGCGCTGCCGCAGGACAACCCGGAGGGCTACGCCGACGACTGCCTGGTCACCGACGCGCCCGGGCTGACCCGGCCGCTGCTGCTGATCCACGGGCTGGCCGACGACAACGTCCACCCCTCGCACACCCTGCTGCTCTCCGAGGCGCTCACCAAGGCCGGCCGGCCGCACAGCGTGCTGCCGCTGCCGGGCGTCACCCACATGACCCCGGGCGGAGTGAACGAGCAGGTCACCCAGGCCGAACTCGCCTTCCTGCGGGCGTCCTTGGGCTGAGCCTCCGGATTCACGGGCAGGGGCGTCGCACCGGTGGTGCGGCGCCCTTCGCCTTGCCCTCACCTCTTCCACGTGACCCGTGACATGTGAAATATTACCTGCGCTTCACCGAACGATTACTCCCACCCGGACCACCCGGGGCGCCCGGAAGCCCGGACCGCCCGGAAGCCCGGGACCCCCATCCCCCGGAAAGGACCGGTCAGTTGCGCAGACTGTCCGCCGCACTCGCGGCCGCGCTCACCACGAGCGCGATAGCCGCCACCCTGCTGGGCACCCCCGCCCAGGCCGCTCCCCTCACCGCCACGACCGCCCCCGCCACGATCGCCGCCGCCCCGGCGGAGCAGGGCGCCGAAGCCCCGCCCGCGCCGCTCGCCCCCCAGGAGCGCGAGCGCCAGGCGCTCCGCACCAAGGCCCTGGAGCAGCTCAACCAGGGCGCCGTCGCCAAGACCGCCGGCAAGCGGGCCCCCGCCAAGGTGAAGGTCGGCAACGACTACGTCCAACTGGCGCACCAGCGCACCGACAAGGTCTTCGTGATCCTCGCCCAGTTCGGCGACGAGGTCGACAACACCACCCAGTACAACGGCCAGCCCCGCTACGGCGGCACCCCCGGCCCGCGCCACGACCAGATCCCCAAGCCGGGCAAGGGCGACAACCACACGCTGTGGGAGCCGGACTTCGACCGCGGCTACTACCAGAAGATGTTCTTCGACGACACGCCCGGCGCCGTGTCCATGCGCAACTACTACCGCACCCAGTCCTCCGGCCGCTACGACGTCCAGGGCACCGTCAGCGACTGGGTCACCGTCCCGTACAACGAGGCCCGCTACGGCAGCAACAAGGGCCCGCAGGGCTCCGGCGCCTGGACCCAGGGCCAGGAGTTCATCCGGGACGCCGTCAAGGCCTGGTACGACGGCGAGATCGCCAAGGGCCGCAGCGTGGCCGACATCAAGGCGCAGCTCGCCCAGTACGACGTCTACGACCGCTACGACCACACCAGGACCGGCGAGTTCAACCAGCCCGACGGCTACCTCGACAACGTCATCGTGGTGCACGCCGGCGTCGACGAGACCTGGGGCGGCGGCGCCCAGGGGGCCGACGCGCTGTGGGCGCACCGCAGTTGGACCTTCCCCGACGCGACCGGCCGGACCGGCCCGGAGGGCAACAAGATCGGCGGCGCGCCGGTCGGCGACACCGGCCTCTACGTCTACGACTACGTCCAGGCCGGCGAGAACAGCGGCGTCGGCCTGTTCGCCCACGAGTACGGCCACAACCTCGGTCTGCCCGACCTGTACAGCACCAACGGCGGCGACAACAGCGTCAACTTCTGGTCGCTGATGTCCTCCGGCTCCTACCTCGGCAAGGGGCCGAACACCACCGGCGGCTACCCCGGCGACCTCGACGCCTGGAGCAAGCTCCAGTTCGGCTGGCTCGACTACGACGAGGCGCAGGCCGCCACCCGGTCCAGCCACGCCCTCGGGGTGAGCGGCTACAACACCGACCAGGCCCAGGCGCTGCTCGTCCACCTGCCGGACAGCACCACCAGCACCGACCTCGCCGACCCGTACGAGGGCGCCAGGCAGTGGTGGAGCGACACCGGCGACAACCTCGACAACTCGCTCAGCCGGGACGTCGACCTGCGCACCGCCACCGGCCCGGCCGCCCTGGACGCCGCCGCCTGGTACGACACCGAGCAGGACTACGACTTCCTCACCGTCGAGGCCTCCACCGACCAGGGCAAGCACTGGACGGCCCTGGGCGGCACCGTCGACGGCGCACCGATCGGCAACACCAACGCCAACACCCCCGGGCTCAGCGGCAGTTCGGGCACCTACCGGAAGCTGCACCTCCCGCTGGACAGCTACCTCGGCCAGCAGGTCCGGCTGCGCTTCCACGCCACCTCGGACGGCAACACCCACGGCCGGGGCGTGCTCGTCGACGCCGTGAGGATCACCGCCGGCGGCACCGAGCTCTTCGCCGACGGCGCCGAGAACGGCGCCAACGGCTGGACCGCCACCGGCTTCACCGTCATCACCGGCCGCACCGCCGTCAAGCAGCACCCGCGCGCCTACCTCGCCGAGAACCGCCGCTACACCGGCTACGGCGCGTTCCTGAAGACCGGCCCGTACAACTTCGGGTACACCGGCGTCGCGGGCAAGGCCGACGTCGTCGACACCTACCCGTACCAGGAGGGCGTCCTGCTCTGGCTGTGGGACACCGCGTACGGCGACAACAACACCAAGGACCACCCCGGCGGCGGGCTGATCCTGCCGATCGACGCCCACCCGGCGGCGGTCCGCTTCGCCGACGGCACCCTGGTCAACGGGCGGGCGCAGACCTACGACGCGCCGTTCTCGCTCAGGCCGACCACGGCGTTCACGCTGCACAAGGGCGGCGTCGCGGTGCGGATCCCGTCCGAGCCGGCCGTCCCGGTCTTCAACGACCACACCGGCACGTACACCGACCCGGCCCTCCCGCAGCTCGCGGTGAAGGTCCCGGACACCAACACCAGGATCGAGGTCGTCCGGGAGTCCCAGGGCGGGCGGATCACCACCGTCCGGGTCGGCCCGGCCTCGTAGGAACCCACAGCGAAGGCCCCGGGTCCCCCCGACGAAAAGGGACCCGGGGCCGGCTCGTGGGTCTCACCGCGCCCGGCGAACGGTTCACGCCGACCTCGGGCGGGGCCGTTCGGCGCCGACTCCAGGGGACAACTGTCCTGCTCGGCAACGGCAGTAATGCTCTGCGCAGCGAACGATCCGACCACGTCCGGTACGCTAGATCTTCAACAGGACTTGAAGTCAAGGAGTCGAGGAGCAGGCATGGACACCGCACCGGTCGACCTGCTGAGCGTCGGCGAGGTGGCCCGGCGGGCCGGGATCGCCACCTCGGCGGTGCGCTTCTACGAGGACCAGGGGCTGATCTCCTCCGAGCGGTCGCCGGGCAACCAACGCCGCTACCGGCGGCACGTGCTGCGCCGGATCTCGCTCATCCTGGTCGCCAAACGGCTCGGCATCCCGCTCTCCGAGGTGGCCGAGGTGTTCACCGGGCTCCCCGAGGACCGGATGCCGGGCAAGCACGACTGGGACCGCATCTCGCGGCGCTGGGCCGAACAACTGCGCGCCCGGCGGGCCGAGTTGGAGCGGCTGGAGGAGGAGCTGACCGGCTGCATCGGCTGCGGCTGCGTGTCGCTGCGCCGCTGCCGGGTGCTCAACCCCGGGGACGAACTGGCCGCCGAGGGGCCCGGCCCGCGCCGGCTGCTGCCGGGCACGGCGGGCGAGGCGGGCGGGCCGTCCGGACCGCGAGAAAGGCCGGAGCATGAGAACGGCAGGACCATGAACCGGACCGTGAACCGGACCGTGAAAACGGTGGAACCCGGTCGGACGCGGCCCTCGTGAGGTTCCCCGCCGCGCCCGACCGGGCGTCTGCGGCGAGGGATCGCGTCCCTCGCCCGTTGGGTGCCGTACCGCCCGGCGTGGGGGCAACTGGGCGGTACGGCGGCTCTATGTGGTCGGCCTCAGGCCTCCGGGAAGTGGCAGGCCGCCTGCCGGCTACCCGCCCCGGCGATCTGCAGCAGCGGACGGTCCGTGCGGCAGATCTCCTGCGCCTTGGGGCAGCGCGGGTGGAAGGTGCAACCGGACGGCGGGTTCGCCGGGCTCGGCGGGTCGCCGAGCAGCACGATCCGCTCCCGCGCGCGCTCCGCCGCCGGGTCGGGCAGCGGGACGGCGGACAGCAGCGCCTTGGTGTACGGGTGCGCCGGGCTGCCGTACACCTCGGCCTTGTCGCCGATCTCGACGATCCGCCCGAGGTACATCACCGCCACCCGGTCGCAGACCCGCTTGACCACCGAGAGGTCGTGCGCGATGAACACGTACGCCAGGCCGAGCTCCTGCTGGAGCCGCTCCATCAGGTTGACCACCTGGGCCTGGATGGAGACGTCGAGCGCGGAGACCGGCTCGTCGGCGATGACCAGCTTCGGCGAGGTGGCGAGCGAGCGGGCGATGCCGATGCGCTGCGCCTGGCCGCCGGAGAACTCGTGCGGGTAGCGGTCGATCTGCTCGGGGATCAGCCCGACCAGTTCCATCAGCTCGCCGGCCCGCCGGCGCGCGTCGGCCGCGCTCGACCCCTGGAGCAGCAGCGGCTCGGAGATGATCCGGGCCACCGTCTGCCGGGGGTTGAGCGAGGAGTACGGGTCCTGGAAGACCATCTGCAGGTGCCGCCGGTGCGGCCGCAGCCGGGCCTGGGAGAGCCCGCCGATCTCGGTGCCGTCGAAGGTGACGGTGCCCGAGGTCGGGTCGAGCAGCCGGACGATCATCCGCCCGGTGGTGGACTTGCCGCAGCCGGACTCGCCGACCAGGCCGAGCGTCTCGCCCTTGCCGACGTCGAAGCTGACGCCGTCGACGGCGCGGACCGGGGCGCCGGGCCGGCCGGTGCGGCTCCGTCGGCCGGGGAAGGTCTTCACCAGGTCCCGTACGGACAGCAGGTTCTCGGTCATGGCCGGGCTCCTTCCGGTACCAGCGGCAGGTGGCAGGCGGCCTGGTGGCCGGGGCCGAGCGGGCCGAGCTCGGGTCGGTCGGCCAGGCAGCGGGCGTGTTCCTCGGCGGTGGCGGTGCTGGTGCGGGCGCAGCGCGGCGCGAAGGAGCAGCCGGGGGCGGGGGCGATCAGCGACGGCGGGCTGCCGGGGATGGCCCGCAGCGGGGCGTCGTCGGTGTCGTCCAGGCGCGGCAGCGAGTCCAGCAGGCCGCGGGTGTACGGGTGCCCGGGGGTGGCGAACAGCCGGTCCACCGGGGCCTGTTCGGCGGCCCGGCCGCCGTACATGACCAGCACCTCGTGGGCGACCCGGGCGACCACCCCGAGGTCGTGGGTGATCATGACGACGCCGAGGCCGCGCTCCTGCTGGATGCGGGCGATCAGGTCGAGGATCTGCGCCTGGACGGTGACGTCGAGGGCCGTGGTGGGCTCGTCGGCGATCAGCAGTTCGGGTTCGCAGGCGAGCGCCATGGCGATCATGACGCGCTGGCGCATGCCGCCGGAGAACTGGTGCGGGTACTCGTCGACCCGCCGGGCCGGCTCCGGGATGCCGACCTCGGCCAGCATCTCGACCGCCCGCGCGCGGCCCGCCCTGCGGTTGGCCTTGAAGTGCACCCGGTAGTGCTCGGCGATCTGCTCGCCGACGGTGTAGAAGGGGTGCAGGCTGGACAGCGGGTCCTGGAAGATCATCGCGATCCGGCGGCCCCGGACGGTGCCCAGCTCCCGTTCGCCGAGCCCGTTGAGCTCCATCCCGTCGAGCCGGATCGAGCCGGTGACGGCGGCGCCGCGGTGCAGGCCCATGACGGCGAGCGAGGTGACGGACTTGCCGCTGCCGGACTCGCCGACCAGGCCGAGGGTCCGCCCGGCGTCGACGGCGAAGGAGATGCCGTCCACCGCCCGGACGGTGCCGCGGGGCGTGTCGAAGGAGACCTTGAGGTCCTCGACCTCCAAGAGAGTCATCAGTACCTCACTCGTGGGTCGACGAACGCGTAGAGCAGGTCGACCAGCAGGTTCGCCGCGACGATGAAGAAGGCCGCGAGCAGGGTGACGCCGAGGATCACGGGCTGGTCGGAGCGGCCCAGACCGTCGTAGAACAGCCGGCCGACGCCGGGCAGGCCGAAGATGGACTCGGTGATGACCGCACCGGCCAGAAGGCCGCCGAGGTCCATGCCGAAGATGGTGAGGATCGGCGTCACCCCGGCGCGCAGCCCGTGCTTGACCGTGACCGTCCGCGACGGCAGGCCCTTGGCCCGGGCGGTGCGGATGTACGGCTCGGCCATCGCCTCGATCATCGAGTTGCGGCTCTGCCGGGCGTACATGGCCGCGTACAGCAGGGCCAGGGCGATCCACGGCAGCAGCAGGTTGGAGGCCCACTCGAAGGGGTTCTCGGTGAACTTGTGGTACGCCGGGTAGGGCAGCAGCCCGGCCGTACGGACGACACCCCAGATCAGCATGATCGAGGTGAAGTAGACCGGCAACGAGGCGGTGCCGACCGAGAGCACCATCAGCGTCTTGTCGGAGGCCTTGCCCTTGCGCAGCGCCGAGGTGACGCCCGCGCCGAGGCCGAGGACCAGCCAGAGCACCGCCGCGCCGACGGCGAGCGAGATGGACACCGGCAGCCGGTCGACGAGCAGGTCCCAGACCGGCAGCCCGTACTCGTACGAGTAGCCGAGGCAGGGGAAGCCGCAGTGCACGGCGCTCGGGCCGCTGCCGTAGTCGCGACCGGCGAAGATGCCGCCCAGGTAGGCGAGGAACTGTTCCCAGATCGGCTTGTTCAGGCCCATCGCCGCCTTGACGTCGGCGAGCCGCTCCGGGCTGCAGGTCTTGCCGCAGGCCGCCGCCGCCGGGTCGTTCGGCAGCAGGTAGAAGATGGTGAAGGTGATGGCGCAGATGGCGAGCAGGATGCCCGCCACGCCGAGCAGTCGGCGGCCGAGGTAGAGGATCACGACCGGCCTCCCCGGGGGTCGAGGATGTCGCGCAGCGCGTCCCCGAGCAGGGTGAACGCGAGCACGGCGACGAACAGGAAAGCCGTCGGGATCAGGAAGTACGTCGGGTCGGTCTCGTAGTGGACGATGCTCTCCGCGATCATCTGGCCCCAGGACGAGGTCGGCGGGCGGACGCCCACACCGAGGTAGCTGAGCGCGGCCTCGGTGGCGATCATGCCGGGGATGAGCAGGGTGGTGTAGGCGATGATCGGGCCGGAGACGTTCGGCAGGATCTCCCGGGTGAGGATGCGCCAGGAGCGCGCCCCGCCGACCTTGGCGGCCTCGACGTACTCGCGGTGCTTGAGCGAGAGGGTCTGGCCGCGCACGACGCGGGCGATGCCGGGCCAGGTGAACAGGCCGATCACCAGGGTGATCAGCAGGATCCGGTTGACGTCCTTGGCCACCGACATCATCGCGATCATGAAGATCAGCGAGGGGAAGGACATGGTGAGGTCCATCAGCCGGGACAGCAGCGTGTCCGTCCGGCCGCCGAAGTAGCCGGCCGCGATGCCGGCCAGGGTGCCGGTGATGACGACGACGGCGGTCGCGGTGAACGCGATCAGCAGCGAGACCTGCCCGCCGTGCAGGACCCGGGCGAACAGGTCGCGCCCGGTGATCGGCTCGACGCCCAGCCAGTGCCGGGCGCTGATGCCGCCGAAGTCGCCCCGAGGCATGCCGCCCAGGTACGGGTCGATGGCGCGCTTGTCGAACTCCTCGGGGGACCAGCCGCCGAGCGAGCTCAGCGGGCCGGCCAGGGCGGCCAGCAGCAGCAAGGCGCCGACCGTGATCAGGCCGAAGCGGGCCGATCCCTTGGCCCACAGCTGGTCCCAGACCAGCCGCCACGGGCCGCGCCCGGTGGCCTTCGCGGGGCCCGTCGCCGTGGAGTCCACGGCGACGGGCTCAGTGGTTGTACTCATCGCCGACGGCCCCTCAGCCCTTGCCCTTGGCGGGGTCCTTGAGGCCGACCACGGCCAGGTCGATCATGCCGGCGTAGCCGGAGTTCCCGAACGCGCCGGCCACGTTGGTGCCGGCCAGCAGCGGGCGGCGCTGCCACATCAACGGGACGGCCGGGGCCTTCTTCAGCAGGTCCTCGTCCAGTTGCTGCCAGGCCTTGTTGGCCTCGTTGACGTCCGTCATGGCCGCGATCTGGTCCATCCGGTCCATCGTGGCCTGGTCCTTGAACTGGCTGTAGTTACCCTGGTTGCCCTTCTCCTTGATGGTCCGTCCGTCGAAGATGAACGGGAGGAAGGTCGCGCCGGACGGGTAGTCCGGGCACCAGCCGTTGATGGTCAGCTCGGGGGCGTTCTTGGTGTCGCCGAGCGTGTCGGTGAAGGCGGACGGGTCGACGGTGTTCACGGTGACCTGAACACCGGCCTTGGCCAGCGACTGCTGGATCGTCTCGGCGCGGGTCTTGTCGCCCAGGGAGACGGTGATCGACACCTTGAGGTCGGTCTTGCCCGCGTCCTTGAGCATCGCCTTGGCCTTCTCCGGGTCGCCGGCGGCCGGGATCTTCAGCGGGTCCGCCTTGGCGCCGCCGGTCAGCGACGGCGGGAGGTAGGAGGTGGCCACGTCGGCCATCGCCGGGCCGCCGAAGGCCGTCACCTGCGCCTCGCGGTCGACCGCCCACATCATCGCCTCGCGCACCTTCGGGTCGTCGAAGGGCGCCTTGGCGGTGTTCAGGTACAGCATGTCCGTACAGCCGGTCTGCTCGGCCGCCATGCGGGCCTTGACGTCCGGCTTGGTCAGCACCTTGGAGACGGACTCGTGGGCCATCCACGGCATCTCGATCGCGTTGGCGTCGGCGCCGTCGCTGGCGATGATCCGGTCGTCGGCCTGGCCGCCCTTGATGCCCTGGGTGACCACGATCTTGTCGGGGTACGCCTTGCGGACGGTGTCGGTGGACTGGTCCCAGTTGGTGTTGCGGACCAGCGTCAGCTGCTTGCCCCGGTCGTACGTGTCGATCTTGTAGGGGCCGGAGGAGAACGGCCGCGAGTCGTACTGGGTGCCCTTCTCCTGAGACTGCGGCACCGGGGAGAAGGTCGGGAGGGTGACGGTGTCCGAGAACTCGGCGACCGGGCGCTTCAGGTGGAAGACGATGGTCCTGTCGTCCGGGGTCTCGATGCTCGCCAGGTGCTCGCCAGTGAGCGGGCCCTTGTAGTTCTCGCCGCCGGCCAGGTACTGGACGGCGTAGTCGGGGCCGCCGGTGAGGTCCGGGGAGAAGGACCGCTCGACGTTGTACTTGATGTCGGCGGACTTGATCGGCGTGCCGTCCTCGTACTTGAGGCCGTCCTTCAGGGTGAAGGTCCACACCTTGCCGCCCTCGCTGGACTTGCCGAGGTCGGTGGCGAGGTCCGGGACGATCTCGCTGCCCGCCGCACCCGGCTCGGACTTGAAGGTGGTCAGGGTGCGGTAGATCAGCCGGGTGCCGAAGTCCATGTGCGGCACGGTCCAGTTGCGGGCCGGATCGAGGTGGGCGAAGTCCTGGTTCGTCAGGACGTTGAGGGTGCCACCCTTGACCGGGGTGCCGCCGATGACCGAACCGGACGCGGCGCCCGGGCCCTGGCCGTTGGAAGGCGCGGCGTCACTTCCGCTGTCGCTCTTGTCGTTCTTGCAGGCCCCGAGGCCGAGGGTGAGGGTCGCCGCGAGGACCGCCGCGAGGGCGGCGTGGGTGCGCCTGGTCATGTGCAACTCCGCTGTGGGGGGCCTGCCGTGAAGCCCGTGTCCGCCCCGGGAGGTGATCCGGGGCCCGACCGGGAGGCGACCTTCGAGGTCTGGCCGCTCCGCGGTGTGACCCGTAACATAGTAATGTGAAATTGCACTGCACAAGAGGTGACGCCCCCCGTTACCGAGCTGTGTCCGGGCCACACCACCCCCTCCCCACCTAGGAGTTCACCGGTGCCCCTCCGACAGACCGGCCTCAACACCGGGAGCCACGACCTCCCCGTCTCCCCCGCCCTCGACGCCTTCATGGGCACCCGCTGGGCCGCCACCCCCCTCCCCGCCGACCAACGAGTCCCCGGCCACGACCGCCTCCCCGGCCGCCACGCCCGCCTCTCCGCCGCCTTCCCCGGCGAGCGGCTGATCGTCCCCGCCGGCCGGCTGAAGGTCCGCTGCAACGACCTCGACCACCGCTTCCGCCCGCACAGCGCCTACGCCTGGCTCACCGGCCTCACCGGCGAGGACCAGGCCGACCACGTCCTCGTCCTCGAACCGACCGGCCCCCACGGCCACGAGCCGGTCCTGTACCTGCGCCCCCGCTCCCCCCGCGGCCGGCAGCACGCCAACGGCACCGAGTTCTACCGCGACCGCCGCTACGGCGAGTTCTGGGTCGGCCGCCGCCCCGACCTCGCCGAAGCCGCCGCGCTCACCGGACTGCGCACCGAACACCTCGACGACCTCGACAAACTCCTCGCCGGCCCCCAGCCGCCCACCCGCGTCCTCGCCGGCACCGACCCCCTCGTCGACGAATGCACCGGACGCCCCGGCGCCCACACCACGCGGGACGGCGAACTCGACGCCGTCCTCGCCGAGTTGCGCCTGGTCAAGGACACCTGGGAGATCGGCCAGCTCCAACTCGCCGTCGACCACACCGTCACCGGCTTCCAGGACGTCGTCCGCGCCCTGCCCACCGCCCTGCGCCACCCCCGCGGCGAACGCTGGATCGAGGGCGTCTTCGACCTGCGCGCCCGCGCCGAAGGCAACGGCACCAGCTACACCACCATCGCCGCCTCCGGCGCCCACGCCTGCGTCCTGCACTGGATCCGCAACGACGGCGCCCTCGACCCGAACTCCCTGCTCCTGCTGGACGCCGGCGTCGAAACCGACACCCTCTACGCCGCCGACATCACCCGCACCCTCCCGCTCAGCGGCACCTTCACCCCCGTCCAGCGGCAGGCCTACGACCTCGTCCTCGCCGCCCAGAGCGCCGGCATCGCCGCGCTGCGCCCCGGCGCCCGCTTCCGCGACTTCCACCACGCCGCCATGCGGGTCATCGCCGAAGGCCTCGCCGACTGGGGCGTCCTACGCATCCCCGCCGAACAGTCCCTCGCCGAGGACAACGGCCTCCACCGCCGCTACACCCTCTGCGGCAGCGGCCACATGCTCGGCCTCGACTACCACGACTGCGCCAGGGCCCGCGCCGACCGCTACCTCGACGGCACCCTGGAAGCCGGCATGGTCCTCACCGTCGAACCCGGCCTCTACCTCCAGCCCGACGACGAAACCCTCCCCCTCGAACTCCGCGGCCTCGGCATCCGCATCGAGGACGACCTCGTCATCACCCCCGACGGCGCCCACCTCATGTCCCACGCCCTCCCCCGCACCGCCCCCGCCATCGAATCCTGGATGGCCGACCTCCTCGGCTGAGCCCGGGGAGCGGCCGCTCACACCGCCCGTGCCGCCGCCCAGAGCTCCGCGATCAGGTCGGCCGCCGGGCCCGTGCGGGCCAGGTGGTGGGCGGTGCCGGCCCAGAGGTGCATGGACTGGAGGTCGGCGCGGCGGGTCGCGGCGGCGCGCAGCGGCTGGGTGAGGTGGTGCACCTCGGGGTAGGCGGGCGGGGCGTACGGGCCGTGGCGGTCGATGAAGGCGTTGCGCAGACCGCGGGCCGGGCGGCCGGTGAAGGCCCGGGTGACGGCCGTCTCCGGGAGTTCGGTGAGCGCCGCCCGGTGCGCGGCCGAGGTGCCGGCCTCGTCGGCGCGCAGCAGGGCCGTCCCCAGTTGCACCGCCGCCGCCCCGGCCCGCAGCGCCGCCGCCACCGCCGGACCGTCGCCCAGCCCGCCGGCCGCGATCAGCGGCAGCGCCGTCACCGCCCGGACGGCGGGCAGCAGCTCCAGCAGCGGGACGTCACCGGGCTCGTCCCCGATCCGGTGGGTGGCGCGGTGCCCGCCGGCCTCCGGGCCCTGCACGCACAGCGCGTCCATCCCGACCGCCTCCGCCGCCCGCGCCTCCGCGGGCGTGGTGACGGTGCCGACCTGGAACGACCCGGCCGCGCGGACCGCCGCCGCCTCCTGCGGCGTCGGCAGGCCGAAGGTGTACGAGACCACCGGGACCGGGTCCGCCAGCAGCACGGCGAGCTTGGCCTCCCAGTCGTCCCGGTCCGGCCCGATCTCCTCGGGCAGCGCCACGCCCCACCGCTCGGCCTCGGGCCGCAGCCGCTCCCGGTAGGCGGCGACGGCCGCCGGATCGCCGGGCGGGGCCGGGACGAACAGGTTCACGCCGAACGGCCCACCGGTCAACTCCCTGACCAGCGCGACCTGTTCGGCCATCGCGGCGGCGCTCCGGTACCCGGCGGCGAGGAAACCCAGCCCGCCGGCCCGGTTCACCGCCGCCACCAGCTCCGGGGTGGACGCCCCGCCCGCCATCGGCGCGCCGATCACCGGCACGGAAAGTTCATCGAGACGCACGGCCATCGGGGTCCTCCACTCCGGGCAACGGTTCGGACCCGGCCCACCCTACGCTCAGCGGATCAGTCCCCGCCCGCGCGCCGCCCGCACCGCCGCCGTCCGCGAGTCCACCGCCAACTTGGTGTAGACGTGCACCAGATGGGACTTCACCGTGGCCTGGCTCAGGTGCAGCCGCTGGCTGATCTGCTGGTTGGTCAGCCCGTCCGCGACCAGCCCCAGCACCTCGGTCTCCCGCGCGCTGAGCGCCGCCGCCGGCGTCCGCATCCGTTCCAGCAGCCGGTCGGCGACGCTCGGTGCCAGCGCCGAGCGGCCCGCGGCGGCTGCCCGGACGGCCTGGGCCAGTTCCTCCGGCGGGGCGTCCTTGAGCAGGTAGCCGGTGGCGCCGGCCTCCAGCGCGGGCAGGGTGTCGGCGTCGGTTTCGTAGGTGGTGACGACGAGGACCCGGGGCGCGCCCGGCCGGGCGGTGATCGCGGCGGTCGCCTGGGCGCCGTTCATGGCCGAGCCGGGCCCGAACTGGAGGTCCATCAGCACCACGTCGACCCCGCCCGCCGCGGCCAGTTCGACGGCCCGTTCGGCGGTCGCGGCCTCGGCGGCGATGGTGAAGTCCGGCTCGCCCTCCAGGACGGCCCGCAGCCCGGCCCGCACCACCGGGTGGTCGTCCGCCAGCAGCAGCCGGATCACCGCGCCGCTCCCGCGCCCGCCGTCACTGCGCTCGTTCACGCCCTGACCTCCGTCACTCCGTCCGTTCACGCCCCGTACGCCGTCGCTCCGCCCGTTCACGCCCCGCCCTCCGTCACCGGCAGCTGCACCGCGAGCGCCGTGCCCCCGCCGGGCGCCGACTCCACCGTGAAGGTGCCGCCGAGCGCCCGCGCCCGGGCCCGCATCGACGGCAGCCCGAACCCGCCGTCCCCTCCGCTGCGCCCGGCGACCGCCGCCGGATCGAATCCGGCCCCGTCGTCGAACACGTCCAACGCCACCTCGCCCTCCATGTAGCTGAGCGTCACCTCGGCGTGCGAGGCGTGCGCGTGCCGGACGGTGTTGCCGAGCGCGGACTGCGCGATCCGCAGCAGCGCGACCTCCTGCGGCACCGGCAGCCGTACCGGGTCCCCGGAGACGTGCAGTTTCACCGGCAGGCCGCTGTGCGCCGCCGTGGTGGCGCACAGCCGTTCCAGCGCGACCGGCAGCGGGTCTCCGTCGAGCGCGGGCGGGGTGAGCGCGCGGACGAACCGCCGGGCCTCGTCCAGGTTGTCCTGGGCGGCCTGCCGGGCCTGCTCGACGTACCCGGAGGCCGCCTCGGTGCGTTCCGGCAGGGCCCGCTGGGCGGCCCGCAGCAGCAGCTGGATGGAGCTGAGGCTCTGCGCGAGGGTGTCGTGGATCTCCCGGGCGAGGCGCTCGCGTTCGGCGAGCACCCCGGCGGTGTGGTGGGCGGCCGCGGCGTCGGCGCGGGCGGCGGTGAGTTCGTCGATCAGCCGGCGGCGCTCCTCGCTCTCCCGGTACAGCGCCTGGTAGCCGAGCACGGTGGCGGTGGCGACGGCCGCGCCGAGCGCGGGTCCGATCGCGGCGGGCAGGCTGAAGGTGTGCTGGTGCCAGGACCAGGCCGCGATGGCGGTGGCGGCGGTCAGCCCGACGGCGGTGAGGCCGCCGCGCCGCCCGAGCAGGTGCAGTTCCAGGAAGTACAGCGGGAACGCCAGCCACACCCCGTCCTGGGTGGCGATCAGCACGCCCACCCAGGTGACGCCGAGCAGCGCCAGCCAGAGCGCGGCGGCCCGGCGCGAGCGGCGGACGGCGGCCAGCCGGGGGCCGACGGCGTACACGGCGGCCATCGCGGTGGCCGCGGCGGCGACGGGCACCGGGTCGCCGTCCCGGCCGACGGCGGCACGGGCGACGGCCAGGGCGAGCAGGCCCGCCACGAGCAGGTGCAGGCAGACCTGGAGGACGCGGGCGACGGGGGTGGTGCGGGATCGTTCGGTCGCCATCCGTCCAGCCTAGGTTCCGAACCGGGCCCCGGCATCAATCAAAAGGTTGAACTCCGCTTCTGCCCTTTGATGCCGAGGATGCAATCCGCGGTGCGATGCCCGCGGGGCCCCTTCTCCGGCACGGTGGAAGCGTCGGAAACACTCGTTCAGCAGGAAGGCCCACCGTGTTCGTCGCCTGGAGGGATCTGGGGTTCGCCAAGGGGCGGTTCGCCCTGATGGGGACCGTCATCGTGCTGATCACCGTACTGGTCGGCCTGCTGTCCGGACTGACCGCCGGACTCGGCCGGCAGAACATCTCCGCGATCACCGGCCTGCCCGCCGACCACCTGGTGTTCGGCGAGCCCGCCGACGGGCAGAAGCTCTCCTTCACCGACTCCCAGGTCACCCCCGAGCAGTGGCAGGCCTGGGCGGCCGAGCCGGGCGTCACCTCCGCCCAGCCACTGGGCATCACCACCACCAAGGCCGCCGCCGGGACCCGCACCACGGCGCTGTCCGCCTTCGGCGTCCCGGACGGCTCCGCGCTGGCCCCGCAGGGCGCCCGGATCGCCCCCGGTCAGGCCGTCCTGTCGAAGACCGCCGCCAAGAACCTGGGCGGCCTCGCCCCCGGCGCCGACTTCACCCTGGCCGGGCACCGCCTCCGGGTCGCGGCCGTCGACGGCGACGCCGCGTACAGCCACACCCCGGTGATCTGGACCAGCCTCACCGACTGGCAGCAGGCCGTCCCCGGCGGCGCCGGCCACGCGACCGTCATCGCGCTCACCACCGCCAAGGGCGCCGACCTGCACGGCGCCGACGCCCGCCACGGCACCGAGACCCGCACCCGCGACGACGCCCTCGCCGCGATCGGCTCCTACACCTCCGAGAACGGCTCGCTCCAGCTGATGCGCGGCTTCCTGTTCGCCATCTCGGCCCTGGTGATCGGCGCCTTCTTCACCGTCTGGACGATCCAGCGCAGCGGCGACATCGCGGTGCTGAAGGCGCTCGGCGCCTCCACCCGCTACCTGCTGCGCGACGCCCTCGGCCAGGCCGTCCTGCTGCTGGTGCTCGGCACCGCCGCCGGCACCGCGCTCGCGGCGGGCGTCGGGGCCCTGGTCGGCTCCACCGTGCCCTTCGTCCTGGACGCCCCGACCGTCCTGTTCCCCGCCGCCGTCATGATCGCGCTCGGCGCGGTCGGCGCGGGCCTGTCCATCCGCCGGATCACCTCCGTCGACCCGCTGACCGCCCTGGGGAGCGCCCGATGAGCCTCGTCCTCGACCGCATCACCCTCACCTACCCGGACGGCGACGGCCGGCTCACGGCGCTGGACGACGTGTCGCTGACCGTCCCCAAGGGCTCGATCACGGCCGTCGTCGGCCCGTCCGGCTCCGGCAAGTCCAGCCTGCTGGCGGTCGCCGCCACCCTGATCACCCCGGACTCCGGCCGGGTGGTGCTGGACGGCACCGACACCACCGGCCTCGGCCGCGCCGAACTGACCGCGCTGCGCCGCACCCGGATCGGCATCGTCTTCCAGCAGGCCAACCTGCTGCCCTCGCTCACCGCCGTCGAACAGCTCCAGGTGATGGCCCACCTGGACGGCCGCTCCCCGCGCACCGCCCTCCCCCGGGCCCTGGACCTGCTGGCCGCCGTCGGCCTGCGCGACCAGGCCGCCCGCCGCCCGCACCAGCTCTCCGGCGGTCAGCGCCAGCGCGTCAACATCGCCCGCGCGCTGATGAACGACCCCACCGTCCTGCTGATCGACGAACCCACCAGCGCCCTCGACCACGAACGCGGCGCCGCCGTCCTCGACCTCATCACCGACCTCACCCACCGCCGCGCCACCGCCACCGTCCTGGTCACCCACGACCGCACCCACCTGACGGCCGTCGACCAGATCGCCGAAGTCCACGACGGCCGCCTGACAGTGCCCGCGGCTGCCTGAGCTACTTCTTCGCCGCCAGCACGTCGTCCACCGACAGCGTCACCGCCGCCCCGATCGACTCCGGCAGGGTGAACGACTGCCCCGGGTGGTGGACGGCGTGCACGCGGTACTCGCCGTCCTGCGGGTCAGTGAGCACCATGACCCGCTGGTTCGTCCGGTCCACGATCACGTAGACGGGTACTCCAGCGGCGGCATAGACGAAGGGCTTCCGCTTCAGGTCGTCGCTGAGGTTGGACGACGTGACCTCCAACACGAGCCGGAAGACCGCCGGGTCGTAACAGTTGTACTCGATCAAGTGGTCATCGATGTCGGCATCGACGATCGCCAGGTCGGGAACGGCGTAGTCCGACGGCCCGTCCGGCAACCAGATGCCAACGCCCTGAATGACGTCGACCTCATCCCCGTCGAGGCCGGCGGCGAACAGCACACGCATGAGGCGGCTCAGCGACTTGCCGTGCGAAGCATTCGGCGGCGGCGTCACGGTGATCTGGCTCCCGACGATCTCGACCCGGTGCCCGGCGAACTGGTTGGAGATCAGCTCGGCGACTTCGAGCAGCGTCGGCTGCTCGATGGGCTCTTCCACTGCTGCGGCGGACATGGATTTCCTCCTGGCTGCCGATGTCGAGAACATCATCGTAGGGCGCGAACGCATTCCGACGCCCGATCCCCAGTCTTCACCCGAACGGGCGGTTTAGCCCCGGTTAGCCCTACCGCGCCCGCAGCTTCAGCGCCGGGCGGGCCTCCTCGGCCGCCTCGTCCTGCCCCGCCCACAGCGAACGGACGTGGCTGAGGTGGCGGGTCATACAGGCCTCGGCCGCGTCGGCGTCGCCGGCCAGCATGAGGTCGAGCAGTTCCAGGTGCTCCTCCGCCGAGGAGGTCAGCTCGCCGCGCTCGTCGAGCCGGTTGAGGCCGTACAGCCGCGAGCGCTTCCGCAGGTCGCTGACGACGTCGACCAGCCGGGCGTTGCCGGCCAGCCCCAGCAGGTCCAGGTGGAACTGCCGGTCGGCCTCCAGGTACCCGATGAGGTCGTGCTTGCGCGCGGCCGCGACGATCTCCTCGGCCTGCGGGCGCAGCCGCTCCAGCTGCTCCTTGGTCGCCGTGCGCGTCACCCGGCCGACGGTGGGGACCTCGATCAGGGCGCGGATCTCGGTGTAGTCGTCGAGGTCACGCTCGGTGAGCTCGGTGACCCGGAAGCCCTTGTTGCGGACGGCCTCGACGAGGCCTTCGCGGGCGAGGTCGAGCATGGCCTCGCGGACGGGGGTGGCGGAGACGCCGAAGTCGGCGGCGAGCGCGGGTGCGGAGTAGACGACGCCGGGGCGCAGTTCGCCGGAGATCAGGGCTGCCCGGAGCGCGTGGGCGACCTGGTCGCGAAGCCGCTCCTGTACGGAGATCAGGGTGCGGGGTTTGAGGTCGGCCATGGTGTTCCTCCGGGTGGGTGCAGAACACCAGCGTACAATGTCACGTTACGTTGAGTGCGCAACATTCCACGATTCGAACGGTCCCTCAGCACCCGAGGCCCCGGCCGAAACCCATGGTGGCAGCGGCCGGCGGCCGTGACAACGGCCGGCGGCGCACGACCTGTCGCCCGCCCTGCTCATACGGAGCCGGCCCGGCAGGGGATCCCTTCCCGCCGGGCCGACTCCCGCTTCATAGCCCCCGACACCCGCCAGGAGCAACGGACTTGGGAATCGAGATCGCCCTGTACGACGACCACCCCAACAAGGGCGGCCGGTCCGTCCCGACCCTGCTGCACCTCTCGGTCGACCACGGCCCGGCCCTCGCCGCCGCCCTGGCCGCGCACGCCGGGCCGGTCGACCACCGGCCCGGACGGCTCGGCCGGATCGACCCGTACGGCGACACCCGGTTCAACGAGCAGGACGCCGGCGCCGCCTTCGAGGAGGCCACCGTCCTGCTCGCCCACTGCGCCGCCACCCCGGGCAGCTGGCTCCACTTCCTCGGGGACTGAAGGTCAGCCTGCCCCGGTGCTCCGGTACACCTCCGCCGCGACCGCCAGGTCCTCCCACGCCATGCCGACGCTCTTGAAGAACCGCGGCCGCCCCGCCGGCACCAGCGCGTCGCCGCGCACCAGCTCGGCCAGGTTCCACACCTGTCGGCCGGTCACGCCCGCCATGATCAGGTCGCCGGCCTCGCGGGCCGCCACCGTCCGTGCCTCCACGTACAGTTCGGCCCGCCCGACCAGCACCTCGTCCACCTCCCGCGCGTCCGGCTCGTGCGAGCCGACCGCCGCGACGGCGGCGTGCGCGGGCACCAGGGCGCCGTCGAACAGCGGCGTGCGCGCGGTGGTGCAGCAGACCACCAGGTCGGCCCCGGCGACCGCCCCCGGCTCGCCGACCCCGGCTGCCAGCCCGAGCCCCCGCCCGTACGCGGCCAGGGCCTCGGCCCGTCCGGCGTCCCGCGCCACCACGGTGAGCCGGGTCAGCGGCTGAACGGCCAGCAGCGCGTCCAGGTGCCCGTACGCCTGCGGCCCGGAGCCGAACAGCACCAGGTGCTCGGCGTCCGGCGCGGCCAGCCGGCGCAGCGCGACGGCGGTGACGGCGGGTGTGCGCAGCGCGGTGAGCGCGGCGCCGTCGAGCAGGGCGAGCGGCTGCAGGGTGGGCCCGTCGAGCAGCAGGTAGCTGCCGGTGATCCGGGGCAGTCCGCGCCCGGGGTTGGCGGGCGCGACCCCGGCGATCTTCACCCCGGCGTACGGGCCGGCGGCGGCCGGCATCATCAGCAGTTCGCCGGCCGGGACGGGGACGGCCGAGCGGGCCGGTGCCGACTCCGGGTCGAACCCGTCGAGCAGCACCCGCTCGATCGCCGCCACCGCAGCCGCGGGCCCGACCCCGCCGACGCCCGGCACGGCGTACTGGAGCGGCTCAGCCGCCGTACCGGGCGGCACAAGAGGCGACGCAGGAGGCGGCGCAGCAGGGTCCACAGGAGGGTTCGCGGGAGGGTTCGCGGGAGCGGTCACAGGAGGAACCCCGCGCCCAGGTCGTCGTCCGGTTCCAGGACGAACGCGTGCTCGCCGGTGCGGTGCGCGCTGCCGGTGACCTCGGTGACGACGCCGCCGTCCAGCGGGTCGCCGCCGGGCAGGACGCGGCCGGTGAAGACCGTCCCGATGACGGACTCGTGCCGCAGCTCCTCCCCCGGCGCGAGCCGGCCCTCGGCGGCGAGGACGGCGAGCCGGGCGGAGGTCCCGGAGCCGCAGGGTGAGCGGTCGATCTGCCCGTCCGCGAAGACGGTGACGTTCCGTTGGTTCAACACGCCGTCCTCCGAGACGAGTTCGTCGAACAGGATGACCCCGTACACCCCCGACAGCAGCGGGTCGCTCGGGTGCGCCACCGCCGCCGCGCCGGCCAGCAGCTCCCTGATCTCCCGCCCGGCGGCGGTGAGTTCGGGCAGTTGCGCGGGCTCGACCGCGAGGCCGAGGGCGGCCGCCGGCACCGAGGCGTAGCAGGCGCCCGCGTGCGCCACCGCGACCTCCACGGTGCCCCGTGAAGTGGCCAGCGGCAACTTCAGAGCGGCGACCCGGGTGGGCACGTTGCGGAAGGTGACGCCGGTGGTCCGCCCGCCGGCCCGGTGCACCAGCGCGGTGACCCGGCCGGACGGCACGTCGATCCGCACCCGGGCCACGCCGTCGGCGGGGGCCGCGACCCGCCCGGAGTCCACCGCCCAGGCGCCGAGCGCGATGGTGCCGTGCCCGCAGGCCGTCGAGTAGCCGTCCTTGTGCCAGAACAGCACCCCGAAGTGCGCCTCGTCGTCGTCCGGCGGCACCAGGAACCCGCCGTACATCCCGGCGTGGCCGCGCGGTTCGCGGCTGAGCAGCTGCCGGGCGTCGTCCAGCGCGCTCGGCCGGGGCGCGGTCGCGCTGCCGCCGGCGCCGAGGGCGATGGCCCGCCGTTCGGCGACGCTGTCGCCGGGGATCGCGGGCACGCCGTCCAGCACGATCCGGAACGGCTCGCCGGCCGCGTGGTAGTCGACGGTGCGGACGGGCATCACGCGCCACCGCCCGGCAGGACGCTGACGGTGCGGCTGACGGTGTAGAAGTCCAGCGCCGCCTGGCCCTGCTCGCGCTCGCCGTGGCTCGCGCCCTTGGCACCGCCGAACGGCAGGTGGAAGTCGACGCCGCTGGACGGCGCGTTGACCCGGATCATGCCCGCGTCCAGCCGGTCGGCAGCGGCGAGCGCCACGTCCAGGCTGCGGGTGTGCACCGAGGTGGCGAGGCTGTGCGGGGTGTCGTTGGCGAGCGCGATCGCCTCGTCGAGGTCGGCCGCGGCGTGCAGCAGCGCGATCGGGCCGAAGAACTCCTCGCGGGCCAGCGGGTGTTCGGCCGGCACGTCGGTGAGCAGGGCCGGTTCGACGTACCAGCCGTCCCGCTCGGGTGCCCGGCCGCCGGTGAGCAGGGTGGCCCCGACGGCGACGGCCGAGTCGACGGCGGCCGTCAGCCGGTCCCGGGCGGCGGCGTTGATGACCGGCCCGCAGGCCGCGTCGTCGACCAGTTCCAACGCCTTGACCAGGGCGTCGCGCAGCGGCTCGTACGCGGCGCCGACCGCGATCACCCGGCTGGTGGCGGTGCACTTCTGCCCCGCGTACCCGGCGATGGCGGCGGCGAGGTGGGCGGCGGCCTGCGCGAGGTCGGCGTCCGGCAGCACCAGCGCGGCATTCAGCCCGCCGAGTTCGGCCTGCACCGGCACGCCGCGCTCGGTGGCGGCCCGCACCACGGCCCGACCGACGCCGGTCGAGCCGGTGAAGGAGACCACGTCGGCCGTGTCGACCAGCGCCGCGCCCTCCTCGGCGCCGCCCGGCAGCACGGTGAACACGTCCTCCGGCAGCCCGGCCCCGGTGGCCAGTTCGGCCAGCCGCAGCGCGCAGGCGGTCGCCTCGGGCGCCGGCTTGAGCACCGCGGTGTTGCCGACCGCCAGCGCCGGCGCGGCCTTCCAGGTGGGGATCGCCAGCGGGAAGTTCCACGGCGCGATCAGCCCGGCGACGCCGTACGGGCGGCGCCGGGTGAGCAGCAGCCCGGGCCCGGCGGCGGTCTCGTGCACCGCCCCGGACGGCGCGAACGGCGCCTGCGCGTAGTAGCGCCAGATCGCCGCGGTGCGAGCGACCTCGCCGCGCGCCTCGGCGAGCGGCTTGCCGACCTCGCGCACGATCAGCCCGGCCAGCTCGTCCGCGTGCGCCTCGACCGCTTCGGCGATCCGGCCGAGCGCCGCGGACCGGGCGCCCGCGCCGGCCGCGAGCCAGCCGGGCTGGGCTGCCCGGGCCCGGGCGACGGCGGCCCGGACGGCTTCGGCGCCGGGTTCCTCCACGGCGACGACGAGGTCCGCGGGGTCGGCGGGGTTGTACGAGGTGATGGTCACGACCAGCAGCCCTTCGAAGGTGGTTCAGCGGACGTCGGAGCGGGCCCCTCCCCCAGAGGCCGGCTCCTCTTTCAAACAGCTCTACAACAGGAACCCGGCCGGGAACGGGTCGCGCGGGTCGAGGAAGTACTGGGCGGTGCCGGTGACCCAGGCCCGCCCGGTGACGGTGGGCACCACGGCGGCCAGACCGGCCACCTCGGTCTCCTCGACCAGGCGCCCGATGAAGGTCGTCCCGATGAAGGAGTCGTTGCGGAAGTCGCGCCCCAGCGGCAGTTCGCCGCGCGCGTGCAGCTGCGCCATCCGGGCCGAGGTGCCGGTGCCGCAGGGCGAGCGGTCGAACCACCCGGGGTGGATGGCCATCGCGTGCCGGGAGTGCTCGGCGGTGGAGCCGGGGGCGAGCAGCTGGACGTGGTGGCAGCCGTGGATGGACGGGTCCTCCGGGTGCACCGGGCGGTCGGGGCTCGCGTTGATGGCGGCCATCAGGGCCAGTCCGGCCTCCAGGATGTCCTGCTTGCGCTCGCGCTCGAAGGGCAGCCCGAACTCGGCGAGCGGCAGGACGGCGTAGAAGTTGCCGCCGTACGCCAGGTCGTAGCCGATCGTGCCGTACCCGGGCACCTCGATCTTGGCGTCCAGCGCGGCCGAGTAGGACGGCACGTTGCGGATGGTCACCGCGGTGGCGGCGCCGTCCTCGACCCGCACCTCGGCGATCACCAGCCCGGCGGGCGTGTCCAGCCGCACCGTGGTGACCGGCTCGACCACCGGCACCATGCCGGTCTCGACCAGCACGGTGGCGACGCCGATGGTGCCGTGCCCGCACATCGGCAGCAGGCCGGAGACCTCGATGTAGAGCACGCCGAAGTCGGCGTCCGGCCGGGTCGGCGGCTGGAGGATGGCGCCGCTCATCGCGGCGTGGCCGCGCGGCTCGTACATCAGCAGGGTGCGGAAGTGGTCCAGGTGCTGCTGGAAGTGCACCCGGCGCTCGGCCATGGTGGCGCCGGGAATGACGCCGAAGCCGCCGGTGATGACCCGGGTCGGCATGCCCTCGGTGTGCGAGTCGACGGCGTGGAACACGTGACGGCTGCGCATGGCTCTGACGACTCCCGTCGGAGTGGGCGTACGGAGGAGCTGACCGTACGCGGGATCGGGTGGGTGGGGCCGGGCCGGCTGCCCCCTCAGCCGGCCTGGTGACGAAGTCTCCCGGTTACGCCAGGCCCTCGGCCAGCGCCTTCTCGGTGGCCGCGCGGACGGCCGCCTCGATGTCCGGGGTCAGCGGCTGCCGCGGCGGGCGGACCGGGCCGCCGGCGCGCCCGGCGATGTCCATGGACAGCTTGATGGCCTGGACGAACTCGGTCTTGGAGTCCCAGCGCAGCAGCGAGTGCAGCGACTTGTACAGCGGCAGCGCGGTGTCCAGCTCCTGCGCCACGGCGGCCCGGTACAGCGCGACGCTGGCCTCCGGCAGGGCGTTCGGGTAGCCGGCGATCCAGCCGACCGCGCCGGCCAGCGCCAGCTCCAGCAGCACGTCGTCGGCGCCGATCAGCAGGTCCAGCCCGGGGGCCAGTTCGGCGATCTCGTAGGCCCGGCGGACGTCGCCGCTGAACTCCTTGACCGCGACGATCGAGCCCTCGCCGTGCAGTTGGGCGAGCAGCGCGGGGACGAGGTCGACCTTGGTGTCGATCGGGTTGTTGTACGCGACGACGGGCAGTCCGGCCTTGGCCACGTCGGCGTAGTGCGCCCGGACGGACGCGTGGTCGGCCCGGAAGGCGTTCGGCGGCAGCAGGAGCACGGAGCCGGCGCCGGCCTCGGCGGCCTGCTCGGCCCAGCGGCGGGACTCGGCGCTGCCGTAGGCGGCCACGCCGGGCATCACCCGGGAGCCGTCGCCGGCCGCCTCGACGGCCACCTCGACGACGCGGGCGCGCTCCTCGGCGGTGAGCGTCTGGTACTCGCCCAGCGAGCCGTTGGGGACGACGCCGTCACAGCCGGACTCGATCAGCCAGCGGACGTGCTCGGCGTACGCGTCGTAGTCGACGGAGAGGTCCGGGCGCAGCGGGATCGTGGTGGCGACCATGATGCCGCGCCAGGGCCGGGCGGTGTCGTGTGGGGTGTTGGGCACGATGAGCTCCTTGGTGAGGTGTGACATTTTATTAGAAGAGATGGGCCGGAGACAAGAGTCCCCGGCCCGCATGTTCGACGGACCTCAGGCCGTATCGGCGTCCTCACCGGACGACCCGGACGACCCGGACGGCCCGGCCGCCAGCTGCGACAACGGCACCGGGCAGGCCAGCGGCCGCCGGTCCGGCACCGGCTCACCCGAGCCGGCCAGGCAGGCCACGGCCGGACCGCACATCCGGCCCTGGCACCAGCCCATCCCGGCCCGGGTGAGCAGCTTGACGGTGCGCGGATCGCCCGCGCCCAGCTCGTCCACGGCCTCCCGGATCGCCGAGACCGGCACCTCCTCGCACCGGCAGACGTCGGTGTCCGGGCGCAGCCAGCCGGTCCAGCCGGGGCCGGGCCGGTGGGCCGCGGCCATCAGGTCGGCGAAGTTCCGCAGCCGGGCCCGGCTGCGCAACAGTGCGGGCTTCGGCACCCGGTCGGCCACGGCGTGCGCGGCCAGTTCGCCCTCCACGATCGCGAGGTCCGCGCCGCCGACGCCGTTGGTCTCCCCCGCCGACCAGAGGCCGGGCACGGTGGTGCGCAGCCGGGCGTCGACCCGGAGCCCGACGGCGCCGTCCGGGGCGGTCCTGGTGGCCGCGCCCAGTTCGGTGGCCAGGTCGATCTGCGGGAGCAGCCCGTGGCCCACGGCGACGGCGTCGCAGGCGATCCGGCGTTCGGTGCCGGGCACCGGCCGCCAGTCGGTGTCCAGCCGGGCCACCGTGACGGCGGTGACCCGCTCGGTCCCGTGCGCCTCGACGACGGCACTGCGCGGGCGCAGCCGTACGCCGTGCCGCAGCAGCGTGCTCCCGTGCCCGGCGCCCTCGACGAGCTTGGCGGGGACGGCCGCCAGGGCGCCGGGGCGCCGGGCGTAGCCGAGGTAGTCGGTGGCCTCGACGACCGCGGGCACCTCGGCCCCGGCGGTGACCAGCGAGGACGCCGCCGCGAGCAGCAGCGGCCCGCTGCCGGCCACCACGATCCGCCTCCCGGGCAGCACCAGCCCGGCCTTGAGCATCGCCTGCGCGCCGCCCGCGGTGACCACCCCGGGCAGGGTCCAGCCGGGGAACGGCAGCTGGCGCTCGTACGCACCGGTGGCGAGCAGCACGGACGCGGCCGGGACGGTGGCCCGGTCGGTGGCCTCCGGGCCGCGCGTGACGTGTACGGCGAAGCCGTCGCCGGTCCGCTCCAGCGCCCACACCTGGTGGCCGCCGAGGAAGCGGACCCGCCCGGCCCGCTCGTGCGCGGCGAGCCGGTCGGCCAGTCCGGTGTAGACGGACCAGCCGTGGTGGAGCCGGTCCGGGCGGGCGGCGCCGAGGCCGGGGGCGGGGTGCCGGTAGTACTGCCCGCCGGTGCTGTGGCCGGCGTCCAGCAGGACGCAGCGCAGCCCGAGGTCGGCGGCGGTCACGGCGGCCGCGAGCCCGGCCGGGCCGGCGCCGATCACCGCGAGGTCGGGGCGTCGGGCCGCTTCGGCGGCGGCCCTGTCAGACGGCGAGGTCGGCACGGCCGTGGCCCTCCTGGGTGGTGACGGTGGTGCCGGGTTCGGCGGGGAGCAGGCAGGTGCGCTGGTTGGGGCGGCCGTCGACGGTGGCCAGGCAGTCGAAGCAGGCGCCGATGCCGCAGAACACCCCCCGCGGCCGGCCGCCGACCCGGGTGGTGCGCCAGGCGAGCACGCCGTCGGCCCAGAGCGCGGCGGCGATCGACTGTCCGGGCAGGGCCGGGACGGGTCGGCCGTCGAACTCGATGTGGTGGGCGGGGCCGGGTTCGGCCCGGACCAGGTCGGCGGGGGTGCGGCGCATCGGCGGCTTCTCCGTTCCGGGGTTGGTCGACGAACGAGGGCGGTCGACACGGCGGGGGCGGTCGACGAACGAGCGTGGTCGGCAGGCGGGCAGCGGTGGTCGAGGAGCCCGGGCTCAGGCCCCGGCGTCCGACGGGAAGCGGTCCGGGCGGAACGGCGCGAGGTCCAGTTCCGGCTGCTTGCCGGTCAGTTGCTCGCTGATCAGCAGGCCGGTCGCCGGAGCCAACCCGATGCCGGCGCCCTCGTGCCCGCAGGCGTGGTAGAGCCCGGGCACCCTGGGGTCCTCGCCGATGGCGGGCAGGTGGTCCGGCAGGTACGGACGGAAGCCCCGGTAGGTGCGCATCACGGTGACGTCCGCGAGCACCGGGAAGAGCGCCGCGGCCTGGGCGGCGAGCCGCCGCAGCACCTCCTGGGAGAGGGTGCGGTCGAAGCCGACCCGTTCGCGGCTGGCGCCGATCAGCACGGGCCCGCCGGGGGTGCCCTCGACCACGGCGGAGGTCTGGAGCCCGGCCGAGCCGCTGGCGACGTCGGCGACGTAGTCGGCGGCGTAGACCTTGTGCCGGACGATCCGCGGCAGCGGCTCGGTGACCAGGACGAAGCCGCGGCGGGGCATCACCGGCAGGTGCACCCCGGCCAGCCCGGCCAGTTCGCCGCCCCAGGTGCCGGTCGCGTTGACGACGGCGGGGGCGTCGAGTCGGCGGCGGTCGGTCCGCACCCCACGTACGGCGCCGTCCGGCCCCCGGTGCACGGCGGTCACGGTCTCGCCGGTGATCAGCTCGGCGCCCATCCGGCGGGCCTCGCGCAGCAGGTGGGCGGCGGCGAGGGCGGGCTGGACCTGGGCGTCCTGCGGGTAGTGGAAGCCGCCGGCGAGGCCGGGGGCGAGGTGCGGCTCCAGCTCGTGCAGCCGCTCGGCGGGGATCTCCTCGGCGGTGACGCCGGCGGCGGCCTGGCCGACGGCGAAGGCCCGCAGGGCGTCCTGCCCGGCCGGGGTGGAGGCGATCACCACGCCGCCCTTGGGCTCGTACTCCACGGCCGCGCCGAGGTGTTCGGCGAGGTCGTGCCAGAGCCGGGTGCTGAGCAGGGCGAGGTCGAGTTCGGGCCCGGGCTCCTTGTCGGAGACCAGCAGGTTGCCCTCGCCGGCGCCGGTGGTGCCGCCGGCCACCGGCCCGCGGTCGACGACGGCGACGGTGAGCCCGGCGCGGGCCGCGTAGTAGGCGCAGGCGGCGCCGACCACGCCGGCGCCGACCACGACGACATCCAGGGGAGGTCTCTGGGTCTTGAGCACGTCAGTAATATGTCACATGCCATCCACCCTGCCAAGACCACCCGCCGAATCCCGCACCGGGCCGGAGCAGCACAAAAGCCCGGGCTCACCGGGCCGGAGCAGCGCAAAGGCCCCGGCCCACCGCGTCGGGCGGCGGGCCGGGGCCTCAGGGTGCGCTACCGGCTCAGGTGATGTCGTCGATCTGCTCGTGACGGGCCGCCGGCACCGGGGCGCCCGCCGTCGGCGCGGCCGAGGCCTGGACCATCTCCGTACCGGCCACCGGCTGCACCGAGAGGTCCAGCTCCGAGGCCTCCTCGTCGCTCAGTCCGGCATCGGGGTCGCGGCGCTCCTTGCGCCTGTCGTTGAAGATCGCGATGCCCACCGCGAGGAAGTACAGCGCCCAGATCGGCGCGGCCAGCGTGAGCATGCTCACCGGATCGGCGCTCGGGGTGGCGAAGGCGGCGAAGACCGTGATGCCCATGACCATGCCGCGCCACCAGCCGAGCAGCCGCTTGCCGGTGACCATGCCGACCATGTTCATCATCACCAGCAGCAGCGGGAACTCGAAGGCCAGGCCGAAGACCAGCACCATCCGGGTGGCGATGTCGAGGTAGTCCTCGGGCGGCAGGATCGGCGTGGTCTTGTCCGGGGTGAACGAGATCAGCACGTCGACGGTGGTCGGCAGCACCAGGATGGCGCAGCCCACGCCGGCCAGGAAGAGCGGCGCCCCGCACAGCATGAAGATGACGGCGTACTTCTTCTCGTGCCGGTGCAGACCGGGTGCCACGAAGGCCCAGACCTGGTAGAGCCAGACCGGCACGGTCGCGACCACACCGGCCGTCAGTGACACCTTGAGCATCCAGGTGAAACCGGCGGTCAGACCGATGTTGGAGACCTGGGCGCACTTGCCCTTGAAGTGGTCGGCAGTCTCCACGGTGCAGCGCGGCAGCGGCTCCAGCAGGAAGTTCTCGATCTGCCTGTGGTAGATCGCCGCCACGATGGTGATCAGCACGATCGCCAGGACCGACTTGACCACGCGGTTGCGCAGTTCCCGCAGGTGGTCGGTGAGGGCCATCCGCCCCTCAGGATCCTTGGACGCCTTCGACGCCTTGGAGAGCTTGCTCAACCCCGGTCCTCAACTCGTGCGTCGAGGCCCGCCGGTCGACGGGCCTCCGTGGTCGCGTTCGTCACGTGCGCCGCACTCAGTGCGGGCGGTCGCCGTCGGCCGCGGACGGCCCGGCGGCGGGCTCGGCCACCGGGCGGGCGGTGCCCGAGGCACCCGGAGCGGCCTGGATGGTCCTGGCCGCGGTCGTCGCCGAACCGCCGTCGACCCGGGGCGCCGGAGGCGGCGTCGCGGCGGCGTCCTCCTCGGCGCCGTCCGAGCGCATGGCCTTGGCCTCGCTCTTCAGGATCCGCATCGACTGCCCGAGCGAGCGAGCCAGGTCGGGCAGCCGCTTGGCGCCGAACAGCAGGACGGCGAAAATCACGACCACCACGATCGCGGTCATCGAGATGCGCATTGCGCGACCACCTTCACTCATGGCGACCCGTCGGGCCCCCCGCCGCGGATGGTAACCGCTGCGGATGACGCCACGACGACGGCCGCCCGAACAGGACAGCGGCCCCGGTTCGCAGTTCAGGAGCCATCTGCAGGAGCCATCTGAGAGCGTAACCCGCCCCCGCCTCCCCGCAGCAGCCCCCGTACCACCGACGGCCCTCCTGTGCTACCGAACGGGCGCTACCGGACGGGCGCTACCGGACAGGCGCTACCGGACAGGCGCTACCGGACAGGCGCTACCGGACGGCCTGCCCGGCGGGCGCCACCGGAAGGGCGCCACGGACGGCCCTACCGAGCCGGTACGGCCTCCGCCAGCTCCCCCGCCGCCTCGGCCAGCGCCCGCGAGGCCGCGTCCACGCCCTTGGCCAGCGCCCGCACGTCCAGCCAGAGCCGGATCGCGAGCACCCCGAGGACCAGCAGGCCCGCGGTGGCGAGCAGGACGGCGGCGACGAGCATCCAGGACATGCGCCCCACTCTATCGGGCCCGGCCCCCCGGCCTGGTCCGGAGGAGAGCGCCCGCTACCCCTCGGCCGGGACGAGCCGCATGGTGCGCACCCCGGCCCCGACGAGCGCCGCGACGATCTTCTCCCCGGCCGGCTTGCGCACCGCCGCCCCGCAGAGCGGGCAGCCGAAGCTGTAGTGCGCCTGGGCCGGGGTGCGACCGAGGGTCAGCCGGAACTCCTCCGCCGGGAGCTCGACCTTCTCCCGGCACTCGGAGCAGTACACCTTGAATCTGGTCCCGGGCTCCACCGATCAGACCCGCCCCTCCCCGTCGGCGACGGTCTGCTCCCCGTAAGCGGCCAGCGCCTCCAGGGCGGCCGCGCGGGCCTGCCCGGCCAGCCCGGGCGGCGAGACGATCCGGCCGTCCCGGCCCAGCCGCAGCGCCAGCGGGCGCAGCTGGGAGGGATCGGCGCTGCGCAGGGTGATCCGCAGCCCGCCGTCGGGCAGTTCCTCGGCCCGGTCGTGGGTGTAGTACTCGGCCACCCAGCGCCCGCCGGAGGTGACCTCGACGACCACCTCGGGGTCGTCCGCGGACGGGTTGACCAGCCCGCCGCTCAGGTCGCGCGGCTCGCGCCGCGGCGGGTCGGCGGGGACGTCCAGCACCCGGATCTCGGCGACCCGGTCCAACCGGAACATCCGGTGGTCCTCGGAGGTGCGGCACCAGGCCTCGAGGTAGGTGTGGCCCTCGGTGAGCAGCCGGATCGGGTCGACCTCGCGCTCGGTCATCCCGCCGCGCCCGTGCGAGTAGTAGCGCAGCCACAGGCGGCGCCCCTCGCTGAGCGCGCGGTCGATGTCGGCGAACACGTGGCCCTCCGCCTCGAAGGTCACGCCGACCCGGGCGCTGCCGGCGGCGCTCTCGCCCGCCGCGTTCTCGATCTTGACGACGGCCCGGGTGAGCGCCTCCCGGTCGCCGGCCCGCAGGCCGGGCAGCCCGGCCACCGCACGGGCGGCGACCAGCAGCGCGGTGGCCTCGTCGGCGGCGAGGCGCAGCGGCTGGGCCACGTCGTCGACGTTGTGCCACCAGATCCGCTCGCCGTCGGTGTCGATGTCGAGCAGGTCGCCGCCGCGGAAGCTGGTGCCGCACATCGGCAGCACGTTGAGGTCCCCGATCAGCTCGCGCTCGGAGATCCCGAACGCGCGGGCCACCTCGGCCACCTCGGCGCCGGGGCGCTCGCGCAGGTAGGTGACCAGCGACAGCATCCGCCGCGTCTGGTCGATCGCGTTGCTCACGCCTGAACCCCTCCGCTTCCGTTCACCACGTCCAGCCCGGCCACGGCCCGCAGCCGGTCGATCACGTCGGCCCGCAGCTCCTCGGGCCCGAGCACCAGCACGTCCGGCCCGAACTCGGCGAGGTCGGCGCCCAGCCCGTTGCCGTACGGGATCTCCAGCTCGTCCCAGCCGTCGTCCACCCGCGCGCTGCTCAGCGCCTTGGTGCGCAGCGGGAAGCCCGCTCCCCGGCGGACCCGGACGGTGGCGGTGGCGGTGGCGCCCTCGCCCGCGAACTTGGCGACGGTCGCGCGGACGTCGACGTGCTCGGGCACGGTGCCGAGGAAGGCGCCGGTCCTGGCCCGGACCTTGCCGGTGATCCGGCCGAGCCGGAACACCCGGGCGTCGCCGCGGTCGCGGTCCCACCCGGCCAGGTACCAGTGCCCGCGCCAGCACTCCAGCGCCCACGGCTCGACGGTGCGCAGCTCGCCGGCGGCGGCGCCGGCCTTGCGGTACTCGAAGCCGACCGGACGGCGGTCCCGGGCGGCGGTGAGCAGCGGCTCGAACGCGGCCTCCCGGGCGGGGATGCGCGGCTCCAGGGCGGTCCGGCCCTCGGGCTCGGCGAACGGCACCCCGGCGGCGCGCAGCTTCTGCAGCGCGCCGCTGGCCGCGCCGGACATCTTGGCCTGCTGCCAGACCCGGGCGGCCAGGGTCAGCGCGGCCGCCTCCTCGGCGTCCAGCGCGATCTCGGGCAGCCGGTTGCGGTCGGCGCGGGCCAGGTAGCCGAGCTCGCCGTCCAGGGCGCTCTCGTCGACGTCGATCACCAGGCCGAGTTCGCGCAGGTCGTCCTTGTCCCGCTCGAACATCCGGTTGAAGGCGTCCTCGCTGCTGTTCTGCCAGGCCTCGCGGTACGCCTCGATGGATTCCCGCAGCTCCTTCTTGGAGAGCGGACGTCTGGTGTTCATCAGGCACAGGGCGAGATTCATCAGCCGCTCTGCCTTGGCGATCGCCATCGCTGACCCTTCCGGTGTGCCGCGCCGTGCGCGGGGTGCGCCAACCGGGCGATCACCACCCGGCGGGACCGACCGTACCGGTAGCGGTACGCACGGCAAAAGCGGCCTCCCGAAACGCCCGTGGGCCGGGCCCCCGGAGGGGTCCGGCCCACGGCCGCGGCAGGCTCAGACGCCCAGCAGGTCGACCACGAAGATCAGGGTCGAGCCCGCCGGGATCAGCGGGGTCGGCGACTGGTTGCCGTACGCCAGGTGCGACGGGATGGTCAGCTCGCGGCGACCGCCGACCTTCATGCCGACGACGCCCTGGTCCCAGCCCTTGATGACGCGGCCGCCGCCCAGCGGGAAGCGGAACTCGTTCGGGGTCCGGTTCCAGCTCGCATCGAACTCCTCGCCGGTCTCGAAGGTCACGCCGACGTAGCGGACCTTGACGTTGTGGCCCGGCTTGGCCTCCTCGCCGTCACCGACGACGATGTCGCGGATCTGCAGGTCCGCCGGGGCGTCGCCGATCGGGAAGTCGATCTCGGGCTTCTCGTTGAGGTTGACGCTCACAGTCCCTCTTCTCACGTTTCGCATTGCAGTCACGACCAAGCGGCGGGCGCCCGCACCCCCGGTCCGTTCCCGGACCACGGTACGGGCGCCCACCGCCCGGGGTGGTCCGGCCACGCGGCCGGACCTGAAGGTCACACGCACACCATTGTCACCCGAAAGTGGATCAGCCCTGACCGGCGTCCAGGATGTCCACCACGAAGACCAGCGGCGCGCCAGGCGGGATGTCGCCCTGGCCCTTGTCGCCGTAGGCCAGCGCGGCCGGGATCACCAGCTCCACCCGGCTGCCGACGGTCTGGCCCACCAGCCCCTGGTCCCAGCCCTGGATGACCTGGCCACCGCCGACCGGGAAGGAGAACGCCTGGCCCTTGCTGAGCGAGGAGTCGAACATCTTGCCGTCCTTGAACAGCGCGCCGGTGTACTGGACGACGACCTTCTCGCCCTTCTCCACCGCCGGCCCGGTGCCCTTGATCAGGACGTGCGACTTCAGCTCGGTCGGGTCCTTCGCGCCGGCCACCGGGGTGATCTCGGCCGGCTTCTTGCCGTTGTCCTTGACCTGCGGGAAGTCCGCGGGCGGCGGCGTGACGGTGCCGCTCACCACGGCGTCGGGCGCGTTGGCGTTGCGGATGTCGATCACGAAGATCAGGTCGTCCTTCGCCCCGATCGACATGTCGGCCTTGCCCTGGGAGCCGAACGCGGCGGCCGGCGGGGCCACCACGAGGACCCGGCTGCCGGCCTTCTTCCCGACCACGGCCTGGTCCAGCGCCGGGATCAGCGCGTCGGTGCCGGCCTGGAAGATCTGCGGCTTGCCGTTGTTGTCGTACGAGCTCGGGATGTCCTTGCCGGTGGTCCAGTCCTTGGCGGTGTAGTCCACCGAGGTCCAGGAGTTCTTGTCCACCTTGGGGCCGGTGCCCTCGGTCAGCACCTTCACCACGAAGGAGCCGTCGGAGGCCTCGCCCGGCACCTGGATCTCGGCCTTCTTGCCGAAGTCACCGGTGACGGTGGGCAGCACCTTGGCGCTGTCCTTGATCGGCGGCACCGGGTCGGCGGTCGGCGTGGGCGGCGCGCTCTTGGCGGCGTCCGGCTTGGCGGCGGTGTCCGACTTGCCGTCCTTGTTCACCAGGTACAGCGTCACGGCACTGCCGGCCAGCAGCACGGCCAGCACCGTGCCGAGGATCACGCCCAGCCGGCCCACCCCGGGCGGGTTCTCGTCGTACCCGGCCTCCGAGGTGTCGCCCCGACGCACGGTGGAGGCGAAGATCTGCGGGGTGTCGTCCGTCTTGGTCCCGCCCGAGGCGCGCGGCTGCTCGCCGGGCTGCGCCCAGCCGGCCTGCTGCTTCAGGATCGACGGCGGGACGACGATCGACTCGCCGTCCCCCGGGAGCGGGCCGCCGGGACGCGAGGCGGCCGGGTCACCCGCAGAGCTGTCGTTCGCCGCGGTGCCGGCCCCGCCCGGGCTCGGCGTCTTCTCAGTCATGACTCCCCATCCATCTCGCCACGAGGTCTTCCAGGTCTGCGACCGGCGTGCTGACTGCCGGTCTGCCGTCGCACCGTCCGCCCCGGACCTCGACGCCGGGCGGCGCCTGCCACAGTGCGAGGGCAGTATGACAGCTCAGGATGAGGGCGGACGCTTCGTTGTACGAGCGTCCGCCCAAGCGTACGGAATCCCAGGGGGGACTTCCTAGAGCGTGTCCGCCCTAAACCGCTTCCCTGAGCCGCTTCCCTAAACCGCTTCCAGAACGTCGATCACGAAGACCAGCGTCGAGTTGGGCGGCACCGAGCCCTGCGCCTGGTCCTTGTAGCCGAGCCCGGGCGGCACCACGAGCAGGATCCGGCTGCCGACGGTCTGGCCGACCAGCGCCTTGTCCCAGCCCTCGATCACGCTGCCGGTGCCGATCTGCACCGCCTGCGCGCCCCCGTGCGTCCAGGAGGAGTCGAACTGCTGGCCGTTGTTCCAGAGCACCCCGGTGTACTGCACCACCAGGGTCTGCCCGCTCTTGACCTGCTTGCCCTCGCCCTTGATCAGCACCGCCTGCTCCAGGTCGGTGGGCGCGGCCTGCCCGGTCGGCACGGTGATCGTCACCGGGGCCTTGCCGTTGTCCTTGACCTGCGGCATCGTCGCCGGCGGCGGGGTCATGGCGCCGGTCAGCGTGGAGTCCTGCGGCAGGCTCTCCATGATGTCCAGGACGAACACCACGGTGTCGCCCTTGTTGACGCCGAGCTGGGTGCTGCCCTGCTCGCCGAAGGCCGCCGCCGGCGGGGCGACCACCAGCAGCCGGCTGCCGACCTTCTTGCCGATCACGCTCTGGTCCAGCGCCGGCACGAGCTGTCCGCTGCCGGCCTGGTAGAGCTGCGGCTTCCCGCTCGGGTCGTACGAGCTGGGCAGGTCCTTGCCGGTGGTCCAGTCCTTCGCCGTGTAGTTGACCGTCACCCAGTCGCCCTTGTTGACCGTCGACCGCTCGCCCTCGCTGACGGTGTTCACCACGAACTGGCCGCCGGGCTGGCCCTCCGGGAGGGTGATGGTGGCCTTGCTGCCGAAACCGCCCTCCGAGAGCGTGGGCATCGGCGACGCCTCGCCGACCGGTGCGGGCACCGTCGGAGGCGCGCTCGCCGCGGACGGAGTCGCCGGGCCGGCCGCCTTGGGCGAACTGCTGCAGGCGACCGCCAGCAGCAGGGGCAGGGTGAGTAGCAAACCGGCGGTGCGGCGCACGGTGGTCCTAACTGTCGATCGAGGTCGGCTCTCCTGACTTCGACGGACAGCGTATGCCCGGACGGCGTCCGGCCCCGGTAGACACCACCGGGGCCGGACACCGCCTTGATCACAAACCTGGGATCCCCTGCGGGGCTCACATCCCGGCGATCAGCTTCTCCACCCGCTCGTCCACCGAGCGGAACGGGTCCTTGCAGAGCACCGTGCGCTGCGCCTGGTCGTTCAGCTTCAGGTGCACCCAGTCCACCGTGAAGTCCCGGCGCTGCTCCTGCGCCCGGCGGATGAAGTCCCCGCGCAGCCGGGCCCGGGTGGTCTGCGGCGGGATGGACTTGGCCTCGAAGGTCTTGAGGTCGGTGGTCACCCGCTTCGCCTGGCCCTTGCCCTGGAGCAGGTAGAACAGGCCGCGCCGGCGGTGGATGTCGTGGTACGCCAGGTCGATCTGGGCCACCCGCGGGTTGGACATGCTCATCTGGTGCTTCTCGCGGTAGCGCTCGATGAGCTTGTACTTCATGATCCAGTCGATCTCGGTGGCCACCTCGTCCAGGTTCTCGGTGCGGACGGCCTCCAGGGTCCGGCCCCACAGTTCGAGCACCCGGCCGATGGTGCCGGTGTTGATGCCCTTGCGGTCGGCGAACTCCAGCGCCTTGGTGTAGTACTCCTCCTGGATGTCCAGCGCGCTGGCCTCGCGCCCGTTGGCGAGCCGCACCTGGTGGGTGCCGGTGAGGTCGTGGCTGACCTCGCGGATCGCCCGGATCGGGTTCTCCAGGGTGAGGTCGCGCATCACCACGCCGGCCTCGATCAGCCGCAGCACCAGGTCGGTGGCGCCGACCTTGAGCAGCGTCGTGGTCTCCGACATGTTGGAGTCGCCGACGATCACGTGCAGCCGGCGGTAGCGCTCGGCGTCCGCGTGCGGCTCGTCGCGGGTGTTGATGATCGGGCGGGAGCGGGTGGTGGCGGAGCTGACGCCCTCCCAGATGTGCTCGGCGCGCTGGCTGACGCAGTAGACCGCGCCGCGCGGGGTCTGCAGCACCTTGCCGGCGCCGCAGATCAGCTGGCGGGTCACCAGGAAGGGGATCAGCACGTCGGCCAGCCGGGAGAACTCGCCGTGCCGGGCCACCAGGTAGTTCTCGTGGCAGCCGTAGGAGTTGCCGGCCGAGTCGGTGTTGTTCTTGAACAGGTAGACGTCCCCCGCGATGCCCTCCTCGTGCAGCCGCCGCTCGGCGTCGACCAGGAGCCCTTCGAGGATCCGCTCGCCCGCCTTGTCGTGCGTCACCAGCTCGACCACGTCGTCGCACTCGGGGGTGGCGTACTCGGGGTGGGAGCCGACGTCGAGGTACAGCCGGGCGCCGTTGCGCAGGAAGACGTTGCTGCTGCGGCCCCAGGAGACGACCCGGCGGAACAAGTACCGCGCCACCTCGTCCGGCGACAGCCTGCGCTGCCCGCGGAACGTGCAGGTCACGCCGTACTCGTTCTCCAGCCCGAAAATCCGGCGGTCCATGAGCACTCCATTCTGTGTCGGAGCTGTCCGAAACCGCCTCCACGACGACTGGGCCGCCGCAGGGGCACCGGAGTCCCGTACGGCCTCCGTCCGGCCGCCGTACGGGACTCCGCAGGCACTGCTACTCCGGCGCGGTGTCCGCCGGGTCGTCCTCGTCGTCCGACTCGGCGGACTGGTCGCCGTCGAGCAGCCGGGCGAGCTGGTTGCCCAGGATGCGCTTGAACTTGCGCTGCTGGAACCGCTGGCGGTCGAGGACGGCCACCTCCAGCTGCTCCGGGGTGAGGGCGCGCGGGCTGCCGCCGTTGGGGTCGCGGGCGAGCGAGTCCACGGCGGCCCGGACCACCTCGGTGAGGCTCATCCCGGCCCGGTGGCGCTGGCCCAGGTAGTTGCCGATCGAGTCGGCGTTGCCGCCGACCACGACGTAGTTCTTCTCGTCGACGATCGAGCCGTCCGGGGTGAGGCGGTAGATCTGGTCCTCGTCCGCGGTGCGGCCGACCTCGGCCACGATCAGCTCGACCTCGTAGGGCTTCTCGCCGACCGAGGAGAAGATGGTGCCGAGCGTCTGGGCGTAGACGTTGGCCAGGCCCCGGGCGGTGACGTCGGCCCGGTCGTAGGAGTAGCCGCGCAGGTCGGCGTAGCGGACGCCGCCGATGCGCAGGTTCTCGAACTCGTTGTAGCGGCCGACCGCCGCGAAGGCGATCTTGTCGTAGATCTCGGAGACCTTGTGAAGCGCTCTGGAGGTGTTCTCCGCGACGAAGACGATGCCGTCGGCGTAGGTGAGCACGACCACGCTGCGGCCGCGCGCGATGCCCTTGCGGGCGTACTCCGCGCGGTCCGCCATGGCCTGCTGGGGCGAGACGTAGAACGGTGTCGACACCGGCGGTCGTCCCTTTCCTGAGAGGTGATGGCTAGAGCAGCGGGGCCTGCGGGCCGTTGGGGTGCGAGCGGCGCTCGTCGGTGATCGCGACCGCGATCTCGGTGACCTCCGCGTCGGTGAGCCGGCGGAAGCCGTCCTCGGTGATCAGCGAGACGATCGGGAAGATCTTGCGGGCGAGGTCGGGGCCGCCGGTGGCGGAGTCGTCGTCGGCCGCGTCGTACAGCGCCTGGACGACGAGCATGGCGGCCTGGTCGGCCGTCAGGCCGTCGCGGTAGAGCTTCTTCATCGAGCCGCGGGCGAAGACCGAGCCCGAGCCGGTGGCGGCGAAGCCGCGCTCCTCGGAACGCCCGCCGGTGACGTCGTAGTTGAAGATCCGGCCGCGGCCGAGGTCCAGGTCGTAGCCGGCGAACAGCGGGACGACCGCCAGGCCCTGCATCGCCATGCCCAGGTTGCCCCGGATCATCGCGGTGAGCCGGTTGGCCTTGCCCTCCAGCGAGAGCACCGCGCCCTCGATCTTCTCGTAGTGCTCCAGCTCCAGTTGGAACAGCCGGACCATCTCGATGGCGAGGCCTGCGGTGCCGGCGATGCCGACCGCGCTGTACTCGTCGGCCGGGAACACCTTCTCCATGTCGCGCTGGGCGATCACGTTGCCCATCGTCGCCCGGCGGTCACCGGCGATCACCACGCCGCCGTCGAACACCGCGGCCACGATGGTGGTCCCGTGCGGGGCGTCGACCACGGCCCCCGCGGGGAGCCCGCGGTGGCCGGGGATCAGCTCCGGCCGGTGCTCGGCGAGGAAGTCCACGAAGGAGGAGGACCCCGGGGTCAGGAAGGCAGCCGGTAGACGCCCGGTGCCACGAGTGTTGGCTTCCACACGATTCCTTCCAGGTAGCTTGAAGCTCGCGTTGCCCGCACCCTACCCGCCCGACGATCACTGTCCACGCGCGCAGGGGGCCGGTGCCGGACGGCCGGGCGGCCCTCGCCGCCCGACCGCCCTCGACGGTCACGACCGTGAATTCCCGAATACCGGGGACGGGCTATTGCCCGCCCTTCTGCACGAATCCGCGGACGAAATCTTCCGCATTCGACTCCAGGACCTCGTCGATTTCGTCCAGCACCGCGTCGACGTCGTCGCTCAGCTTTTCCTGGCGTTCCTTGAGGTCGTCGGAATTCTGGGTTTCCGCGGCCTGCTCCTCGACCTCCTCGGAGGAGCGGTTCGCCCGCTGCTGGCCGCCGCCGGTGTCCTTGCTCGCCATTTCCCTCACCCCGCTCGATTCTTCTGGCACGGTTTGGTCGTTGCTTGCTGCACCGACCCTATACACAAGGTGCGACTGCCGCTCCCGGTTTGCCGGTGGCGCTTCCTGTCCAACACCCGCTGCCACCCCGGATGATTCCCATTCGGCGGACGTTCACCCATGGTGATCGAAAAGTTACCCGCCGGAGAGGACCCGTAGCAGGTCCTCCGCGGTGCGACAGCGGTCCAGCAGCTCCTTGACGTGGTTGCGGGTGCCCCGCAGCGGCTCCAGCGTGGGCACCCGCTGCAACGAGTCCCGGCCCGGCAGGTCGAAGATCACCGAGTCCCAGGAGGCCGCGGCGACGTGGTCGGCGTACTGCTCCAGGCAGCGCCCGCGGAAGTACGCCCGGGTGTCCTCCGGGGGCTTGGAGACGGCCCGCTCGACCTCCGCCTCGGTCACCAGCCGCTCGAACCGGCCGCGGGCCACCAGCCGGTTGTAGAGGCCCTTGTCGGGCCGCACGTCGCTGTACTGGAGGTCGACCAGGTGCAGCCGCGGGTTCTCCCACCCCAGGGCGTCCCGGCTGCGGTAGCCCTCCAGGATCTCCCGCTTGGCGATCCAGTCCAGTTGCCTGGAGAGCGACATCGGATCGCGCTCCAGCCGCCCGAGGACGTCCTCCCAGCGGGCCAGCACGTCCAGTGTCTGCTCGTCCGCGTCGGTGCCGAAGCGGTCCTCGACGTACTTGCGGGCCAGCTCGAAGTACTCCAGCTGGAGCTGGACGGCGGTGAGTTTGCGCCCGTTGCGCAGGGTGATCAGGTGCTTGAGCGTGGGGTCGTGGGAGACCCGGTGCAGGGTGCGCACCGGCTGGTCGACGGCGAGGTCGGAGGCGATGAAGGAGTCCTCGATCATCGACAGGACCAGTGAGGTGGTGCCCAGCTTGAGGTAGGTGGAGATCTCGGAGAGGTTGGCGTCCCCGATGATCACGTGCAGCCGGCGGTACTTCTCCGCGTCGGCGTGCGGTTCGTCCCGGGTGTTGATGATCGGGCGCTTGAGCGTGGTCTCCAGGCCGACCTCGACCTCGAAGTAGTCGGCCCGCTGGCTGATCTGGAAGCCGTGCGTCGAGCCGTCCTGGCCGATGCCGACCCGGCCGGCACCGGTGACCACCTGGCGGGAGACGAAGAACGGGGTGAGGTGGCGGACGATGTCGGCGAACGGCGTCGCCCGCTTCATCAGGTAGTTCTCGTGGGTGCCGTAGGAGGCGCCCTTGTTGTCGGTGTTGTTCTTGTACAGGTGGATGTTCTGCCCGTTGGGCAGTTCCAGCGCGCGCTGCGCGGCGGCGGCCATGATCCGCTCGCCGGCCTTGTCCCAGAGCACGGCGTCGCGCGGGTTGGTGACCTCGGGCGAGCTGTACTCGGGGTGCGCGTGGTCCACGTAGAACCGGGCCCCGTTGGTGAGGATGACGTTGGCCAGGCCGATGTCCTCGTCGGTCAGCTGGCTGGCGTCCGCCACCTCGCGCGCCAGGTCGAAGCCCCGGGCGTCACGCAGCGGGTTCTCCTCCTCGAAGTCCCAGCGGGCCCGCCGCGCCCGGTGCATCGCCGCCGCGTACGCGTTGACGATCTGGGACGAGGTGAGCATGGCGTTGGCGTTGGGGTGCCCGGGCACGGAGATCCCGTACTCGGTCTCGATGCCCATCACGCGCCGTACGGTCATGCGGCCCTCCTTGCCCGGTGCGCCGCCCCCCACGGGCGGAGCACGCCGACGTACCGCTGAACAACACCGGCGCCGGCGTTCTGCCCGCGATCGGTGGGTCGAGCCTAGAACCCGGCGCCGACGGGCGGACCCCGAGACGCGCCGTCCGGCTGCGGGGCCGCGAGGCGCCACAGCCGGACGGGGTGCGTGCTGTTCCGGGGACCGCCGGGCGGCCCGGTCTCACCGCGTGCTTACAGGTACTGCCCCGTGTTGGCGACAGTGTCGATCGAGCGGCCGGACTCGGCGCCCTGCTTGCCGGTGACCAGCGTGCGGATGAAGACGATCCGCTCGCCCTTCTTGCCGGAGATGCGGGCCCAGTCGTCCGGGTTGGTGGTGTTCGGCAGGTCCTCGTTCTCCTTGAACTCGTCCACGCAGGCGGCGAGCAGGTGGGAGACGCGCAGACCGCGCTGACCGTGGTCGAGGAAGTCCTTGATGGCCATCTTCTTCGCGCGGTCGACGATGTTCTGGATCATGGCGCCGGAGTTGAAGTCCTTGAAGTACAGGACCTCCTTGTCACCGTTGGCGTAGGTGACCTCCAGGAAGCGGTTCTCCTCGGTCTCGGAGTACATCCGCTCCACGACCGACTGGATCATCGCGGCCACCGTGGTGCCCAGGGAGCCGTCGTGCTCCTTGAGGTCGTCCGGGTGGAACGGCAGCGACTCCTTGAGGTACTTGGAGAAGATGTCCTTCGCGGCCTCGGCGTCCGGGCGCTCGATCTTGATCTTGACGTCCAGGCGGCCGGGCCGCAGGATCGCCGGGTCGATCATGTCCTCGCGGTTCGAGGCGCCGATGACGATGACGTTCTCCAGGCCCTCCACACCGTCGATCTCGGCGAGCAGCTGCGGGACGATGGTGTTCTCCACGTCCGAGCTGACGCCGGAACCGCGGGTGCGGAACAGCGACTCCATCTCGTCGAAGAAGACGATGACGGGCGTGCCCTCGCTCGCCTTCTCCCGGGCCCGCTGGAAGACCAGGCGGATCTGCCGCTCGGTCTCGCCCACGTACTTGTTGAGCAGTTCGGGGCCCTTGATGTTGAGGAAGTAGCTCTTCCCCTGGGGGCGTCCGGTGACCTCGGCGACCTTCTTGGCCAGCGAGTTGGCGACCGCCTTGGCGATCAGCGTCTTGCCGCAGCCGGGCGGGCCGTAGAGCAGCACGCCCTTGGGCGGACGCAGCTCGTACTCCTTGAAGAGGTCGGCGTGCAGGTAGGGCAGCTCGACCGCGTCCCGGATCAGCTCGATCTGGTTGCTCAGTCCGCCGATCTGGCGGTAGTCGATGTCCGGGACCTCTTCGAGGACCAGCTCCTCGACCTCGGACTTCGGCACGACCTCGTACACGTAGCCGGAGCGGGGCTCCAGCAGCAGGGCGTCCCCCGCCCGGACGGTGAGCTCGCGCAGCGGTTCGGCGAGGCGCACCACCCGCTCCTCGTCGGTGTGGCCGACGACCAGGGCGCGTTCGCCGTCCTCGAGGATCTCCTTGAGGGTGACGATCTCGCCGATGCGCTCGAAGGCCATCGCGTCCACGATGTTGAGGGCCTCGTTGAGCATCACTTCCTGGCCGCGCCGCAGTTCGTCGAGGGCGACGTTGGGGCTGACGTTCACGCGGAGCTTGCGCCCCCCGGTGAAGATGTCGGCGGTGCCGTCCTCGTTGGCCTCGAGGAAGGTGCCGAACCCGGCCGGGGGCTGTGCCAGCCGGTCCACTTCCTCCTTGAGGGCCACGATCTGGTCGCGGGCCTCTCGCAGGGTGGAGGCGAGCCGTTCGTTCTGGGCGGACACTCCGGCCAGGTTGGTCTGGAGCTCGACGATCCGCTCTTCGAGGATCCTCGAATTGCGCGGCGAGTCGGCGAGCTTGCGGCGCAGCACAGCGATTTCCTGCTCAAGGAACGAGACCTGAGCGGCCTCGTCGGAACCACGAGCGGGCCTGCCGGTGCTGCGGTTGTAGTCGTCATCGTGGGCTGCCACGGTCCTCACCTCCTCCGGGGAGCTGGACGCTTCCAGACCCTACCTGGGACCAGGGGTCCGTAAACCCCTAGATCAAGAAAGATGGAACGGGCGTGTCCGATCTTCGCCCCAGCGTGCTTCCCCTCTGCTAAGGGGATACCCACCGCTCACCACCCAAAGCGGGCCAGATGTATCGTCGAGCGAAGTGATATCCGATCGCGACCGGGCGCCTGGGTCCGATCGTTGTACGAATGGCGGGATTGCCCCGGAAAAGGGCGACCCGGGACAGAAACGGCAGGGGACCATGTCGGTAACCGAGCAGACGGCCGCGGCGGCCGAACAGCTGGAGGTGTGGATCGACCAGGATCTGTGCACCGGCGACGGCATCTGCGTGCAGTACGCACCCGAGGTCTTCGAGCTGGACATCGACGGCCTCGCCTACGTGAAGGGGCCGGACGACGAGCTGCGCCAGCAGCCCGGGGAGACCGCCCCGGTGCCGCTGACGATCCTTCAGGACGTGGTGGACTCGGCGAAGGAGTGCCCCGGCGACTGCATCCACGTGCGCCGGGTCACCGACCGGGTCGAGGTGTACGGGCCGGACGCGGACTGACGCGTCCTCCCCCTCAGGTCTGGCTGACCGGGGCGGCGGTCTGGGAACGTTCCCAGCCGCCGCCCTTGCGCATCCAGGTGAGGTCGAGTGAGATGTCGGGACGGAAGCGCGGCACCTCGTCGCTCGAATACCCCTGCGCGTGGCCGGTGATGGCGCCGTCGGAGCGCAGCGCGAGCCGGCCGAGGGTGAGGTTCTCGCGCTCGGAGAGGAGCGTGGCCAGCACCACCGGGCGGTCGCCGGGGCCGAAACCGAGCAGGTAGACGGCGTCCGGCGGGGTGCCGTTCTCGGCCGCGCAGTGCGCGGCGACGACCGTGCCGGGCCGTCCGTCGCCCAGGTCGGCCGGCATGCTGATGGCCGTCGCGACCGGGAACGGGCCGCAGTCGAGCGGAAGTTGGGCCTTGGCCGGGTCGGGGGCGGCACTCGCCCCGAGGGCCTTGGGAGTGCCGTGGACGGGCACCGGGGTGCCGGTGGCGGGGCTGGCGGCGAGGGCCGCGGCCACCACCGCGCCGCAGCCGGCCAGGGCCAGGGCCCAGTGCCAGGGGGCGGTGCGCGCGTGCCCGGGCCCGGTGCGGCCCCGCGGTGTCTGCTGTCCAGCCGTCGTCCCGACCGCGGTCTCCACCAGGCGTCCCCTCCAGTGCTCCCAGGAGCTGGTCTGCGTGCGCGAGCATCGTCCCACACGCCGGCGGCCGGAATGCCGAGGGGTGGCACGAGCAGGCTCGTACCACCCCTGGGAAGCGATCCCGGTCAGCCCAGGTCGGGCTGCTCGGTCTCGACGGCGCGGGCGGCGGCACGGGCCGCGGCGCGCTCCTGGAGGCTCGGCTCCGAGCCCCCGTTGTCGTAGTCCTCGCCGTACGCGCCCTTGGCCGGGCGGCGGCGGCGCAGCGGCGGCTCGACGCCGTCGGCGAGGCGGCGGGCGGTGAGCAGGAAGCCGGTGTGGCCGATCATCCGGTGGTCCGGGCGGACGGCCAGGCCCTCCAGGTGCCAGGTGCGGACCATGGTCTCCCAGGCCTGCGGCTCGGTGAAGGTGCCGTGGTCGCGCAGTGCCTCGACGGTCTTGGACATCTGCGTGGTGGTGGCCACGTAGCAGCAGATCAGGCCGCCGGGGACCAGCGCCTTGGAGGCGACGTCCAGGCACTCCCAGGGGGCGAGCATGTCGAGGATGACGCGGTCGACGTCGGCCTCGACCAGGTTGTCCTGGAGGTCTCCGACGGTGAGCTTCCACGCCGGGTGCGGCCCGCCGAAGTAGCGCTCGACGTTGCCCTTGGCGATGTCGGCGAAGTCCTGCCGGCGCTCGTACGAGGCCAGCATGCCGGTGTCGCCGACGGCGCGCAGCAGGTAGGTGGAGAGCGCGCCCGAGCCGACACCGGCCTCGACGACGCGGGCGCCGGCGAAGATGTCGGCCATGGCCAGGATCTGCCCCGCGTCCTTGGGGTAGATCACGGCGGCGCCGCGCGGCATGGACAGGACGTAGTCGGGGAGCAGGGGGCGCAGCGCGAGGTACGGGACGTTCCCCGTGGTGCGCACGACCGTGCCCTCGGGGGCGCCGATCAGCTCGTCGTGCGGGAACGCACCCTTGTGGGTGTGGAACTGGTTCCCGGCCTGGAGCGTGAACGTGTAGTGGCGGCCCTTGGGGTCGGTCAGCTGGACCTGGTCCCCGACCTGGAAGGGCCCGCGTCGGCGGGTGGCACCGGTCGGTTCGGACATGCGGTCAATCCTAAGGGAAGCGGACGGTCCGCCCGACCAGAGTGATCACCGGCCGGCGACGGCGGCGGTGAGGCGCTGCTCGATGTCGGTGAGCGCGGCCACGCCGAACACCCGGCCGTCCGCCTCGACCACCAGGTACTCCCCGGCCGGGGTGGCCTGGACGGCGCGCAGCAGGTCCTCGCCGCCGAGGTCGGCGTCCAGCCGAAGGCCGGGTTCGAGGTCGCGGGCGAGCGGGCCGACGGCGACCCACGGGCGGCGGTGCTCGGGCACCGCGCGGACGGCGGACTCGCGGACGATGCCGATCGGGTCGCCCCGACCGTCCACCACCACGACCGCGCCGGCCTGGGCCTCGCGGGCCCGGCGCAGCGCCTCGCCGAGCGGGGTGTCGGCGGTGACCTCGACGGTCCGGCGGGCGAACTCGCGCAGCCGCAGGCCGGGCAGCACCTCCTTGAGCCGGGCGTTGCGCAGGCTCCCGGTGGCGCCGTTCCAGATGATCGCGGCGAGGACGGCGGCCAGCACCGCGTCCACCAGGGTGTCGGTCGTGGTGCGTTCGATCCCGCGGGCGGCGCTGAACAGCGGCAGGCCGACCAGCACCGCGACGGCCAGCGCCCGGCCGACCCAGGCGGCGGCGACCGTGCCGGTCATCGCCTTGCCGCTGATCGCCCAGACGACCGCGCGCAGCATCCGGCCGCCGTCCAGCGGCAGGCCGGGCAGCAGGTTGAACGCGGCGACCACCAGGTTGGAGACCATCAGCCCGGTGAGCAGCACCCCGGGCACCGTGGAGAGCTCCACGGCCTGCATCGCGAGGTAGAACACGCCGCCGAGCACCAGCGAGAGCAGCGGGCCGACGAAGGCCAGCCAGAACTCGCGCCACGGGCTCTCGGCCTCGTTCTCGATCTCCGAGACGCCGCCGAAGAACTGGAGCTGGATCCGCCGTACACCGAGCCTGTAGCGCAGCGCGACCAGGGTGTGAGCGAGCTCGTGCACCAGGACGGAGGCGTAGAAGGCGACCGCGAAGAAGAACGCGAGCAGGTAGCGGGCGGCGCCGAGGTCCGGCAGGACGTCGCCGAGCTGGCCGCCGAACACCCAGGTGATCAGCGCGGCGATGACGAACCAGGAGGGGGTCACGTAGATGGGCACGCCGAAGGGGCGGCCCACCAGGAGGCCGCTGCCGCGCTCGGGCGGCCGGGGCGGTCGCCCTGCCGGGCGGCCGCCGTCGTCCTGCGGTGGCTGGTCGGAGGTCTGCTGCCCCCTGCTGTCGCTCACCGTGATCCCTTCGGTCGTCTGCCCCGTCGTGCCCCGGTGCGCCCACGCTACGTGATCGCGGCCCTCCGGTGGCGTGCGGCCCTCTGTCAGGCTTCATACCCACTGTGCCGCGCGGTGTGGCAGCACCGTGGCAGCAGGATGACAGCGAAGGGCAATAGGGTCGGAGGCATGCAGCAGACCGACACCACCAGCGCCGCCGGGGCCCCGGCGCGCCCGGCGGCGCCCCCGACCGGCCTGTCCCCGTCCCGGGCGGGGGACTTCCTGACCTGTCCCCTGCTGTACCGGCTGCGGGTGATCGACCGGCTGCCCGAGCCGCCGAGCGCGGCGGCGACCAGGGGCACGCTGGTGCACGCGGTGCTGGAGCGGCTCTTCGACAGCCCCGCGACCGATCGGACGCCGGAGCGGGCGCTGGGCCTGCTGCGCCCGCAGTGGGAGCGGCTGCTGGGCGAGCGCCCGGAGCTGGGCTCGCTGTTCCCGGACGATCCGGACGGCGCGGCGCTCGCCCGCTGGCTGGCGGACGCCGAGAAGCTGGTCGGCCAGTGGTTCCGGCTGGAGGACCCGACCCGGCTGCACCCGGTGGAGCGCGAGCTGTACGTGGAGACGGCCCTGGAGTCGGGGCTGCTGCTGCGCGGCTACATCGACCGGGTGGACGTCGCCCCGAGCGGTGAGGTCCGGCTGGTGGACTACAAGACCGGCCGGGCGCCCTCGCGGGACTTCGAGGGCAAGGCGATGTTCCAGATGAAGTTCTACGCGCTCGTGGTGTGGCGCTGGAAGGGTGTCGTCCCCAAGCGGCTCCAGCTGGTCTACCTCGGCGGGGGCGGGGACGTGGTCAGCTACGACCCGGACGAGGCCGACCTGCTCGCGGTGGAGCGCAAGCTGCGGGCGCTCTGGGAGCGGATCACCCACGCGGTGGCCACCGGGGAGTTCCCGGCGACCCGCAACCGCCTCTGCGACTGGTGCGACCACCAGGCCAGTTGCCCGGAGTTCGGCGGCACTCCCCCGCCGTACCCGCTGCCGCTGTCGCGTACGTCTGACGAAGACGATCCCACGGGGGATCAGATGAGCAAGGAGTCCTAGTGACGATCCGAGTGCTGCTGGTCGACGACCAGCCGCTGCTGCGCACCGGTTTCCGGATGATCCTGGAGGCCGAGTCCGACCTGGTCGTGGTCGGCGAGGCCGGCGACGGTCAGCAGGCGCTGGACCAGGTGCGGGCGCTGCAGCCCGACGTGGTGCTGATGGACATCCGGATGCCCAGGATGGACGGCGTCGAGGCGACCCGCAGGATCGCCGGCCCCGGGCGGGACGGCCCGGCCAAGGTGCTGGTGCTGACCACCTTCGACCTGGACGAGTACGTGGTGGAGGCGCTGCGCGCGGGCGCCAGCGGCTTCCTGCTGAAGGACGTCCCGGCGGAGGAACTGGTGCAGGCGATCCGGGTGGTGGCGGACGGCGCGGCGATGCTGGCGCCGAGCATCACCCGCCGGCTGCTGGACATGTACGCCACCAAGCTGCCCTCGGGCGAGGAGGCGCCGCCGCAGGCGCTGAGCGCGCTGACCGAGCGCGAGCTGGAGGTGCTGAAGCTGGTGGCGCGCGGGCTCTCGAACGCGGAGATCGCGGCCGAACTGTTCGTCAGCGAGACCACCGTGAAGACGCACGTCGGCCATGTGCTGACCAAGCTCCAGCTGCGCGACCGGGTGCAGGCGGCGGTGTACGCGTACGAGAGCGGGCTGGTGCGCCCGGGCGCCCTGTAGACCCTGCAGCCGACGGCCCGCCCGCCTTCCCCGTGCACCCTGGGGGAAGGCGGGCGGGCCGCCGTGTTGAGGGGTGTCGTCCGGTCGTCTACTTGCCGGCGCTGCGGCTGATCTCCCAGAAGCGGAACACGCCGGTGGTGTCGATGGTCGACTCGACGCCGATGATGTACGAACGCGACGCGAAGAAGCCCTTGTTCTGGTACAGCGGGATGAGCGGCGCGTTCTCGGCGACGATCTGCTGGATCTGGGCGTAGCCGGCCACCGCGGCGCTGCGGTCGGCCTGCTTGAGGCCGTCCGGCACCAGCTTCTGGCTGATCCTCGGGTCGTCCCAGCCGTGGTGGTAGGCGCCGCCGTCGATGAGCAGCGGGGCGATGTAGTTGTCCGGGTCCGGGTAGTCGGCGAACCAGCCGATGAGGTACGCCTGGTAGCGGCCCTCGGACCAGCCGGCCCGGTACTTGTCCCAGTCCGGCTCCGTCTGGACGGTCACCTGGAACAGGCCGCCGGCCTCCAGTTGCTTCTTCAGGGTCTCGGGCTCGGCGCTGCCGGCCCGCGAGCGCGACCAGGTGAGGGTGAGCTTGACCGGGAGCTGGACCTTGGCGTCGGTGAGGATCTTCTTGGCCTTGCCGCTGTCCTGGTCGCCGTAGCGGTCGAAGAAGGCCGTGGTGTGGCCGGTGACGCCGGCCGGGACCATCGCGTACAGCGGCTGGACGGTCCGGGCGAAGACGTCGCGGGCGAGCGACTTGCGGTCGAGCAGCTGGGCGGCGGCCTGGCGGACGGCGACGTTGCCGGCGACCGGGTCCTTGGTGTTGAAGACCAGCGAGCGGGTGTCGTTGCTGTCGCCCTCGACGACCTGGAGGTCGGTCTTGCCGCCCTGCTGGTCGGAGTGCATCTGGGCGGCGGTGTTCGGGTCCAGGCTGTTGTCGGTGAGGTCGACGTCGCCCTTGTCCAGCGCGGCCTTCAGGTCGGCGGGCTTGTCGAAGTACCGGACGGTGAACTTGCTGTTCCGGAGCTTGGCCTCGCCGTTGTACTTGTCGTTGGGCACCAGGACGACCTTGCCCAGCTGCTTGGCCGTGTCGCCGTTGCCGCCCATGACCTCGACCGTCTCGAAGCGGTACGGGCCGGAGCCGATCAGCTTGTCGTTGGGGACGACCTTGTCGGCCGGGTAGGCCTGGTGGTCGAGGATGGCGCCGGCCGGGCCGGCCAGCTTGGCCGGCAGGGTGGCGTCGGGCGTGGAGAGGTGGAAGATCACCTCGGTGTCGCCCTTGGCCTCGACGCTCCTGATCGAGGAGAGCAGGGGGGCCGCGCCGTTCTGGTCGTTGATCTTCTTGGTGCGCTCGATCGAGAACACCACGTCGGCCGCGGTCAGCGGGTGGCCGTTGGAGAACTTCAGGCCGGTCCGCATGGTGCAGTGGTACTGGGTGGCGTCGCCCGCGGTGAACTCGCAGGACTGCGCGGCGTCCGGGGAGGGGGCGCTGGAGGCGGCCGGGAAGGTGAGCAGCGACTGGAAGGTGTTGCGCAGCAGCAGCCAGGAGCCGGAGTCGTAGGCGGCGGCCGGGTCCAGCACGCCGGTGAGCTGGGTGGTGCCCATGACGATCGCCTTGCCGCCGTCCCCCTTGACGGCGTCGGTGACCGATCCGCAGCCTGCCGCCGTCACGGCGACAAGACCGGCGCAGCCGAGTGCTGCCAGGCGTTCAGCTGAAGTCTTCACGGGGCGCGTCCTTCTGGGTGCGGTCCGACCGGGGCCGGCGGCCCGCGTCGAGGGCGCTCCGGGTGCGGAAGGCGTGCGCGGGCCTGGCGCCCGTACGACCGCGGGCGGGACGGGGTTGCCCGTCGTCGGCGGTGGCAGGGCGCGAGGGAGGGGAACGAACTGGAGTAGCGTGCCATATCGAACACGCACGACCGATACCCGTGCAGATGACGTTTGGGACACGGTGGTTGAGGGCATCGCGAAACACCCGACGAGTTGTCAGGCAATGCCCTTTTTCTCCCCGGGCGGCCGTCGGCGGTGGCTGGATCCGGCTGCTTACCGGCGAGTAGACCACCCTCGCAATGAGATGACAATCACACCCGCGAAGCGACCAGCGAGCGCAGCAGTTCAAGATCGACCTGCTCCAGAGAGGAGCGCACCAGCCGCCCCGGGGCCGGCTCGATCGGTGCCACCGAGGGCACCGCGACGACCGGGCAGCCCGCCGCCTCGGCCGCCCGCACCCCGGTCGGCGCGTCCTCGACCACCACGCAGCGGGCCGGGTCCGCGCCCAGCCGCCGGGCCGCCTCCAGGTACGGGTCCGGGTGCGGCTTGGTGCGCGGCACCTCGTCCCCGGCAACCGTGAAGGCGAAGTGGTGGGAGCCCAGCGAGCGCAGCACGATGTCCACCACGTGCCGGTGCGAGGCGGTCACCAGAACGGCCGGAATCCCGTGTGCGGCCAGGGTGTTGAGGAGACGTTCGGCGCCCGGCATGAGCGGCACGCCGCCCGCCAGCAGGTCGACGAAGCGCTGGTTGATCAGCACCGTCAGGTCCGCCGGGGCGAGGTCCACCCCGGTGGTGCCGACCAGGTAGTCGATCACCCGCGTCATCGGACCGCCGACCACCTGGGCCCGGTCCTCGTCGGTCAGCGCGTGGCCCAGCTCGGCGAACAGGGTGACCTCGGCCTGCCACCAGAAGTCCTCGGTGTCCACCAGCGTCCCGTCCATGTCCAGCAGCACCGCCTGCAGGCCGCGGCCGTCCCCGTGGTCGAGGATCCGGGCGGCGGTGGAGGTGGTCATGGCGGGAGTCCTTCCGTCGGTACCCCCGGGTGCGTTCGAGCGCCCCCCGGGGATGGCGCGGGCCGGCCCGCTGGTGAGCGGACCGGCCCGTTCAGGATCATCCAGGATACGCCCGGTTCGCCCGAAAAGAGCGAACGGAACGAGGCGCCGGGGTTACCGGGCGTTGAAGTACTTCGCCTCCGGGTGGTGGATGACGATCGCGTCGGTGGACTGCTCCGGGTGCAGCTGGAACTCCTCGGAGAGCACCACGCCGATCCGCTCGGGCTTCAGCAGCTCGGCGATCTTGGCGCGGTCCTCCAGCTCCGGGCAGGCCCCGTAGCCGAGCGAGAAGCGGGCGCCCCGGTACTTGAGCGCGAACATGTCCTTGACGTCCTGCGGGTCCTCGCCGGAGAAGCCCAGCTCGTAGCGGACCCGGGCGTGCCAGAACTCGGCCAGCGCCTCGGCCAGTTGCACCGACAGGCCGTGCAGCTCCAGGTAGTCGCGGTAGGAGTTGTCGGCGAACAGCTCGTTCGCCGCCTCCGAGATCCGGTTGCCCATGGTGACCACCTGGAGGCCGATCACGTCCCGCACGCCGGACTCCTCCGGGCGGAAGAAGTCGGCCAGGCAGAGCCGGCGCCCGCGCCGCTGGCGGGGGAAGGTGAAGCGGGTCCGCTCGGTGCCGTCCTCGTGGAAGACGATCAGGTCGTCGCCCTTGGAGTTGGCCGGGTAGTAGCCGTAGACCACGGCCGCCTCCAGCCAGCCCTCGGTCTGCAGCCGGTCCAGCCACATCCGCAGCCGCGGCCGACCCTCGGTCTCCACCAGCTCCTCGTACGAGGGCCCCTCGCCGCTGCGGGCCGCCTTCAGGCCCCACTGGCCCTTGAACAGCGCGTCCTCGTCCAGCCAGGAGGCGTAGTCGGCGAACGGGATGCCCTTGACGATCCGGTCGCCCCAGAACGGCGGGGTCGGCACGGTGTTGTCGACGGTGACGTCCGAGCGGATCTGGCCGAGGTTGACCTCCGGCTCCTCCACCACCTCGACCCGGGCGTGCCGGCGCTGCTTGAGCTCCGGCAGGCTCGCGCCGGGCACGCCGCGCTTGACCGCGATCAGCGCGTCCATCAGCCGCAGGCCCTCGAAGGCGTCCCGGGCGTAGCGGACCTCGCCCTCGTAGATCTCGTGCAGGTCCTGCTCGACGTAGGCCCGGGTGAGCGCGGCGCCGCCCAGGATCACCGGGTAACTCACGGCCAGCTTGCGCTGGTTGAGCTCCTCCAGGTTCTCCTTCATGATCACGGTGGACTTCACCAGCAGGCCGGACATCCCGATCACGTCCGCCTTGTGCTCCTGCGCGGCGTCCAGGATCGCCGAGACCGGCTGCTTGATGCCCAGGTTGACCACGTTGTAGCCGTTGTTGGACAGGATGATGTCCACCAGGTTCTTGCCGATGTCGTGGACGTCGCCCTTGACGGTGGCCAGCACGATGGTGCCCTTGCCCTCGCTGTCGGACTTCTCCATGTACGGCTCCAGGTGGGCCACCGCGGTCTTCATCACCTCGGCGGACTGGAGCACGAAGGGCAGCTGCATCTGGCCGGAGCCGAACAGCTCGCCGACCACCTTCATGCCGGCCAGCAGGGTGTCGTTGATGATCTCCAGCGCGGGCCGCCCGGCCAGCGCCTCGTCCAGGTCGGCCTCCAGGCCGTTGCGCTCGCCGTCGATGATCCGGCGCTGCAGGCGCTCGTCCAGCGGTAGCGCGGCCAGCTCCTCCGCCTTGGACGCCTTGACCGAGGCCGAGGAGACGCCGTCGAACAGCTCCAGCAGGTGCTGGAGCGGGTCGTAGCCGTCCCGGCGGCGGTCGTAGACCAGGTCGAGGGCGGCCTCGCGCTGGTCCTCGGGGATCCGGGAGATCGGCAGGATCTTGGAGGCGTGCACGATCGCCGAGTCCAGGCCGGCCTCCACGCACTCGTGCAGGAAGACCGAGTTCAGCACCACCCGGGCGGCCGGGTTGAGGCCGAAGGAGATGTTGGACAGGCCCAGCGTGGTCTGCACGGCCGGGTGGCGGCGCTTGAGCTCGCGGATCGCCTCGATGGTCTCGATGCCGTCCCGGCGGGACTCCTCCTGGCCGGTGGCCAGGGTGAAGGTGAGGCAGTCCACCAGGATCGAGCCCTCGTCGACGCCGTAGTCGGCGGTCAGCTCGGCGATCAGCCGCTCGGCGATCTCGACCTTCTTGCCGGCGGTGCGGGCCTGGCCCTCCTCGTCGATGGTCAGCGCGATCAGGCCGGCGCCGTGCTCGCGGGCCAGCGAGGCGATCCGGCCGAAGCGCGAATCCGGGGCGTTGCCGTCCTCGTAGTTGACCGAGTTGAGCACCGCACGGCCGCCGAGCGCCTCCAGGCCGGCCCGCAGCACCTGCGGCTCGGTGGAGTCCAGCACGATCGGCAGGGTGGAGGCGGTGGCCAGCCGGCCGGCGATCTCCTTCATGTCGGCGACGCCGTCGCGGCCGACGTAGTCCACGCACAGGTCCAGCAGGTGGGAGCCGTCCCGGATCTGCTCGCGGGCGATCTCCACGCAGGCCTGCCAGTCGCCGGCCAGCATCGCCTCGCGGAACTTCTTCGAACCGTTGGCGTTGGTGCGCTCGCCGATCGCCAGGTACGAGGTGTCCTGGCGGAACGGCACCGCCTGGTACAGCGAGGACGCCGAGGACTCCGGCTGCGGGGTGCGCGGGGTGACCGGCCGGCCCTGCACCCGCTCGACCACCTGGCGCAGGTGCTCGGGCGTGGTGCCGCAGCAGCCGCCGACCAGCGAGAGGCCGTACTCGCGGGTGAACACGTCGTGCGCGTCGGCCAGTTCGGACGGGGAGAGCGGGTAGTGGGCGCCGTCCTTGCCGAGCACCGGCAGGCCCGCGTTCGGCATGCAGGACAGGCCGATCCGCGCGTTCTTGGCCAGGTAGCGCAGGTGCTCGCTCATCTCGGCCGGGCCGGTGGCGCAGTTGAGGCCGATGTAGTCGACGCCGAGCGGCTCCAGGGCCGTCAGCGCGGCGCCGATCTCGGAGCCGAGCAGCATGGTGCCGGTGGTCTCCACGGTCACCTGCACCAGCACCGGCAGGTCCAGCCCGGCCTCGGCGAGGGCGCGCTTGCAGCCCAGGATGGCGGCCTTGGTCTGCAGCAGGTCCTGGCTGGTCTCGACCAGCAGCGCGTCGGCGCCGCCGGCGATCAGGCCGGCCGCGTTCTGCTGGAAGCCGTCGCGCAGCGTCTCGTACGGCGCGTGGCCGAGGGTGGGCAGCTTGGTGCCGGGGCCGATCGAGCCGAGCACCCAGCGGGTGCGGCCGTCGGCGGCGTGGGCGTCGGCCACCTCGCGGGCGATCCGGGCGCCCGACTCGGACAGCTCGAAGATGCGATCCGCGATCTCGTACTCGCCGAGTGCGGAGAAGTTGGCGCCGAAGGTGTTGGTCTCGACGCAGTCCACGCCGACCCCGAAGTAGGCCTCGTGGACGGAGCGCACGATGTCGGGCCGGGTGGCGTTGAGGACCTCGTTGCAGCCCTCCAGGTTCTGGAAGTCCTCCAGCGTCGGATCCTGTGCCTGGAGCATGGTGCCCATTGCACCGTCGGCGACCACCACCCGGGTGGCGAGCGCTTCACGCAGCGCGTTCGCGCGGCTCTGCTGAGTGATGGACGGATTGGCTGCAGTGGCCATGGGGCTTCTCCCTGGTGCGACGGCTGTCGGCTTTGCGGGCCCGCTTACTCGGGCCCGCACGTGGCCAGGGTATCCGGCCCGCGCCCCGGCCTGCGGTCGCATTCCGTATCCTGAGCGTTCGACCGCAAGGGGGGAGCAACCGCGTGGGCCGATTCCCGACCGTCGCGCGACGCGTCACGGGGGCCCTGGCGGCCCCGTTCCGGGCGTTGCGCAAGCGCTGGCGGAGCTGGTCCCGGTGGCGCCGGGCGCTGCTGGCACTGGGCCTCGCGGCGGCCGTGCCGGCGGCCGCGCTCGGCTCGGCCTTCGTCGCGATCCGCTTGCACTACACCGGCGACCCGTCCGCCGAGGCCCGCACCCGCGGCCGGGACGCGCTCTGGCTCGGCCACGCCTGGGTGGACGGCCGCAAGGGCGAGGCCGACGTCGCCGCGCTGGTGCGGCAGCTGGCCGGCACCGGCGTCCGCGACCTGTACGTGCACACCGGCCCGCTGGAACACGACGGCTCGCTGCCGCCCGCCGTCCACCCCCGGGCCCGCTGGTTCACCGACGCGGTGCACCGGGCGCTGCCGGACGTCCGGGTGCAGAGCTGGCTGGGCGACGAGGTCAAGCCGGAGAAGGACGCCCTGGACCTGGAGGACGCCCCCACCCGGGACCGGGTCGCCGCCTCCGCCCGGCAGGTCCTGGACCTCGGCTTCGACGGCGTGCACTTCGACATGGAACCGATCCGGCCCGGCAGCGCCGGCTGGCTGGCCCTGCTCGACCAGGTCCGCCCGGTCACGGCCGAGCACGGCGCCGCGCTCTCGGTGGCGGCCCCGCAGCTCGACCCGGTGCCCGGCCTGCACACCGCCGGGATCCTGCTCACCGACCACGGCAAGTGGTGGGACCAGGCGTACTTCACCGAGACCGCCCGCCGGGTCGACCAGGTCGCCGTGATGGCGTACGACACCAGCATGCCGACCGAGCCGCTGTTCGGCGGCTACGTCGCCCTGCAGACCGAACTGGCGCTGGAGGCCACCCCGGCCGGGGTGGACCTGCTGATCGGCCTGCCGTTCTTCTGGGACGACCGGCACGGCCATCGGGGTGACGCCGAGACCGTGCCGGCCGCCGTCCGGGGCGTCCGGCTGGGCCTGGGCCGCCAGGACCCGGGGCGACGGAACTTCGGCGTCGCGCTCTACGTGGACTTCGCCGCCACCCCGGAGCACTGGGCGGCGTACCGGCGCGGGTGGGTGGACGCCTGAGGGGTTCCGGCGGCGCGTGCGGGAACGGCGCGCGCGGCAAAGAGTGCGTGCGGGAACGGCGCGTGCGGGAAGGGTGCGTCGTCGCGCCGCGTCGCCGCTCGGACACCGTCCGCGCCGGCCCCGGAGGAGCTGACGATCCGTCAGCCCGGACCGTCCGGATATCCGCTGGATCGGGGCGGCACGCTCCCCCAGACTGTCCCGGTGCCCGGCCGCGGTGCGCATCAAAGCCCGTAGGCTGGGCAGGTAGGGACCATGGGGCGAGGCGTTCCATGGGTGACGAGAGGTTCGACAGTCGGCAGCCGACCCGTCGGCGCCCCGGCAGGCCAGCCGAGGCGGCGCAGGTTCGACCGCCGACCGGAGGGAGACGCTGGGTGATCGAGCTGGAAGATGTTCCCGAGTTGATCGACCCGGTGATGGTCTGCGCTTTCGAGGGCTGGAACGACGCGGGCGACGCCGCCTCCGCGGCCCTGGCACATCTGGACGACACCTGGGGCGGCAAGGTGATCGCCGCCCTGGACGCGGAGGACTACTACGACTTCCAGGTCAACCGGCCCACGGTCTGGCTGGACGGCGGCATCCGCCGGATCACCTGGCCGACCACCAGGCTCTCGGTGATCCGGGTGACCGAGCCGACCACCCGGGACGTCGTCCTGGTGCGCGGCATCGAGCCGAGCATGCGCTGGCGCTCGTTCTGCAACGAGCTGCTCGGCTTCGCGCACGAGCTCGGCATCGAGCTGGTGGTGATCCTGGGCGCGCTGCTCGGCGACACCCCGCACAGCCGCCCGGTGCCGGTCAGCGGGGTCACCTCCGACCCGGAGCTGGCCCGCCGGCTGGACCTGGAGGAGAGCCGCTACGAGGGCCCGACCGGCATCGTCGGGGTGCTCCAGGAGGCCTGCACGCACGCCGGGGTCCCGGCCGTGACACTCTGGGCGGCCGTGCCGCACTACGTCGCGCAGCCGCCGAACCCCAAGGCGACGCTGGCCCTGGTCAACAAGCTGGAGGACCTGCTGGACCTGCGCATCCCGCCGGGCGAGCTCGGCGAGGACGCCAGGGCCTGGCAGCTGGGCGTGGACCAGCTGGCCGCCGAGGACAGCGAGGTGGCCGAGTACGTCCAGCAGTTGGAGGAGGCGCAGGACACCGCGGAGCTGCCGGAGGCCTCCGGCGACGCGATCGCCCGCGAGTTCGAGCGCTACCTGCGCCGCCGGGAGAACGTCGGGCCGACCGGCGAGAAGCCGGTGGCCGGGCACGCCACGGCGGAGCGGCCGGCCGAGCCGGAGTCCCCGGGCTCGGCCCGGGAGAGCCAGGACGGCGACGAGGAGTAGCCGCCGCCCCGGGCCCGCCCCGGACAACGCCGAAGGGGCGTCAGGACGCGTGGTCCGGACGCCCCTTCGGCGTGTTGAGAGGAGGCAGGTCCTACAGCGCGACGCCGAGCAGGGCGTCCACGGTGCGGCTGACCAGGCCGGGCGCACCCATGTCGGTGCCGCCCCCGGCCTCCTGCCGCTCGGCCCAGCGGTCGACGGCGGCCAGCGCGGCGGGCGCGTCCAGGTCGTCCGCGAGCGCCGTACGGACCTCGTCGAGCAGCTGCTCGGCGGCCGGGCCGTCCGGCCGGGAGACCGCGGCCCGCCAGCGGGCGAGGCGCTCGACGGCCTCGTCCAGGGTCGCCTTGGTCCACTCCCAGTCCTCGCGGTAGTGGTGCGAGAGCAGCGCCAGGCGGATCGCCGCCGGGTCGACGCCCTCGCGGCGCAGCGCCGAGACGAAGACCAGGTTGCCGCGGGACTTGGACATCTTGTGGCCGTCCAGGCCGACCATGCCGGCGTGCACGTACGCCTTGGCGTACGGGTGGGCGCCGGTGGCGACCTGGGCGTGCGAGGCGCCCATCTCGTGGTGCGGGAAGGAGAGGTCGCTGCCGCCGCCCTGGATGTCGAAGGACATGCCGAGGTACTGCAGCGCGATGGCGACGCACTCGATGTGCCAGCCGGGGCGGCCGTGGCCGAGTTCGGTCTCCCAGGCGGGCTCGCCCGGGCGGGCGGCGAGCCAGAGCAGGGCGTCCAGCGGGTGGCGCTTGCCCGGGCGGTCCGGGTCTCCGCCGCGCTCGGCGAAGACCGGGCGCATGGCCTCCCGGTCGAGGCCGGAGACCTGGCCGAAGCGGGGGTCGGAGTCGACCGAGAAGTAGATGTCGCCGTCCACCTGGTAGGCGGCGCCGCTGGCGAGCAGCTTCTGGACCAGCGGGACGATCCACGGGATCGACTCGACGGCGCCGATGTAGTGGGCCGGCGGGAGCAGCCGCAGGGCGGTCATGTCCTCGCGGAACAGGGCCGTCTCGCGCTCGGCGAGGGCCACCCAGTCCTGACCGGTCTCGACCGCCCGGGCCAGCAGCGGGTCGTCCACGTCGGTGACGTTCTGGACGTACAGGACGTCGTGGCCGGCGTCCTTCCACACGCGCTGCACCAGGTCGAAGGCGTTGTAGGTGGCGGCGTGGCCCATGTGGGTCGCGTCGTAGGGGGTGATGCCGCAGACGTAGATCCGGGCGGTGCCGTCCTGCGGCACGACCTCACGGACCGTGCCCGCTGCGGTGTCGAAGATACGGAGGGGGAGCCCCTGACCAGGCAGGGCGGGAACCTCGGAGGCGGGCCAGGCATGCATGGAACCGACTTTAACCTTGCGAACATTTGAAAGCCTAACCAGTACACAAGATCGACTGGATTCGCTTCCTGTCATTGCCGGACCGCTTCCCGACTGATAAGGAACGGACCTTGACGGGACCGGCGTTGTTTCCGGCAGGCATGCGGCGGGCGTCGGGCGGGCTTCGGGCAGGCTTCGGGCAGGCGTTGGGCGGGCGTTGGGCGGGCGTTGGGCGGGCTTTCAACAGGCTTCGGGCAGGCTTTCGGACACGGTTGAGCGCCCGGTCGACCCTGCCGCCGACCGGGCGCCCGGCACCCCGGGGGACGCGGCCGGAGCCGCTACGACCGCTGCCAGAGGGCCGGCACGTTCGGCGGCTCCCAGCCCACCATGGCGGTGTGCGCCTGGAGGCAGAGGTAGGAGGCGCCGGAGTAGGTGACGCGGTCGCCCGCGTTGTACGAGGCCCCGGGCTTCCAACTGCCGCTCGGCGGCGTGGGCGTTCCGGTGGGCGTTCCGGTGGGGGTTCCGGTCGGGGTGGCGGTGGGGGTCGGGCTCGGCGTGCCCGGGGTCTGCGGCACGTCCAGGACGAAGTCGTAGCTGCCCTCACGGCCCGGGCCGTTCTGGCGGACGTTCATCAGCAGCCGGGCGTCGTAGATGGTGTCCGTGCTGTTGCGCGGCTCGCCGGGGAAGTAGAGCTGGGTGGTGAGCACCGGGCGGCCGGGCGCCTGGAGCTTGACGTGGAGGTGCCGGGTGCGGCCCGGGTAGAGGCCGGGGACGATCGTGTCCAGCTTGAAGGCGCCGTTCGCGTCGGTGAACTGGTGGCCGCGGAAGGTGAACCCGGTGTTGTCGTAGGCGCCGTTGTCGTCGGCCTGCCAGAAGTCCAGCAGGACGCCGGAGATCGGTCGGCAGGCGCGGCCGAAGACGTAGCCGCTGACGGTCAGCCGGGTGCCGGGGCCGTCGTTGACCATGGAGCTGCGCAGTGGGGAGTTGGGCTTGAAGTAGGGGCCCTCGGTCTGCTCGATGGTGGGGTCGTCACCGTCGTGGCACTCGGGGGTGAGGCCGGGGGGCCGACCGGTGCCGGCCTGCTCGCGGGCCAGCGCGACGCCGCCGCCGACCAGCAGCGGGGCGGCGCCGAGCGCGGCGGCGGCCTTCAGGACGGTCTTGCGGCTGATCATGCCGTCGGGCGTGGGCATGCGCCCTCTCCTTCGGGTGGGGGGTGGGGTGGATGTGGGGGGCGGCCCTTGCCATGGTGGGGGCATGACAAGGGCCGAACCGGCCGCCCGTCCGCGCGCGCCGGACCGACCACCGGTGGCCACCAGCAAAGTTACGGGCAGTCCGGGGCCGCCGCGATGGACGCGATCCGGGGATCGTGGTGATTTCCGTCGACCCGGGCCCGGAACTCCCCCGGCGTCATCCCGGTCTCCCGCCGGAAGAAACGGCAGAAGTAGGCCGGGTCGGCGAAGCCCGCCTCCTTCGAAACCTGACGAATCGTCAGATCCGTGCAGGCCAGCAACCGTTTGGCCTCCAGGGTCTGCTGGCGCCGGATCAGCCCGCCCGGGGTGCGACCGGTGGCCTGCTTGACCAGGGTCTGCAAGTGGCCCGGCGAGACGCCGAGTTCCTGCGCACTGGACGCCACCGAGTGCCGCACCCCGCCCGGGCCGGCGATCAACCGGGTGAAGGCGGAGGCCAGTTCGGTCGGCCGGCCGGGCGGCGACGGCCGCTCCCCCGGCCGGCCGGCGCGCAGCGCCCGGACGATCAGGATGTGCAGACTGGCCCGCAGCACGCCCTGGTAGCCGGGCTGCCTGGAGCGGTACTCGTGTTCCATGTCGGCGAGCAACGCGCCGACCGGCCCGGCCTGTTCGCCGAGTCCGAGCGCGGGGCGGGTGGCCAGGGTGCGCAGCGCGGCGAGGTCCTGCGGGTTCCGGAGCAGGAAGTCCTCGTTGAACAGGACGACCTGGCCGGTGAGTTCGTCCGCGTCCGACCAGTAGTGCACCTGGCCGGGCGTGATCACGCACAACTGCGGTGGCGCCAGCGGCCGGTGGACCAGGTCCAGGACGTGGGCGCCGCGGCCGCCGGTGACGTGGACGATCTCGTAGAACGAGTGCCGGTGCGGGAAGCCCGCCCGGGACAGCGGGCCGATCGTGTCGAAGCTCCCGATGGCGAACGGGAGCAGGTGCGGCAGCGGGACCTGTAGCCGGTGCAGCGGCAGGTCCGGCGTGGTACGGGGGGTGGGGGTGGTCCGTAACGCGTCCATCGGAGCAGTGTGCTGCCGGTTCGCGGACAGGTCCAGACCATCAGCCGGCCCGAACCGGTCCGCAGGCCCTAGACCGGCGGCCAGGGGATCGGGGGCCAGTCCTCGGAGGGCAGCGGGTGCCGGCCGGTGCGGCGCAGCCCGGCCACCCGGGCGCGGGTCGCCTCCAGTTCGGCGGCGGTCAGGTGCGGGGCGAGGCGCGCGGCCAGCTCGCCGTCCAGGCGCTCGGCGAGCCGGGTCAGCACCTCCAGCGCCTCGGCGGGCAGCGGCTCGCCGGCCCAGCCCCAGAGCAGGGTGCGCAGCTTGCCCTCGGTGTTGAAGGTGACGCCGTGGTCGATGCCGTAGACCCGGCCGTCGGCGGCCGGGATCAGGTGGCCGCCCTTGCGGTCGGCGTTGTTGAGCACCGCGTCCAGCACGGCGAGCCGGCGCAGCCGCTGGTCGTCGTGGTGCACCAGCAGCGCGGTGCGTCCCCCGCCGACCTCGGCCCGCACGATCGGCAGCCAGCCGTGCTCCGGGCCGCGCGGGTCCTGGAGGGCCAGCAGCGGCTCGGCCTGCGGATCCGGCTCGACCCACAGCTGCACCATCCCGGGCCCGTGCGGCCCGTCGCGCAGCACGGTCGGCGGCACCAGCGCCCAGCCGGTCGCGGCCGACACCTCGTACGCGGCGACCTCGCGGCCGGCCAGCGTGCCGTCCGGGAAGTCCCACAGCGGGCGCTCCCCGGCGACCGGCTTGTAGACGGCCTGCGCGCTCAGCGAACCGTGCGTGGCGGTGCAGTACAACGCGGCGTTGGACGCCTCGGTGAGGCGCCCGTGCACCGTCAACTCGCCCTCGCGCAGCAGCTCCAGCGCGGTGGGCACGTCGGCGGCGAGGGCGGCGGCGGCCGCCGGGTCCGCCTGGGGCGGGGTCTCGGTGTTCAGCGCCGGTAGCCGTTCGCGCGCGGGCACAGGTGGCCCTCCGGGTCGAGCGGCAGGTTGCAGAACGGGCAGGGCTTGCGGCCGGCCGAGACCAGGTCCAGCGCCCGCTTGGCGAACACCCGGGCCATCGCGCCGGACAGCCGCACCCGCAGCATGTCCGGACCGTTGTCGTCGTCCTCGAAGACCGCCGCGGCGCTGTCCTCGTCCTCGTCCTCCTCCACCTCGATCAGCGCCTGCGCCTCGACCACCAGACAGCCGTCCACGCTGTCCCAGGCCAGGGCCATGGTGCCGACCCGGAACTCCTGCTCCAGCGGCAGGTCCAGCGGTGCGGTGTCGAGCAGGTCCTGCGGGGCGGCGGCCGGGATGGAGACGTCGCCGCCGCTGCGCCGCAGCGCCTCGTCCAGGACCTCGTCGATCCGCTCGGCGAGCGCCGCCACCTGGGTCTTCTCCAGCAGGACGCTGGTGATCCGGCCCCGGGCGCTGGCTTGCAGGTAGAACGCCCGGGCGCCGGGCTGGCCGACGGTGCCGGCCACGAACCGTTCGGGCTGGTCGTAGAAGAAGACCTGACGGGGCACGCTCTCGCTCCGGATCGTGTCGGTCGTGGGGATCACAGGGATCGTTCGGACGTCATGGCTCGGGCTGCCGTACGGCGGCCCGGGCGCGGGCTCGCCACGCGGCGGGGCTCGTTAGTCACCCTACGACCTCCGGGCCCCCGCAGGGGAGCCGAGCCGCAGTGGCACCGGCCAGCTCAGGTGGTGCCGCCGGCCGCTGCGGAGCGGCGTGCGGCGGCGCTCCCGCCCACGTGATGCGGCTCCGGGCCGGGCGGCTCCGGTCAGGTCGGATGGCGCCGGTCGGACCAGGGTCGTACCAGGCGGGTCAGGCGGGTCAGGCGGGTCAGGCGGGTCAGGCGGGGCGACCGTCTCAGGTGGTGCCGCCGACCACCGCGTCGCCCGCCGGGGCGGCCGGGGCCGCGCCGGGCCTGGGCGCGAGCGAGCCGAGGTCGCCGGTGTCGCCCATCCTCAGGACGAAGGGCCGCTGCGGGGTGTAGCGGATCGCGGTGACCGAGCAGGGCTCGACGCTGATCCGCTGGAAGTGGTCCAGGTGCAGGCCGAGGGCGTCGGCCACCACCGCCTTGATCACGTCCCCGTGCGAGCAGGCGAGCCAGACCGCGTCCGCGCCGTGCTCGGCGGCGACCTTCTCGTTCCACTCCCGGACCGCACCGACCGTCCGGTGGCTCAGCTCGCGCAACGACTCCCCGCCGGGGAAGGCCGCGGCGGCCGCGTGGTCCTGCACGGTGCGCCAGAGCGGCTCCTTGGCCAGCTCGGCCAGCGGCCGACCGGTCCACTCGCCGTAGTGGCACTCGCCCAGCCGCTCGTCCTCGGCGGGCGGGCCCAGCTCGGGCCGGGCCGCCAGCAACGGCTCCAGGGTCTGCCGACAGCGCTCCAGCGGGCTGCTGACGGCCTGCACCAGCGGGATCCCCGCGAGCCGGCCGGCCAGCGCGGCGGCCTGCGCGCGCCCGGTGTCGTCGAGGTCCACGCCGGGCGTCCAACCGGCCAGGATTCCGGCGGTGTTCGCGGTCGAGCGGCCGTGGCGGACGAGCAGCAGGGTGGGCATGGGGCTCAGCCTACGGCCTCCGGGCGCGGGCGTGGAGTGTCGGTGCGAGCTGCGGCCGTCGGGTGCCGGCGCGGGGTGCGGGCGCGCAACGCGCGGGCGAGGTACGGGCCCTCCTGGGCCGCCGCCGGCACCGGCCCGCGAGGCCCTCCTGGCCCGGCTCCGCCCCGGGCACCCCTCGCCGGGCCACAATGGCCCGATGATCGTCCACTGCGCCAGCTACCACGACGGCCACCGGATCGAGGCCCCCGACGACCTCGCCGGCGCGCTCGCCGCCGCCCGCGCCGCCGGGCCCGGCGGCTTCGTCTGGATAGGCCTGTTCGAGCCCACCGCCGAGGAACTCAACCACGTCGGAAGGGAGTTCGCCCTGCACCCGCTGGCCGTCGAGGACGCCGTCAGCGCCCACCAGCGCCCCAAGATCGAGCCGTACCAGGGCTCCCTGTTCGTCGCCCTCAAGACGCTCGGCTACCACCCCGGTGCCCACGCGGTGACCACCGGCGAGGTGATGGTCTTCCTCGGCGCGGACTTCGTGATGACCGTCCGGCACGGCGCCGACGCCCCGCTCTCCGGCCTGCGGGCCCGGCTGGAGAAGCAGCCCGAACTGCTGCGCTACGGGCCCAGCTCGGTGCTGCACTCGGTGTGCGACACCATCGTCGACGGCTACATGGAGGTAGCCACCGGGCTCCAGACCGACCTGGACGAACTGGAGGCGGACGTCTTCGCCCCCAACCGGGTCGGCCGCGACACCGCCGGCCGGATCTACGGCTACAAGCGCCAGGTGATGACCGTCCGCCGCGCCACCGGCCCGCTGCTGGAACCGACGCTGCGCCTGGCCCGCGGCGGCGAACCGTACATCCGCCCGGAGACCCTGCCCTACCTGCGGGACGTCGCCGACCACCTGGCCCGGGTGACCGACCAGGTCGACGGCATGGACCGGCTGCTGTCCGACATCCTCAACGCCAACCTGGCGCAGGTCAGCGTGCAGCAGAACAACGACATGCGGAAGATCTCGGCCTGGGCGGCACTGGCCGCCGTGCCGACGATGATCGCGGGCGTCTACGGGATGAACTTCGAGGACATGCCCGAACTGCACCAGCCCTGGGGGTACCCGGCGGTGCTGTCGCTGATGGTCGCGGTCTGCATAGTGCTGCACCGGGTGTTCAAGCGGCACGACTGGCTGTAGTGCCGCCCGACGGCCCCGGGCGGCTACGCCAGGCCGGCGCGCTCCAGGGCCTCGACGCCGGTGCGCAGCGCCTGGATCCGCTCGTCCAGGGTGAAGCCGGACGGGGCCAGGGTGAGCGTGGTGACGCCCGCGTCGGCGTAGGCCTGCATCCGGTCGGCGATCCGGGCGGTGTCGCCGATCAGCGAGGTGGCGTCGATCAGGTCGTGCGGGACGGCGGCCGCGGCGCCCGCGTAGTCCTTGGCCAGGTACTTCTCCTGGATCTCGTCGGCGGCCTGCTCGTAGCCCATCCGCCGGGCGAGCTGGTTGTAGAAGTTCTTCTCCTTGCTGCCCATGCCGCCGATGTACAGCGCGGCGTAGGAGCGCTGGGAGTCGACGCCGGCCGTGATGTCCTCGCCGACCGCGATGGTGACGGTCGGGCAGAGGTCGAAGCCGTCCAGGCCCTGCCCCGCCTTGGCGCGGCCGGCCTTCAGCGGGTCGAGGGAGAGCGCGGCGTGCTCGGGCGAGAAGAAGATGCCGAGCCAGCCGTCGGCGATCTCGCCGGTCTGCTCCAGGTTCTTCGGGCCGATCGCCGCGATGTACAGCGGGATGTGCTCGCGCACCGGGTGCACGGTGAGCTTGATCGGCTTGCCGGGGCCGCCGGGCAGCGGCAGCGTCCAGTGCGCGCCCTCGTGGACCAGCCGCTCGCGGGACATCGCCTTGCGGATGATCTCCACGTACTCGCGGGTGCGGGCGAGCGGCTTGTCGAACTTCACCCCGTACCAGCCCTCGGAGACCTGCGGGCCGGAGACGCCGAGGCCGAGCCGGAAGCGGCCGCCGGACAGCGTGTCCAGGGTCGCCGCGGTCATCGCGGTCATCGCCGGGGTGCGGGCGGGGATCTGGAAGATGGCCGAACCGACGTCGATCCGCTCGGTCTTCGCGGCGACGAAGCTCAGCACCGTCGCGGCGTCCGAGCCGTACGCCTCGGCCGCCCAGCACACCGAGTAGCCGAGCCGGTCCGCCTCCTGGGCCACGGCGATGTTGTCGGCGTCCATGCCGAGACCCCAGTAGCCGAGGTTGATTCCGAGTCGCATGTGCCGAACCTTCCAGTCGGTGAGGGTTGGTGGCGAGGGTAGCCGCGCACTCACCGGTCATGCTACTGACCGGTAGTGGTGGTCTGGGTCACACCCGCCGCCGCCCGGGCCCGGTGATCGTTCTGCGGGTCGCCACCCCTGCCCGGACACCGGCCGCTACGCTCAGCCGACGTGGGGAGCGCTCTCCCCACCTGCGCGTTCTCAGGGCTACCGGGGCGCCCGGTGCCACCGGCCAGTGGAGGGCCCGTCCGATGGAAAAGCGTCACCTCGGCCGTACCGGTCTCCAGGTCTCCCGGCTCGGCCTCGGCACCATGACCTGGGGTCGCGACACCGACGAACACGAGGCCGCCGAGCAGCTCAAGGAGTTCGTCGACGCCGGCGGGACCCTGCTCGACACCGCCGACGTGTACGCCGACGGCGGCGCCGAGTACCTGATCTCCCGGCTCACCGACAGCCTCATCCCCCGCTCCGAACTCGTCATCGCCACCAAGGCCGGCAGCGTGCCGGAGTCCGCCCGCCGCTTCGACGGCTCCCGCGGCCACCTCCTCGCCGCCCTCGACGCCTCGCTGCGCCGGCTCGGCACCGACTACGTCGACCTGTGGCAGGTGCACTCCTTCGACCCCATGACGCCCGTCGAGGAGACGCTCAGCGCCCTCGACATCGCCGTCTCCTCCGGACGCGCCCGGTACGTCGGGGTCTGCGACTTCAGCGGCTGGCAGCTCGCCAAGGCCGCCACCTGGCAGCGCGCCCACCACGGGCGCACGCCGCTGGCCGGGGCCCAGCTGGAGTACTCACTGCTCCAGCGCGGCATCGAGCGCGAGGCGCTGCCCGCCGCGGCGGACGCCGGAGTCGGGCTGCTCGCCTCCTCGCCGCTCGGGCGCGGGGTGCTCACCGGCAAGTACCGGCACGGCGTCCCGCAGGACTCGCGCGGCGCCTCGCCGTACCTGTCCGGGTTCGTCCAGCCGTACCTCGGGGAGCGCTCGCGGCGGATCGTCGACGCCGTCGCCACGGCCGCCGACGGCCTCGCCAGCAGCCCGCTCGCGGTCGCCCTCGCCTGGGTCCGGGACCGGCCCGGAGTGGCGAGCGCGCTGGTCGGGGCCCGTACGGTGGCACAGCTGCAGGCGGCGCTGTCGGTGGAGGCGCTTACGCTTCCGGGTGAGATCCGTGGTGCGCTGGACGACATCTCGTCGCCGGTGCACCGCTACCCGGACCAGGGGTGGAGCGAGCTGTAGCCCCCCTCGTTCAGCTGAACACGCAGTGGAGTGACCCTTGGAGCGGACGATGAGTGACACGGAGAACGGCGCTCCGGAGGAGACCTCGGCAGTCTCGGTGAGCCCGACGGAGTCGGTCGGCCCGGCCGAGACGGCGAGCCCCGCGGAGACGGCGAGCCCGGCGGAGAAGGCGGCGGCGATCGCCGAGCTGGCGCAGCGGATCCGCAGTGTCGGCCCGCAGGCGGCACCGCCGGAGGGCGAGGGCCGTCCCGCGGCTCCCGAGGACGCCGAGGACATTAAGGACGCCAAGGCCCCGGCCCCGCCCTCCGCGCAGCCCGACCAGCAGCGCGCGCAGGCCCTCAAGGACACCGCCGAGGTGCTGACCGCCGGGGGCGCCCCGGCCGATCTCGCGGCCGCCGCGGTGGCCGAGTTCGGCGACGGCGCCGCCGAACAGCTGCGCTCCGACCCGTGGGCCGTGCTGTCCCTGCCCGGCGTCCGCCCCGAGCACGCGGACGGCTTCGCCCGCGGCCTGCTCGGCCCCGCCGCCGGCCCCGGCGACCCGCGCCGCGCCCAGGCGCTGGTGCCGTGGCTGCTGGAGCAGGCGGCGCTGCGCGGCCACTCCGCCGTCGAGGTCGCCGAGATCGCGGCCGGGCTCGACCGCCACGGGCTGCCGGACTCGGCCGCGGCGATCCAGGCCGCCGTCCTGGACGGGCGCGCGATGCCGTTCCAGGAGGAGCTGACCGGTCCCGAGGCGCACGCGGCGGGCGGCGACGAGGACGAGGAGCCGCCGACCCGGACGCTGCTCGCCCTGGAGCGGCTCGCGCTGGCCGAGGAGAGCCTCGCGGACGGGCTGGTCCGGCTGATGTCGACCTTCGTGCCGGGCGAGGACCCGGAGCCGGGCGAGGACCCGGAGCCGGGCGAGGAGGATCCGGAGGAGGACACGGCGGAGGACGCCGGGACGCCGGAGGACGCCGAGTCCGCGGCCGACTCCTCGCCGGCCTCCGACTCCGAGGCGGGCTCCGGCTCCGAGGCGGGCTCGGGCTCCGACTCGGGCGTGGCCCCCGCGGAGGCCACGGCGGAGGACGCTCCGCAGGCCCCCGCCGCGCCCGGCCCGACGGCGTGGGCGGCTGCCGGCGAGGCCGCGCCGTCCTCCTCCGCGACCGCCCTGATCCAGGCCGTCGCCGACAGCGCCCTGGTGCTGCACACCGGCGGCGAGGCCGCCCGCGCCGAACCCGCCGCGCTGCTGGCCGCTGCCGGCGGCCTCGGGCTGCGGGCCTGGGCCGCCACCTGGACCGACCAGGGCCGGGAGTCCTTCGCCGCGCTCACCGACACCCCGGCCGCCGTGATCACCCTCGCCGACCTGCTCTCCGGCGCCGCCGGGCCGGGCCGCGCCTCCGACGGCACGCTCGCCCTGGACGTCCTGGTCGTCCTCGACGCCCCGCTGCTGGACGTCGAACTGGCCGCCACCGTCCTGGAGTCGCTCGCCGACGGCACCCGGCTGGTGCTCAGCGGCGACCCCGGCCAGCTCTGGTCGGCCGGCCCCGGCCGGTTCTTCGCCGACCTGCTGGCCGCCAAGGTCTGCCCGGCGGTCGCCTCCCGCACCCCGGACTTCGGCCCGATCGGCGAGCTGGTTTCCGGCGTCGGCATCGGCGAGCTCCAGCCCGTCGAGGCGCCGGACAAGGAGGTGGTCATCCTGACCGCGAAGGACGGCGGCGAAGCCGTCCACCGCGCCCTCCAGCTGCTCACCGACTCCATCCCCCGCGCCCTCGGCATCCCCGCCGAGCAGGTGGTGCTGCTCACCCCCGGCCACGGCGGCCCGGCGGGCACCCGGGCGCTGAACGCCGCCGCGAAGGCCCGGCTCAACCCGGGGCCCGGCCGGTTCGGCGGCTTCGACCCGGGCGACCGGGTGGTCGACTCCCCGGCCCCCGGCGTCACCCGCCCGGCCCGGGTGCTGGACGGCGACGCCACCGGCCTGCACCTGGCGTACGCGGACGGCTCGCGCCGGACCGTCCCGCCCGCCCAGGTGGGCCGGCTGCGGCACGGCTGGGCGCTGACCGTCCACCAGGCACTCGGCCGCCGCTGGCCGGGCGCGGTCGTGGTGCTCCCGGAGGACGCCGGCCCGGCGCTCACCCGGCAGTGGGTCTACACCGCCTTCGGCCGCGGCGAGCGGCACCTGTCCGTGGTGCACGCGGCGGGCCCGGCGCTCGCCCAGGCCGTCACCGAGCGCCCGGCGCAGCCGCGCACCACCCGGCTGCGGGCGATCCTCGCCGAGAACGCCGCCTCGGCGTACTAGGTCCTGCGCGCCGGTCGGCGGAACGCGCGGAGGGCGGGCCCCCTACAGGTGGGGCCCGCCCTCCGGGTGTCCGCACGACGAACGGTTCAGTCGTCGGGGTCCTCGTCGTCGTAGACCTCGCTCACGTCGAACCGGCAGATCAGCATCTGCGGGTCGGCGTGCTCGAAGGGCTCCGGCAGCCACTCCCCCGGCTCGGTCGGCTCCGCCGCCGCGACCCAGAGCGTCGAGTCCGCCTCCTCCAGGCCGAACTCCTCGCTGCGGGCGGCGATCTCGTCCGGCTCGTACTCGCCGAACAGCACACCGATCGCGGCGTTCACCCCGCTGGTGCCGCCCCCGCCGGGGGTCAGCGACTCGTCGAGCCGCTCGGCCTGGGCGCGCAGCCGCTTGGGGTCGGCGACGTGGTAGTCGCGGCGGATCAGCACGCTGATCGCCTCCGGCTGTTCGGGGCCGTGGTAGCCGCCCGGACCCTCGTCCCCGGGGATCTCGAAGGGGGTGACCTCGTCGTAGACCTCGTAGAGGATCTGGTCGTAGGCGATGGCCGCCGTCGCGAGCTGCTCGTAGGCGGCGGACACAGCGGGATCATCCGCTGCGCTGGGGCTTGACACCGCTTCCAGATGACGGTCGATGGCGGCCTTGACCGCCTCGGCGGCGGCGCGTACCTCGGCAATGGTTGGCTGCGCGGCATCAGACATGGTGCAGACGCTATCTCCCCGCGGTGTCGGTACGCACAGCGGTTGTCACCTACACCCGCGATTTCACCGCAACTTCCCCCCTGATGTCCGATCCGCGTGGTTCTGTCCCCGCGCATGCCCGGCGCGAAGGGCGTGCGGCCGGGCCGCGCGGGGCCGATCGGGTGCCGCTTCGCGCGCCGGGATCGGGGTATCCCGTCCGGAGGAACAACGGGACTGATGCACTGTCAGTCGGGCTGGCGTGCCCCGGCCGGTCCGGGGCGTCCCACCGGGTCGGACGGACGGCCGGGAGGACGTCCGGAAATACCCGGGCCGACTGTCCGAGGCAGGTCGTAGGCTTGCGCGCAGGTGATCCTCAGGAGGAGCGTTTTGACCCCACCGAAGCCGGTCCGGCAACCGGAGTACGAGTACCAGTCGCTGCGCATGCCGCGTGGCACCACGCGCAACGCGGCACGCCAACTGCTCACCGAGCACGCCGAGTACGGGCACTGGGAGCTCGACCGGCTGAGGCTGTTCCCCGACGGGAGCCGGACGGTCCGGCTGCGGCGGCGGATCATCCGGCAGGTCCGGAGCTGGTGACGGGCGAGCGCGCCTGAACCCACCCGCCGCCACGGGGATGGACGGGCGGGGCGCCTGGGTGGGGAAGGCCCAGGCGGGAGGCGGCCGGGTCGGGGAGCTCCGGATCGGCGAGCTCCGGGCCCGGGAACGCGCCCGTCGCGGTGGGGATCTCACGCCGGGCTTTCGAGCCGGGGCTTCACGTCATGTCAGGCCTTGATGCGGGTTCTCACACCGGACCTCCGCCCGCCCGCGGCCGCCCGTACCTCCAGGCGGCCGCGGGCGCGTCACGCTCCGGCCTCGTGCTCCGGCGGCGCCGCGGGGGTGTGGCGCCGCGGGATGTGGCCTACCGGCGGCTCAGCGGGCCCCGGCGCGGGCGCGGCGGTAGAGCACGCCGCCACCGAGCAGCAGGGCGAGACCGGCGGCGCCGAGCAGTTCGACGTCACCGGCGCCGGTGGAGGCCAGCTGGCTGCCGACGGCGCCGCTCGGCGAGGAGGCGACGACCGGGGCTGCGGCGCGGGCCGCGACCGGGGCGACCTGGCCGCTCGCGACCGGCGCGACGGCGGGGGCCGAGTGTGCGCCGGCCTCGGGGGTGGTGGACGGGCCGCCGTTGCGCGGGTTGCCCGGGACCTCCCCGCCGGCCTGCGGCGGGATGGACGGGCTGTGCTTCTCGGGGCAGTCGTCGACCGGCTTCGGGGCCGGGGCGGGCTGCGCGACGTTGGCGCAGTCGTTGCCGAAGGCCGGGTTCCCGACGCCGACCACGTCGACGGAGTTGCCGCAGGCGTTGACCGGGACGTGCACGGGGGCCTGGATGCTGTTGCCGGAGACCACGCCGGGCGAGTTGGCGGCGACGCCGGAGGCGGACGTGCCCGAGGCGGAGGAGCCCCGGCCGGAGCCGGTGTTGGCCCCGGGGCCGGTGTGGGAACCGGAGCCCGCGTGGGAGCCGCCCGGCTTGGCGGCCTCGGGGTGGCCGCTGACGTTCGCGCAGCGGTTGCCGTAGGACGGGTTCAGCACGCCGATCACGTCGACGGTGTTGCCGCAGGCGTTGATCGGCACCTCGACCGGCACCTGCACCGAGTTCCCGGAGGCGACGCCCGCCGATCCGGCGGCACCTCCCTGGGCCTCGGCACCCGCGTAGGCGTAGCCGGCGGTCGAGGCCAGGACACTGCCGGTGGCCACGACCGTGAGGATCCCCTTCTTGGCTACATTCCTCATCTTTTCCCCTGACGTATCGAGAACGACGTGACGACCTTGACGTAAATACCTTCCGAAAGTCGGAATTTCCGTATATCCGGATATCCGGCAAGGTCTTCGACTGCACAGGAGTTAACGAGAGAGCGGCGGAGAGGTTGAGCCGAACGAACCAACTTCACCCGATCGAGCGATTGCCCTCTTGTTTGCCCCTCCGCACCCAGCTCCCCTCACTCCGCACTCCGCACTCCGCATGCAAGCGGCCCCCGGGCGGCGCGTCCGCCGCCCGGGGGCCGAATGAGTCGGCTCAACGAGCCTCAGCAGCTCGGAGCGTGACTCAGAAGTTGGCGCAGTGGTTGCCGAACGCCGGGTTCAGCACGCCGATCACGCTGATGGTGTTGCCGCACAGGTTGACCGGGACGTGCACCGGGATCTGCACCTGGTTGCCGGAGACGACACCCGGGGAGCCAGCGGCCACACCCTCGGCGCCGGCACCGCCGTGAGCGGACGCGACACCGGCGGCGGCGATCACCAGGCCACCGGTGGCGGCGGCAACAGCGGCGATCTTCTTGACCTTCATCATTCCTCCTGTATGGACAACGCAACCCGTTCGGCGGGTTGCACAGGGATGAACGAGGGTGTGGCAAACGGGGTACGGAACAGATTTGCCATTCACTCGCAACGGTGACGGTCCGCACACACGGTCGATCCGCATTTCCTTGCAGGATCGTTTCTGTTGATCTCCTTCGCCCTGTCCCAAATCATTAGCTCGGACAATGCGGACGGCCCGCCCCCGGCACTCCGGGAACGGGCCGTCCACCCAAGGTGCTCAGCAGGCGTCGAGGAACCGGTCCAGCACCCGGACGCCGAACTTCAGCCCGTCCACCGGCACCCGCTCGTCCACACCGTGGAACATCCCGGCGAAGTCCAGCTCCGGCGGCAGCTGCAGCGGCGCGAAGCCGAAGCAGCGGATCCCGAGGTCCTGGAACGACTTGGCGTCCGTCCCGCCCGACAGGCAGTACGGCACCGCGCGGGCGATCGGGTCCTCCGCCCGCAGCGCCGTCTGCATCGCCTCCACCAGCGCGCCGTCGAAGGTGGTCTCGATCGCCTTGTCCGAGTGCAGGCTCTCCCGCTTCACGCGCGGGCCCAGCACGCTGTCCAGCTCCGCCAGGAACTCCTCCTCGTAGCCGGGCAGGAAGCGCCCGTCCACGTGTGCGGTGGCCTGGCCGGGGATCACGTTCACCTTGTAGCCGGCGCCGAGCATGGTCGGCTGGGCGGTGTTGCGCAGCGTGGTGCCGATCATCTTGGCGATGCCGCCGAGCACCCGCAGGGTCTCGTCCATGTTCTCCGGGTCGAGCTCGACCCCGAGCGCGTCCGACAGCTCGTTCAGGAACGCCCGTACGGTCTTGGTGATCCGCAGCGGGAACTTGTGCCGGCCGAGCCGGGCGACCGCCTCGCACAGCTCGGTGATCGCGTTGTCGTCGTTCTCCATCGAGCCGTGCCCGGCGCGGCCCTCGACCGTCAGGCGCATCCAGTGCATGCCCTTCTCGGCCGTCTCCACCAGGTAAAGCCGCACCTGGTCGTTGACCGTGAAGGAGAAGCCGCCGACCTCGCCGATGCCCTCGGTCACGCCCTCGAACAGCTCCGGGTGCTTGTCCACCAGGAACCGCGCCCCGTACGTGCCGCCGGCCTCCTCGTCCGCGACGAACGCCAGCACCAGGTCGCGCGGGGGCTTGCGGCCGGTGCGCAGCCGGTCGCGGACCACCGCGAGGGTCATCGCGTCCATGTCCTTCATGTCGACCGCGCCGCGCCCCCACACGCAGCCGTCCGCGATCTCACCCCCGAACGGGTCGTACGTCCAGTCCGCGGCGTTGGCCGGCACCACGTCGGTGTGGCCGTGGATCAGCAGGCCCGGGCGGGAACGGTCCTCGCCCTCGATCCGCACCACCGTCGAGGCCCGCCCCTTGGCCGACTCGAAGATCTGCGGCTCCACCCCGAACTCCGCGAGCTGCTCGGCGACGTACTCCGCCGCCTTGCGCTCCCCCGGGCCGGAGCCGTCCCCGTAGTTGCTGGTGTCGATCCGGATCAGATCGCGACAGATCCCGGCGACCTCCGACTCAGCCGTCGCCCTCGGCCCCGCCGACTCGCTCCGCTCGCTCACGGTCACTCCTCGTCTTTGGCCCGCACCGACGCACCAGCGCGCCACCCCCAGGACCTGCACCCGGGCCGTACGAGCACGTACGCCCATCCTCCCCCAGCCCCCGGCCCGGATCCACCCCCTGCGCGCCCCCGAAACCCCCTGGTCACGCCCCCGCCACACACTCCCCCTTGCCCCCGCCACCACCCTCGCTCCCCCGCCCCGAACCGTTTTGGGACCCCAAGCCGATCTTTGCTACAGTTACATCTGTCAGCGCGGCCGACGAGAGAACGAAAGCCGCTAAGACAACACCCGGTCCGGGTGGCGGAATGGCAGACGCGCTAGCTTGAGGTGCTAGTGCCCTTTATCGGGCGTGGGGGTTCAAGTCCCCCCTCGGACACCAGCAAGACCCCTGTTGATTCAGGGGTCTTTTGCTTTTCCCGGCCGTCGTGTGACCAACCGCGGGACCGGCGGCCCGGCGAGTGGTGTCGGGTGGTGGTGGAGGTCTCCGCCGGGGAGTCGTGGCTTCGGGCATGGTGGTCGGCCGACCTCGTGGGGCTGGTCGATCCGACGTGACGGCGGGTCGGCCGGCCCTTGGTGTGGGGTCGGGGCTATCGGGTGTGGAGGCGGTGGGCGGTGCGCCGGACCCACCAGAGGGCGGCCGCGGTGACGGCCAGGGTCCAGGCGAGTTGTGCCGCGGCGTACGGGTGGCCCTGGGCTGCGGAGCGGGCGAGCGGGAACAGGAGGGTGCCGACCGCCAGCGGGCCGCGCAGGTACCAGAGCGCCACCTGGCCGGGGCCGGTGTTGCCCATGGGGGTGTTGACACCGATCGTCAGGTGCATGGGCACGACGCCCCGGTAGGAGCTGACCAGCGCGGCCGCGGTGAGTGCGGGTACGGAGGCGAGGAGCGGGAGGAGTCCTGCGGCGCCCCGGCCGCCGAGCACGCACGCCAGTGCGCCGGCTCCGGTGAGCGCGAGGAGGAGGCCGCCGGGCACCGCCGAGTGCTGGAGGGCGAGCGACTTGAACGTCCAGGGCAGGTTGGTGGAGCGCCGCGGGTCGTCGCTCTCCAGCCGGGCCGGCTCGGTGAGTTGAGCGGCCGCCAGGTATTCGGCGACCAGGGACAGCACGACGACGATCTGCTGTGCGGTCGAGGTGAAGGAGGGGGCGGCCGCGGTCAGTCCGACGGCGAGCCCGCTCCAGACGGCGGCCCACCCCAGGCGGCGGGGGTTGCGCAGCAGGCAGGTGAGGTCGCGCCACGGGACCAGCAGCAGCCGGTGCCGCGGCACGGGGAGGCGGAGCCGGGGGGTGCTGCGCCGCTCCTTGAGCCGCGGTACTCCGGAGCGGGCCTGGCGGAGGTCGAGCATGAGGACGGACGTGCTGATCTGGGCGGCGACCGTCGCGCGCAGCCTGAGGGCGGCCTGCGGGATCGCGGGCAGTTCCCGCCAGGCGAGGACGAGGGCGACCACCGGGGTGCCGACCGACAGCACCGTGCCGACGGCGCCCGCCGTACCCACGAGGCCGAGCGCCCACAGGAGCGGTTGGGACGCCCACCCCCACGGGCCCGACCAGAGCAGGAGGTCCTGCAGCCAGCCCGTCCGCCCCTGTGTCCATGCCGTCCACACGCCGGCGGCGGCGACCGCGGCGAGGAGCCACCCCGCGGCGAAGACCCCGCGGCCGTAGCGGGACATCCACTGGTCGTTCCGCTCGACCAGGACGCCGACCGCGCTCGTGGTGAGCGCCACCGAGACGCCCGTCCAGGAGCCCGCGAGGGTCAGCAGGATCCACGACTGCGGGGCCAGGCCCTGCAGCAGGAAGCCCGCGACCGCGCCGGCGACGCCGCTCACCACGGAGGCCAGCGCCACCGAGGACCGCAACCCCGGCGCGAGCAGGGCTCGCCGGTCGACGGCCGAGGGCAGCAGGAAGCCGGTCGTGGCCCGGTCCAGCAGGACCGGGCCACGCCACATCGCTCCCCGGGCGGTGAGCAGCAGGGCGAGGACCAGCACCGCCGGGATCAGCGCCAGGAGCGTCGCGGACGCCTGTTCCCCGATCTGCACGGGTGGCCGGTCGGCCGCCCGGGTCGAACTCGTCCACTGGAGCAGGGCGGGGACGCCCCAGCAGCCGCCCACCAGGAGGACCGTGTAGGCGATGAACCACGCGCTCCTGCGCTTCTCCTGGCGCGTGCCACTCCGGGCTTCGCGCAGGAACAGCAGGGTGTCCGCGGTGCAGTCCCCCGACCTGTCGGGCACCCGCGCCCTCGTCCCGGTCGCGGGTGCCACGCTGTCGCTCAAACCGCTCATCCTTCCCCCCGCACCGCCCCGGACGGGCCCGAGTGCCCCGCACGCGAGCCGACTTCGACGATCTGGTCCGCGACCTCGTTCAGGGCCCGGTGGTGGGTGGCCATGAGGACGGCCGTTCCGCGGTCGCGGTGCTCCGCGATCAGGCGGGCGAGGGCGGTCCGGGCGTGGGAGTCGAGCCGCTGTTCCGGCTCGTCGAGGATGAGGAGGTCGTGCGGCCGGATGAAGGCGGCGGCGAGGAGCAGCGCCTGGGTCTGCCCGGAGGACAGGGCCGAGGGGAACTGTTCGGACTGCGCCGTGAGGCGGTGCGACTCCAGCGCCCCGTCGACCGCGGCATCGGCTCCGGCGCCCATGCCGTGCGACAGCGCCACGAGCCGCAGGTGCTCCCGCACGGTGAGGTCCGGATAGAACGCACCGGGATCCATCACCGACGCGACCCGCTTGCGCACGTCCAGGGAATCCTCGTGGATCTCCTCCCCGTCGAAGACGACCGACCCCGCGGAGGGTCTCTCCCGGCCGGCCGCCACGCGGAGCAGCGTGCTCTTGCCGGATCCGTTCTCCCCGACCAGGGAAACGCACTCACCACGGTGGATGCGGAGGGAGACCCGGTCGAGCACGGTGCTGTCACCGTACGCGTGTGTGACGTCGACGAGTTGCAGCAGCGGTGCGTCCGCCGCCTTGCCGGTTTTCTTTTTCAATCGACGAGCCGTCTTCTCTCGGATGATCGAAACGTTCATTTTCACACTTTTCTGAACATTGGGCCGATCATAGCAAGGCGTCCCAATCCTGCAAAGCCGACCCAAATACGCCCTCCGGACGGCCCGGCACGCATCCTCCGGTCGGCCCCGAGGCCGTCAAGTCAAATGGGGCGATTTGAGGCCATACGGACTGTTCGGCGGAATCCGCCGCCCGCCCGGATTCTCGATCAAGGCCTGACCTGCGATATCAATGATCAAATACAGGAGCATCCGGTGACTCCACAACAAAAGGGGCATTGCACAGAATTCGAAGAATGTCCACCTACAATGGAATTGGTCAATTTCTTCGAAATTATCCGCCACCGATTCGCATTGTGCACACCATGAACACATCAAGGGTCTTCCCGTGGTTACCGGAACGACATATGGTCGAACGGCAGCGGCCGGCAGCGGGCGTCGGTCCTCTGCGGGTTGGCCGCTGTCTCCACCATCAAAAGGAGAAAGAGTGAACGCCACCGAATCGCGTGTCGAGTTCGTGACCGATGCCGTCAACGCTTCGTTCGCGGAGGCGCAGGAGGGTTTCGTGAACGCACACAACGCTCCCGCGATGACCACCCCCACCATCGTCGCCATATGCGAGGTCGTCGTGACGGGCAGCACGATCTGCCTCGGCTGCTGAACCACTGACCCACCGGTGACACCACCCATGTGAGCAGACGGGCCGGAAAGGGGGACGAGCGGTTCCCCTTTCCGGCCCCGCTCGACTGGAGCACGAGGACGCGTGAATGCCATTCACCAAGATCGTCAACGAGCCTTCCCACCCCATATCGCGCGAGGACGCGCATTACTGGACGCTGGCCCCTGCCGCGGTGGGCGAGATCATCAGCGGCCTCGAAGCCTTGACCAGGACGGCCGCCTACGGACCCAACGGCCTTTTGCAGGGCCTGAGTTCGAAACGTGATCGCAGCGTGGTCCCGCAGGCCCTCCGCAAGGCGATCGACAGCCGCGGCGGTGCCGTCGCCATCAAGGCCATGGGCGTCGTCGGCGGAGCGCTGACCCTGACCGGCCGCAGGAGCCGGGCGCAGCAGATCACCGGAGCCGGCCTGATGCTGGCCTCCAGCGGCCTGAGCAAGTACCGCACCTCGTTCGGCAGGGACGGGGCGGACCACATGGCCGCCCTGATCTGCGGCTACCGCCTGCTCACCGCCCTGGTCCCCGAGGCCGAGAAGTCCGACGACCTCTTCCTGCGCGCGGTCAACGCCCAGACCTTCATCGCCTACGTGACCGCCGGCGCGGCGAAGGCGATCTCCAGCACCTGGCGGTCGGGCGAGGCGCTGGAACAGGTCCTGCAGACCCAGCAGTACGGGGACAGCGCGGTCGCCAAGTGGCTGAAGAAGAGCCCGCTGCTGTGCAGTTCGATGACGTGGTTCACCATCGTCTGGGAGACCGGGTTCCCGGTCGTCTACCTGCTGGCGCCGACGGACGCCCGCAAGGCCCTGGCCGGCGTCAAGCTCTTCCACCTGGGCATCGCCGTGACGATGGGCCTGCCGCGGTTCTTCTGGGGATTCAGCTCGGCCCACGCGGCGGTCCTCTACGCCGTGGACCGCCTGCCCAGGAACGGGGGCCGGGGATGAGGTTCGAACGCCAGGTGGTCGCCACCTTCAGCGCCGCCGCCGCGGTCAGCGCCTACCTCTCGTACATCCGCCTGGAGGAGGAGTACACCCGGCGCAGCGGGCTCAAGGGGACCTCCCTGATCCAGGGCCCGGACGGCCTCGCGATCGAGTACGCGCTCGATGCCGGGGAGCTCGGTCCCACCGCCCCCGTCGCGGTCCTCGAAAGCGGCCTGGGCGCGCCGCTGGAGTCCTGGGACTGGGTGGCCGGGCTGCTCAGCCGGCGCTTCCGGGTCCTGCGCTACCACCGCAGCGGGTACTGGCGCTCGAAGAGCGGACTGCGGCCGGCCCAGTCGGTCGAGTTCCTCCTGCAACAGCTCGCGCCGGAGGGCGACGTCGTCCTGTGCGGCCACTCGATCGGCGCCCTCACCGCCATGAACGTCGCGGCGGAGTCCGCCTACGTGCGCGAGCGCGCCACCGTCCTGCACATCGTCGACGGGACGGACGCCGTACTCCTCGGTGAGGATCGCGGGTCGAAGCGGCGGGTGGCGCGCTACAACCAGGACACCGCGCGACGGCTGCTCGGCTCGGCCCTGGGCACCACCCGCTGGCTGACGAGCCCCACCGAGCGGGAACTCGAGTACCGCCCGGACATCCAACGGGCGTACCTGGCCTCGATCTCCAGCCCCCAGGTGCTGCTGGCGGCGCGCCAGGAGTACCTCCACGAGCCCCTCGCCGGCCAGGACTTCGTGGCCGCCGGCCCGCTGCGGCGCGTCGTCATCTCGGCCGCAAACAACACCGAGCAGCAGCGCAAGCTCAGCGAGCGGGTCGCCGCGGACTTCCACGTCGTCCCGGCGAGCAGCCACCGGTCCATCATCGCCAAGCCCGCCCTGGCGCAGCAGACGGCGGCGATCATCCTGGAGAACTCATGAGCGCGTGGCGCAGGACCGTCACGTCCCTGGTCAAGGCCGCCCTGGTGACGCACGTCGTGCTGACGGTCTTCGAGAACCTGCCCGACGACAAGCTGCCGATCAAGATGCGCCTGCCGTTCTTCCCCGACCTGCCGCAGTGGCGCTTCTTCGCTCCGAACCCCGGCATCGAGGACCTGTACGTCTTCTACCGCACGCGCGCGACGCCCGCGGACGGGTGGACCACGTGGGCCGACCTGGCCATGCGGAACGAGGCGAAGCCGCTCGCCGTGCTGTGGAACCCGGGGAGCCGGGTTCCGAAGGCGCTGTTCGACATGGCGTCGCAGGTGCGCACGCTCGCCTCGAACGGGGCCATGTTCGAGTGGATGCTGAACAGCGACGGGTACAACCTGATGGCCGGGGCCGTGCGGGACACGTGCAGGAGGAGCAGCGAGTCGGGGGACTACCAGTTCATGATCGTGGCGTCCGTCCCGACCGAGGGTGCCGACGGGATCAAGCCCATCATGATCTCGCCCGAACTCGCCCTGTGAACCGGGGGAACACCGAGATGCCCGAAACCGAAAGCACCGAAAACTCCGGAAGCGCTGCGAACACCGGAATCGCCGCAAGCGCCGGAAGTCAGGCGATCCCCGATCTGGGCGAGAAGCGGATCCTGTTCATCGTGACCGGATCCATCAATGCCGCGCTCACACCGTACTGGCTGCACTGGCTGCGCCAGTCGTTTCCCCGGATCACGAGCGATCTCCTGGTGACCAGGTCCGCACAGCGATTCGTGACGCTGGACGCCCTGCGCCGACTGGTGGGCGGCGACGTGTGGACCGACGACTACGCCGACCCCTCCCTCCCGGAATCCGCACACGTGGAGATCGGCGAACGCGTCGACGCCTTCGCCGTCTTCCCCGCGACGCTCGATTTCGCGATGCGGCTCGCCTCGGGAAACTGCGACACCCCCGCCACCATGGCGTTGCAGATCACCGAAAAGCCGATCGTGCTCGCCACCGCCTTTCCGGCCGGAAATGCCGTCGTCGAACACAACATGGAGCTCCTGCTGCGGCGCCCGAACGTCTCGGTCAGCCAGACCGTGGCGGCGTACAGCGTCGGGAAGCGAAAATGGGAGGGCGAGACCGGCTTCTACCTGCCGTCGGTCCTGAAGGAGCTGGAAGGAATGTTCGATGCAAAGGGCCGCCGGTAGCACCAGCTCCCGGTGACCGGCCGCCCCGCCCGTGGAATCCCGCGCGGCGGACCGACCATGAACGAGGCGGACCGACCATGAAGTGGAACAGGGACGTCGCGGTCGTGGGCAGCGGGCCGAACGGCCTGGCGGCGGCCGTCACCTTCGCCCGCGCCGGGCTGCACGTGGACGTCTACGAGAGCCAGGACGAGATCGGCGGCGGCCTGCGCACGCACGCCCTCTTCGACAGCGACGTACGGCACGACATCTGCTCCGCCGTCCATCCGATGGCCGCCGTGTCGCCGTTCTTCCGCCGGTTCGACCTGTCGGCCCGCGGCGTCGACCTGCTCCGGCCGGAAGCGTCCTACGCCCATCCGCTGGCGGACGGGCGGGCCGCCGTGGCGTACCAGGACCTCGACCGGACCTGCGACGCGCTGGGCCGCGACGGCGCCGGCTGGCGGCGGCTGATGGCACCGCTCATCGGCCGCAGCACCGAGATCGGGGAGCTCTTCCTCTCCGACTTCCGTTCCGTCCCCACGTCCCTGCGGACTCCGGCGATGCTCGCGTGGCGGTCCCTGGTCCACGGGACGGCGCTCGCCACCCACCGGTTCGCGACCGACGAGGCGGCCGCCCTCCTCGCCGGGGTGGCCGCGCACGCCGTCGGCAGGCTCCCCAGCATCGTCGGCGGAGCCGTGTCGGTCTTCCTCGGCCACCTGGCGCACAGTTCGGGGTGGCCGGTGCCGCGCGGCGGGAGCTCGGAGATCGCGGCCGGCCTGGCCGAGGACATCCGGCGCCACGGCGGGCAGATCCACACCGGTGCGCGCATCACCGACCTGGCGCAGGTGCGCGGTTCGCGCGTCGTCATGTTCGACACCGGGCCGAAGGAGTTCTCGGCCGTGGCGGGCGACCGGCTGCCCGCCGCCTACCGGCGACGGCTCCGCAGGTTCCGGTACGGGCCCGCGGCGGCCAAGGTCGACTTCCTGGTGTCCGAGGCGATCCCGTGGCGGAACACCGAGGTGGCCAGGGCCGCCACCGTGCACCTCGGAGGGTCGCAGGCGCAGATCTACCGCCGGGAGTCCGGGGTCGCCCGCGGTGTCGACGCGGGCGACCCGTTCGTGCTGCTGGTGGATCCCGGCGTCGCCGATCCCGACCGGGTCCGCGCCGGGAAGCGGCCCGTCTGGGCGTACGCGCACGTGCCCAACGGGTACGCGGCGGACCCCACCGGCTCCGTCACGGCACAGATCGAGAAGTACGCGCCCGGGTTCGCCGAGACGGTCGTCGCCGCCCGGAGCACCAACGGCGTCCAGTACGAGGCGTACAACCCGAACTACGTCGGCGGGGACATCGGGGCCGGGGCCCTGACCCTCGGCCAGCTGCTCATGCGCCCGACCCCCCGGTGGAACCCGTACGCGACCCCGCTGCCCGGCGTCTACCTGTGCTCCGCGTCCACGCCGCCCGGTCCGGGCGTCCACGGCATGAGCGGCTACCTCGCCGCCGTCTCCGCGCTCCGCCGGGAGTTCGGCATCGCCGCGCCGCCCTCGCTCGGGCCCCGTCCGGCGTCTTTGCGACGTGAACCGTGACGGCGGCGTCATCAATCGGAGAGGCAGCTCGGTAAGGGTGGTGGCGGCGGGTCCGCCCCGTGGAACCCCTGACGTTTTTGGAGGAGACCGATGTCCGCACCTGTTCAGCACCACCGCTTCGCCGTCGACGAGGACGGCAACGACCTGGGGTACGCCCTGTCGCTGCCGGACGGGTACGACGAGGGCCCCGGGCCGTGGCCGCTGCTGCTGTTCCTGCACGGCGCCATGGAGCGTGGCGAGGATCTGGCGGCGCTCGCCGTGCACGGGCCGGTGCGGCAGATCACCGCCGGGGCGAAGCTGCCGTTCGTGGTGGTGGCCCCGCAGTGCCCGGCGCACAGCTCGTGGGTCGCGGAGGTGAGCGCGCTGGCGGCCCTGGTCGAGGACGTGGCGCGGACGTACCGGATCGACCCGGACCGGCGGTACGTCACCGGGCTGAGCATGGGCGGCACCGGCACGTGGGCGCTCGCCGCCCGGTACCCGCGCCGGTTCGCCGCCGCAGTGCCGATCTGCGGGTCCGGGCTGAGCGAGGCGGCGCCGCGCCTCGTCGACCTCCCGGTGTGGGCCTTCCACGGCGGGGAGGACGACGTCGTCCCGGTCGCCCACACCGAGCGGGTGGTCGAGGCGCTGCGGGAGGCGGGCGGTCCGGTGCGGTTCACCCGCTACCCGGGGATCGGCCACGACTCCTGGACGCGGACGTACGACGACCCCGAGGTCTACGCCTGGCTGCTCGCCCAGTCCCGCCGGTCCCACAGCGCGGGCTGATCCGCCAGGATCGGCCGGACAGGACCTACTGCTGGGGTCCGGTCGCCTGACGGGGCCCGGTCCGGGGGCGGGTGGGGTGCGGGACGGACGCGGGCAGGGCGTGTCCGGTGCGGTCGTCGGTGTGCCAGGACTGCGACTGGAAGGCCAGGAACACCGCCGCCCACCGGCTCTCCGCCGGCAGGTGGATGAGCAGCGCGCCGTCCTGGTAGACGCCGTCGTCCGTCCGGAACCGCCCGCTGTTGCCCTGGTTCATGTGCACGTCGTGCACGCCGTTGCCGGACAGGAAGCCGAACACCTTGTCCGGGACGCCGGGTTCGGGCCCGAAGCGCTGCCCGAAGACGTACACCGCGGCCGCCGGGTCGGCGATCGCCCGTTGGACGTGCTGGTCGAGCACGTCGGCGAGGTCGTTGTCCGGGCCCGGGAGGTCGGGCGGCAGGACGCGCATCGCCGCGGGGTCGAACAGGCACCCGCGGACGAAGTCCAGGCTCGCCGTGCCCGGCCGGGACGGCAGCGGGTTCCAGCCGCTGCCGGCCGGCGGGAGGAGGCCGGTGACGGGGTGCCGGAAGTCCTCGACCGCGAGGTAGCGCAGGTCGGCGGGGGCCTGCTGGGAGAGGACGTTGACCGCCGCGCGGTAGTCGGTGCCCCCGGCGTCGCGCAGGTGGATCTGGTAGTGCGGGGTGTCGGTGGCGCCCTCGCGGCGCCGGTCGACGGCGGTGGCGGCGAGCACGCCGTAGTCGCTGATCGGCATGGGTGTCGTTCCTCGGTTCCCTGGCTGCTGGTCATGGTGCCCCGCCGGCCGGTCGGCCGGGGTGCCTCCGTTATCGCGCACCCCGCCGACCGGGGACCGTGGAATCCGCAGTTGTTCATCTGCCGTCCCCCGAAGGGATTTTCGCGCCGCAGAACGTTGACGTCGGGGCGCCGGCGCCTGGGGGCCGGGCGAGGGCTGGACGGGGACCGGACGAGGGCTGGACGGTCAGTCGGCCGGTGCCGGCCTGCCCCCGCCGGGCGGAGCGTGGACGCGTCTCGACCGCCCCCGGACCAGCTCGCCGGTGACGAAGGCCGTCACCGCGGTGACGATCAGCAGCGGCATCGCATCGGCGGCCTGACCACCCAGCAACGCCGCCGCCAGCACCGTGCTGGTGACCGGAAGCCGGGTGACGGCCGCGCCGGAGGCGGCCAGTCCGGCGGCCAGCGCGGGCGCGGTGCCGAGGCCGGGCAGCGGCGCGCAGGCCGCCCCGAGCGCGGCACCGATCAGGATCGCCGGGAAGATCGGGCCGCCGCGCAGGCTGCCCAGGGCGATCCCCCAGCCGACCGTCTTGCACAGCACCAGGGCGAGCAGCGCGCCGATCGGCCAGGCCGCCGGGTCGGCCGCCAGCGCGCCCAGGGTGGCCTGCCCGGAGAGCGCGGCCTCCTCCGGTGAGCGACCGGTGAGCAGGGCGTACGCCGCGAGGCAGGCTCCGACGGCGATCGCACACAGCACCGTCCGGACGGCGGTCCGACGAGCGGTCGGCACCGGCCGGGGGCCGTCCGGATCGCCCGTGGTGAAGGCCTTGACCCGCCGGCCGAGGGCCTGCCCGGCCACGCAGACCACGGCGATCACCACCGCCAGCGGGACGCCCCAGAGGAAGTCACCCGGGTCCGGGACGCCGCTCTCGGGCACCCGCGGCAGCGAGAGCGCGCCGATCGACAGCCCGGTCCAGTGGCCGAAGCCGGTGAAGACCAGCGCACCGACCCCGCTGGCCAGCAGGCAGGGCAGGACCAGAGCGATCAGCCGCGGGCCGCCCAGCCCGGCCGCCTCGATCATCATCACGCCCGCCACCAGCGGGCTGCCGAAGATGGTGGAGATCGCGGCCGCCGCCGATCGCCATCAGCGGCGCCTCCGGGCCGAGCACCGCGCCGAGCGGCAGGCAGGCGAGCGCGGCCAGCACCACGCCGGGGACGGCGCCCGGCGGGGTGGGCGGGCCGCCCAGCCCGTCCACCGGCACGTGGCCGCCGTGCCCGGGCAGCCGGGTGACCACGGGGGCGAGCAGCAGGCCGGCCAGCAGCAGCGCGGGCAGCGGCCACCACCAGGGGGCGCGGTCGAAGCCGGCGGTGACCGGCAGGCTCTCCCAGACCCAGTGCTGGAGTTGGTGCTCCAGACCGACGAAGCCGAAGGCGACCAGCGAGACCGGGGCGCCGATCAGGGCGGCGACCAGCAGCAGGCCGAGGTAGCCCTTGCCGAGCAGCACCTGGCGCAGGGTGGGGCCACCGTTCTCCTGCTGGGGCGTCCCCGGCATCGCCGCTCCTTCGCGCTCCCGGGGCGCGCGGCCCCCGTCCTGCGACCGAGTCTCGCCCGGGGCCGGGCGGCCCGCACGGCGTGCGGCTCGTCAGCCGGGCGCCGGACGAGCGGAGTTGCGCCGTTCGGGTGGGAGCGCCCTCCGCAGCGGGTGGCGACCGGAGCGGGTCGGCGTCGGCCGGAGCCGGCTGATCGGAGCCGGCGGTCAGAGCCGGTGGGCGTCGCCGAGTGCGCTCTCGATGCCCTGGACCATCCGCCACAGCGGCGCCCGGCGGCTGGCGACCAACACCACCACATCGTCCGCCCCGGACTCCCCGGACTCCCCGGACTCCCCGCCCGCGCCGTTCTCGCCGCCCGGGCGGTCGTTCCAGGTGCCGGTGACGAAGGCCATCGCCGCGTCGACCTCGGCCACCCAGTCGCTCTCGCCGCCCGAGCGCAGCCAGGTGCGCAGGGCGTGGTTGTGCGCGGCGACGACGGCGGCGGCGGTCACGTCGGCGCGCAGCGGGCCGTCCGGCCGGTCGGCGAACCGGCCGCGCAGATAGGCCGCGAGCGTGTGCTCGTAGCGCCAGACCACGGAGAGCTCGTACGCCCGCAGGCCGGGGACCTTGCGGGTGAGGCGGTAGCGCTGGACGGAGAAGGAGGGCTGTTCGGCGTACATCCGCAGGACGAGCCGGGCCGCGTCGCAGGCGTGCTTGACCGGGTCCTCCTCGCCGGTGCCGGACTCCAGGAACTCCGTCATCTCGGCGAGGCTGCGCTCGTGGTCCGGGAAGACCACGTCCTCCTTGGCCGGGAAGTAGCGGAAGAAGGAGCGCCGGCCGACCCCGGCGAGCGAGACGATGTCGTCGATGGTGGTCTGCTCGAAGCCGCGTTCCAGGAAGAGCTCGAAGGCCGCGGCGACGAGCGCCTCGCGCATCGCCGGCTTGGTGGGCCCGTCGTTCATGGGCAGGTCCTGCTCTTCCTTCTCGCTCATTCCCGGAACATAGCATCGGCCCCGAACGGCCGGACCGGGTGCTCGGCCCGGCCGTCGGTGCACCTCGGAGGCGCTGTTACGGCAGGTTGCGGGCCATGACGATGCGCTGGACCTGGTTGGTCCCCTCGTAGATCTGGGTGATCTTCGCGTCCCGCATCATCCGCTCCACCGGGTAGTCCCGCGTGTACCCGTACCCACCCAGCAACTGCACCGCGTCCGTCGTGATCTCCATCGCCGCATCCGACGCGTAGCACTTCGCCGCCGCCCCGAAGAACGTCAGATCCCCGTCCCC